>NZ_VCKX01000057.1 GCF_005889725.1 Nonomuraea zeae
GGCCCCAGCAGCCGCCCCAGCCCCGGCGAAGCCTTCAGACGCACCCCCGGCAAAGCCTTCAGACGCACCCCCGGACACGCCCCCGGACGCGGCCCCAGGCGCGCCCTCGGCTGTGCCCACAGATACGCCCTGGGCGACGCCTCCAGACGTGCCTCCAGAGACGCCGCAGGCTACGCCCTCAGACCACGCCTTCGGCTGAGCCCCCAGAGACGCCCACAGGCACGCTCCAAGCCGCGGAGACACCAGGCTGACCAGCAGCTCAGACCGGTCGCTCGCAAGTCCAGGTCGGCGGATCGGCCGCGCTCCGAGCGACCCGGCCAGCCGCCGTCACGGCGTCATCCGGTCCAGGCAGCCCAGGGGGCGCTCGCCCCGGTGTGAGCGAGCCCGGAAGCTGCGAGCCCGGAAGCTGCGAGCCCGGAAGCTGCGAGCCCGGAAGCCCCAAGCCTGGGGCCGGGAGCGCGGAGCCAGGGCCGGGAGCCCAGGGTCGGGAGCCGGGGATTGAGAGTGCGGGGCCGAGGGTCGGGGGCGCCTCCGTGGTCGCCCGGCCTCAAGGCCGGTACGTGCCGAAGAACCAGGAATTCCCCTCCGGATCCTTGCAGGCGTATTCGCGCGACCCATAAGGCTGCTCCGTCAGCCCCATGGTGACCTCGGCCCCCGCCGCCCTGGCCCGGTCGTGGTGGGCGTCGACGTCGTCCACCGCGACGTAGATTCCGGGCCCGCCGGGCCGGCCCTCGCCGATCATGATCAGGTCGTCCCCGACCAGCAGCTCCGCGTGGTTGACCACGCCGTCGTCGTTCTTGCTCGCCTCGTGCACCCGGAACCCGAACGCGCTGGTCAGGAAGTCCAGCGCGGCCTGGCAGTTCTGGTAGCGGGCGAGTGCGTAAACGGTTCGCTTCATGAAGCTCAGGATGCCTGGGGCGCGTCCAGGGGTCTTGGAAAAATCTGACCTGGCGTCGTGCCGCCCAGCAGCCGGAACTCCCGGTTCATGTGCGCCTGGTCGTAGAAGCCGCAGTCGGCCGCCGCCCGCGCGATGGGCGTGCCCGACTGCAGCAGCCGTACCGCCCGCCCGAACCGGATCACCCGCGCGGCCGTCTTCGGCGAGAGCCCGATCTGGTCGTGGAAGCGCGAGACGAGATGGCGATGGCTCCAGCCGAGCGACGACGCCAGCGACGACACGCCCACGCGGCCGCCGGACTCCAGCAGCCGCGCCCACGCCCACGGCAGCTCGGGGCCGATCGCGGGCCCCTGCCGGATGCGCGCGGCCAGCAGCCGGTCGGTCAGCGCCAGCCGGTCCTGCCACGACGGCGTCTCGGCCAGCCTGCCCACCGCCATGTCGGCCCAGGGGCCGAGCAGGTCGGCGAGCGGCACGGTCAGGTTGGTCAGGTGCCGCAGCGGCACGCCGTAGAGCCTCCTGGCCCCGAACGGCGTGAGCAGCACCTCCACACCCTCCGTCGGCCCCATGGTGCGGGTGATGGTGAAACGGTCGCCGAGACCGCCGGAGAACGCCGTGACCGGCTTCCCCGCCACCTCCATCGGCGAGCCGAACGCGAGGATGAGCACGGCTCCCGGCAATGCCATCTCCGACCGGGTCACCGGGGAGCCGTAGTGCTCGCGGTAGGCGCACAGCCGCGTCACATAGGGCCGCAGCGCAGCGCTGGGGTCGGCCTCGACCATGGCCAACCCCAGGGTGCTCACATTTTCGAGACTATAGGCCGGTGTGCCGCGCCAGGAAGGTGAGCGTGTCGGCCGACAGGTCGACACTTCTGCTCACCGAGCGGGCACCGTGGCCGACTTCGGTCTCGTTGCGCAGCAGCACCGGCCGGTCCGACGCCGAGGCGTGCTGCAGCGCCGCGCACATCTTCCACGCGTGCATCGGGTGCACGCGCGTGTCGGACTGGAAGACGGTGAACAGCGTCGCGGGGTACGACACCGCCTCCTTGACCGCGTGGTAGGGCGAGTAGCCCAGCAGCCAGCCGAATCCCTCGGGGTCCTCGGCGGAGCCGTACTCGACGTTCCAGGTGGCGCCGAGCCCGAACTGCTCGTACCTGATCATGTCGAGCAGCGGCGCGGAGCACACGACGGCGGCGTACAGCTCGGGGCGCTGCGTCAGCGCCGCGCCCACCAGCAGGCCGCCGTTGGAGCCGCCGGAGATGCCGAGCTGCGCGGCCGTCGTCACGCCGGTGGCGATGAGGTGCTCGGCGGCGGCGTGGAAGTCGTCGAAGACGTTCTGCTTGTTGCCGAGCATGCCCGCCCGGTGCCAGTCCTCGCCCTCCTCGCCGCCCCCGCGCAGGTTGGCGATCGCGTAGACGCCGCCCGCCTCCACCCAGGACAGGATCGAGGCGGAGTAGCCGGGGGTCATCGACAGGCCGAAGCCGCCGTAGCCGTACAGGATCGTCGGCCGGGGGCCGGGCGTGTCGTCGGCGGGAGAGATGATCAGCATGCGGACGTCGGTGCCGTCCTTGGACCGGTAGACGACCTGCGAGGTGCGCACCTCAGGCACCTCGACCGCGCCGGGCGAGGCCGCCCAGAGCGTGGTCTCGCCCGTCCTGGCGTCGTAACGCTGGATCGTCGGGGGCGTGGTGTTGTCGGTGTAGCCGAACCACGCCTCGTGACCGCCCTCGGGCCGCTCGGAGATGCCGCCGATCGTGCCCAGGCCCGGGGTGGGCACCTCGCCGAGGCGTTCGCCGGTCGCCAGGTCGTGCACGGTGATCTCGCTGATCGCGTGGCGGGTCCAGCCCACCAGCAGTACCGGGCGCTCCAGGTCGTCGAGGATCGCGAAGTCGCTCAGCACCGCCTCGGGGTCCTCGGGGATCAGGTCGCGCCAGGTCTCGTAGCCAGGCTCGGCCGGGTCGGCGACGCACACCCTGGCCCGGGGCGCGTTGAGGTCGGTGTGCACGTAGAGCTTGCCGTCGCGGCCGAACACGAGCCCGGACTGCGCGTCCAGGCCCTCCTGTACGACCGTCAGCGCCGGCCGCTCGATCGGCGACTCGGTCAGGTCGGCCACCCAGAGGTCGTTGCGCGGCGCCGTGCCCTCGTGCGCCGACACCTGCAGCCAGCGGCCGTCACGCGAGACCGAGACGCCGTAGTAGTTCGTCATCTTCAGGCCATGCCCGAAGATCATCACGTCGTCCTCGGTCGAGGTGCCGACGCGGTGGAGGTAGACGCGGCGGTGGAACTGCGTCTCGTTCTCCGGCACCTCGGTGCTCGGCAGGCGGCGTACGTAGTAGAAGGCCTCCCCGCCGGGCAGCCACGCGATGGGGGAGTAGCGGCAGCGATCGATCGGGCCCTCGACGCGCACGCCCGTGGCGACGTCCATGACGTAGAGGACCGACTCCTCGTCGCCGCCCACGGAGATCTGGTACGCGAGCAGCCGCCCCTCCTTGTCGGGCTGCACCGCGTCGAGCGTGGTCAGCCCGGAGGGGTCGATCTGCATGGGGTCGACCAGCGCGCGCTCGGTGCCGTCGGGCTCGACGACGTAGTAGACGGCGTGCTCCTGGTCGGGCGTGCGCCGGCTGAAGAAGTGGCGCCCGCCCCGCCAGGCCGGCGTGCCCACCGAGCCGGACCTGAGCAGCTCCGCGATGCGGCTCTTGAACCGCTGAGTCCCCCGACCGTTTCTGAACAGCTCGGCCTGACCGAGCAGCCAGCCCTTCGTCTCGGGACTGTCGGGATCCTCGAGCCATCGATAAGGATCTGACACGGGTGTTTCGTGCAAGATGTCGACGGTGCTCTCGCGGCGTGCGGTCGGGTAAGGCTCTCGCGTCATGCAGGAACCCTACTGCCAACGTGGATGCGTAAAGCGCTGGTGAAGCGGGCATAAAACGTATCGTGCGTCCCTCTAGTCATTCCGGCTGCCGGTTTTGGGGTGGCGGGGACCACGGTGCAAACGCCAGACTTGGTGACAGGACGGTGCCGTGGTGACCATCCGCTGGACCGTCCGGCGGAGGTCCACGTGACGGAAGCACAAGTGCCCCAGGAGGGGCCGACAGGCGGGACATGCTGCGGCATGTCCCCTTTGATACGCGTGCAGCAGGGAGAGGCCCGATGACGCGCCAAGTCCTGCTGCTTAACGCCACCTACGAACCCCTGACCACCCTTTCCCTGCACCGCGCCATCGTGCTCGTCCTGCGGGAGAAGGCCGACGTCGTCCACCGTGACGGCCGGGGCGCGGTGCTGCGCTCCGCGACATGCACGCTGGACGTGCCCTCGGTGATCAGGTTGCGGAGATATGTCCGGATCCCGTACCGGTCGCGCATACCCCTGACCAGGGCCGCTCTCATGCGGCGCGACGACTTCCGTTGCGCCTACTGCGGGATGAAGGCCGAGACCATCGATCACGTCGTCCCGCGGTCCAGGGGCGGCACCCACACCTGGGAAAACTGCGTCGCCTCGTGCACGACGTGCAATCACCGGAAGGCCGACAAATACCTGGAGGAGCTCGGGTGGACGCTGCGCGTCAGCCCGGCCGTGCCACGGGGCGCCCACTGGCGGCTCATCGGCGCGTCGCTCGTCGGCGACCCCCAGTGGGCGCCCTACCTTGAGGCAGCGGCCTGATCACGGGCCCCGTATACCGGGACTCCGCCGCCTGACACCATGAACAGGCATGTGGACCTTAACCCAGGACGCTGAGGAGTACGCCGCGGTCGCCGAGCCCTTTCTGCTCGGCGACCCGGTGCACAACACCGTCGCGCTGACCATCCTGGCCAACCTGCGGGCGGGCATGCCCGCGAAGAACCCGGTCTTCGGCTGGTGGACAGTGGACGGGGAAGTTCGCGGGGCGGCTTTCCGTACTCCGCCGCACCCCGTCGGGCTGGCCGGCATGCCCGTCGAGGCCGTCGCGCCGCTCGTGGAGGCGCTCGGCGGCGACCTGCCCGCGGTCGTGGGGCGCCTGGAGCTGACCGCGGAGGTCATCCGGCTGCTCGGGCCGCCCCGGAGAGCGGTGTCCGAACGGCTCTACCGCCTCGGCACACTCCACATCCCCGACGTGCCCGGTCACGGCAGGCAGGCCGTGCCCGCCGACTACCCGCTGCTGGTGAGCTGGTACCAGGCGTTCGGCGCCGAGGTGGGGCTCGGCGAGTCCGACGACGTTGCCCAGCGGGTGGCGCAGCGACTGGCGGGGCGCGAGTTGTTCGTGTGGGAGGCGGACGGGGCGCCGGTCTCGCTGGCCGCGCTCTCCCTCCCGGCGGGCGGCGTCTGCCGCATCGGTCCTGTCTACACGCCGCCCTCCTGCCGCAGGCGCGGGTACGGCGCCGCCGTCACGGCCCACGCCAGCCAGGTCGGCCTGGCGGAGCGTTGCGAGCAGGTCGTGCTCTTCACCGACCTGGGCAACCCGACGAGCAACGCCATCTACCAGGCGATCGGCTACGAGGCCGTGTCCGACTACGCCCACCTCACCTACGGTCAACGCGCCTAGGCAGGGTGGCGCCCGACGGGCCGCAGCGGTCAGCGGAGTCTGCGGATACGCTTAGGTCATGCCGCGATACGACTTCCGCTGCCGCGCCTGCGGCTCCACCTTCGAGGTCTCCCGTCCCATGTCGGCCTCCGACGACCCGGCGACCTGCCCCGACGGGCATGCCGACACGGTGAAGCTGCTGTCCACGGTGTCCATGACCGGCAGCGCCGCCGCCCCCCGGGCGAGCGGTGGCGGCGGTGGCGGCTGCTGCGGCGGAGGCTGCTGCTCCTGACCCGCTGCTCCCGAGAGCACCGGTCCAGAAGCGCCGCTCTTGGACCGCGCTGCTCCTGACCGCTCGGCTCTCCGCCCGTGCGGGGTTCAACCACGCGGCCGGGCCGCCACGGCGGTTCCGGCGGCCGGGTGGGCTCGGGTCAGCGCACGAACCGCCAGCCGGGCGAGCCGCTCCACGGTGGCGATCCCCGTCTCCATGTCCGGGCTGCGCTCCGACAGCACCGCGATCAGCAGCTCGTGCCCGCGCACGTCCAGCCGCCCCACGCTGTTGACCGTCCACAGCCCGTCGTGCACCTCCGCCGGCAGCCACCCGTTCTTGAGCGCGGTCACGCCCTCGGCCGCCGCCGCGCTGACGCCCCACGCCTGCGAGGGCCGCACGGACGACATGAGCTGCAGGGCGTAGCGCCGGTTGCCGGCCGACACGGGCCCCTCAGGGTCGGTGAGCTGCTCCAGCACCTTCACCTGGTCGGACGGCCCGCTCATGGTGGCGCCCCACGAGAGCCCCGGGCCCGGCCGCGTGTGCTCGACGCCCACTCTGCGCAGCATCCTGGCCAGCCCGTCCTGGCCGCCGATGGTCAGGTAGAGCTCGTGCGCGCAGTCGTTGTCGCTGTAGCGGATCATGCGGGAGGCCAGCGCGCGCTCGTACGCGTTCAACGGCCGCCGCTCGCGCTGCTTGCCCAGCAGGAACGCCAGCAGGATGTCCACCTTGGCCACGCTGGCCAGCATGAACGCCGGCCGCTCCCGGAAGGAGTAGCGGGCGCCGGTCGTACGGTCATAGACGGCCAGCGCCGCCCGCCCGGGACGCCCGCGCAGGTAGCGTTCCAGCGCCTGGTCGAGCGCGCCCTGCGCCCGTGGTGGCAGGGCGTTCCCGACGACCGCCCCGTCCGGTCTCTGCTGGGGCGCGGGGACCGGGCGCGGCGCCGTGGCGCCGGCGCCGCAGCCGGGCGTGACCAGCAGGAGGGTGACGATGAGCGAGAGCCCCCGAACGCGCATGTGCGGGAGCCTGCCAGCCGCCACCCCAACGGGCGGGGGTGGCGCCGGTCAAACTTCGGCCAGTTTCCTACGCGGCCCGGCTGCGCCTGCGGCGCTGGAACGGCAGGAACCGGTCGGCCAGATGCGGGCGGGACGGCGTGAGCGTGGGCTCGACCGCGATGATCCGGTCGAACCTGAACGCCCTGATCGCCCGGCGCATCCTGCACACGCCGACCAGATACCAGTATTCGCGGTGGACCAGGCACGTCACCGGCTCGACGTCGCGCGCGGTGATGTGGCCGGAGGCGTCGCGGTAGTGCAGGCGGATCATGAGCCGGCTGGTGATGGCGTCGGCCATCAGCCTGGCCCTGGAGGCGACCTCCAGCGGCAGCGGCTCGGTGAGGGTTTCGAGCGTGGTGGCGATGACGTCGTCGTCGAGCTCAAGGTGCTCGAGTGCGTGCTGCAGGCCGCGCCTGGCGGTGACGGCCTGGGGTCCTGCTCCGAGGTGGGCGAGGGAGAGGGCGAGGGCGGCGATCTCGGCGGTCGTCAGCGGGCGAGTATCGTGCTTCACGACTGTCGTCATACCCCAATATTAGGGACGACCACCGACAATTTTCGAAAACCTGTGCGGCAGGCAAGGGTGTTCTCACCTGCCGCACAGACCGCCGTCTGCTAGCGCGAGAGCTGGGTCAGGTCGCGCGAGGCGCCCGTGGAGGCGGACGTCGTCATCGCCGCGTACGCCTGCAGCGCCACGCTCACCGGCCGGTTGCGGTCGCGCGGGCGGTAGCCGCCCAGGTCCGCCAGCAGCCGCTCGCGCCGCGCCGCCAGCTCGGCCTCGGGGACCCGCAGCTCCAGCTTGCGGCCGGGGATGTCGATGTCGATGAGGTCGCCGTCCTCGACCAGCGCGATCGCGCCGCCCTCGGCCGCCTCGGGTGAGGCGTGGCCGATCGACAGGCCGGAGGTGCCGCCGGAGAAGCGGCCGTCGGTGACGAGCGCGCACACCTTGCCTAGCCCCTTGCCCTTGAGGAAGGAGGTCGGGTAGAGCATCTCCTGCATGCCGGGCCCGCCCTTGGGGCCCTCGTAGCGGATGACCACGACGTCGCCGGCCTTGACCCGCCCGCCGAGGATGCCCTCGACGGCCTGCTCCTGCGACTCGAACACCACCGCGGGCCCGCTGAACTTCCAGATCGACTCGTCGACCCCGGCCGTCTTCACCACCGCGCCGTCACGCGAGATGTTGCCGTAGAGGACGGCCAGGCCGCCGTCCGCGGTGTAGGCGTGCTCCATGTCGCGGATGCACCCGTCCGCGCGGTCGACGTCGAGGGAATCCCAGCGGTTGTCCTGTGAGTACGCCTTGACCGTGCGCACGTTGCCCGGCGCCGCGTGCCACAGCTCCACGGCCTCCGGCAGCGCCGTCGGCGAGCGGACGTCCCAGGAGGCCAGCATGTCGCCCAGGGTGCCGCCGTTCACGGTGGGCACGTCGCGGTGCAGCAGCCCGCCCCGATCGAGCTCGCCCAGGATGGCCGGGATGCCGCCGGCGCGGTGGACGTCCTCGATGTGGTACTTGTTCGTCGCGGGGGCGACCTTGCACACGCACGGCACCCGCAGCGAGATCTCGTTGATCTCCTTGAGCCCGAAGTCCACCTGGGCCTCGCGGGCCGCGGCCAGGATGTGCAGGATCGTGTTGGTCGAGCCGCCCATCGCCACGTCGAGCGTCATCGCGTTCTCGAACGCCTCACGGGTGGCGATCGAGCGCGGCAGCACCGACTCGTCGCCGTCCTCGTAGTAGCGGCGGGTGATCTCCACGAGCTGCCGGCCCGCGTCCTCGAAGAGCTTCTTGCGCGCCTTGTGCGTGGCCAGGATCGTGCCGTTGCCCGGCAGGGCCAGGCCGATGGCCTCGGCGAGGCAGTTCATCGAGTTGGCGGTGAACATGCCCGAGCAGGAGCCGCAGGTCGGGCAGGCGTTCTCCTCCATCTCCAGCAGCTCGGCGTCGGAGACGGAGTCGTCGGCGGAGGCGATCATCGGGTCGATCAGGTCGAGCTTCTTGCCGGGCGTCTTGCCCGCCTCCATCGGCCCGCCGGAGACGAAGATCGTCGGGATGTTGAGCCTGAACGCGGCCAGCAGCATGCCCGGCGTGATCTTGTCACAGTTGGAGACGCAGATCAGCGCGTCGGCGCAGTGGGCCTCGACCATGTATTCGACGGCGTCGGCGATCAGCTCGCGCGACGGCAGCGAGTAGAGCATGCCGCCGTGGCCCATGGCGATGCCGTCGTCGACCGCGATCGTGTTGAACTCGCGGGGGATGGCCCCCGCCTCCCGGATCGCGGCGGACACCACGTCGCCCACCTCGCGCAGATGCACATGACCCGGCACGAACTGGGTGAAGCTGTTGGCCACGGCGATAATGGGCTTGCCGAAGTCGCTCCCGGCTACGCCGGTCGCCCGGAGCAGGGCCCGGGCACCGGCCATATTCCTGCCGTGGGTGACTGTACGTGACCTGAGGGCGGGCATTGGGCGTCTCCCATCGCTAGCGAGTCTTCACATGTTACGGCCACCGCCCGGTAACTGAGACGTCCGTCCACGCTTCGGACGCTTGGTTACCGGATCGTGCCGCGACCGAATCCGTCAACCCGCCAAGCGGGCACTCGTGCGGCGGATCGCTAGGCAGGCAGGCGCACGGCGGCGAGCTGGGTCGCCTGGGCCACCAGCCGGCCCTTGTCGTCCCACACGTGGGCCACCTCGTCCATCCGGTCGCCTCCGACGTCCGTGGCCGTCAGCCGGACCCTGATCGGGCCGGGGGCCGGAAGCCTGCGGATGTACGCGGAGAGCTGGATGGTCGGCACCCACCCCGACAACCCCAGGTCGAACGAGACCGGTGGCACCGGGTCGAGCGCCACCAGCAGGCTCAGCGGGTCCCAGTCCGAGCCGTCGGCCAGCCGCTGCCAGGTCGCGACCAGGCCGCGCATGGAGGGGGAGCCGAAGGCGAAGGCCAGATGGTCCGGGTCGATGCGCTCCTCGACCACGGCCATCAGCGGCACGGAGAACCCGGCGCCAGGGGGATCGACGGGCACCAGGAGGCAGTCCTGCTCGGGCGGCAGCGCCACCGGCTCGTGCGCCGACCACCAGGGGCCGGAGTCGTCCAGCAGGCCGAGCGTGATGTGCGCCTCGACCCGCGTCCTGCCCTGCTGCACCAGCGCGGCCCTGACCTGGGCCACGCTCCTGCCCACCCGCAGCGTCTCGACCCGCGCCACGGCCTCGCCCGGCTCGGGAGGCTCGATGAAGGACCCGCTCACGGCCGACACGTGCGGATGCCCGGCGCCCGCCGCGCTCTCGCAGGCGGCCCGGCCCAGGACGGCCAGCAGGTAGCCGCCGTGCAGCCGGGTCCCGACGCTCCACTGGGCGTCCAGCACGGCCCCGAACTCGCCGTCGCCCCGGACGGTGAGCGCGGTCGCTTCGCGAAAAGTCCCCATTTTTCGTAATTCCTTCCGCCGGAGCTCAGATTGACATCGTTAACCTGACGGCGTCAACCTGAGTTCCATGACCACCAGACGCGTACGCGCCAGGCGCGGAGCGGGACTGCTGCTACGGGAGGAGATCCTGCGCGCGGCCGAGGACCTGCTGGCCGAGTCGGGCACCGAGGACGCGCTCACGCTGCGCGCGGTCGCCCTGCGGGCGGGGGTGTCCACACCGTCGGTCTACCTGCACTTCGCCGACAAGGAGGCCCTCGTCGAGGCGGTCTGCCTGCGCGTCTGGGACGAGCTGGGCCGGCTCTTCACCGACAACCTCGGCGGCGACCCCTTCCTCGCCCTGGGCCGGTGCGGGCGCGCGTACGCCAGGTTCGCCCTCGACCATCCCGTGCAGTACCGGGTGCTGATGCTGCGCCCGTCGGCGACGCCGGGGGTGCCGCCCGCCGCCGCGCAGGCATTCCGGCACATGGTGAGCGTGGTCACGGCCTGCGTGGAGACCCGGGTGCTCGAAGGCGACCCCGAGGAGCTCGCGCTGGGCCTCTGGTCGGCCGTGCACGGCTGCGTCTCCCTGCTGATCGCCCAGCCGTCGTTCCCGTGGCCGCGCGACAAGGAGGCACTGATCGACCGCATCGTGCGCATCGCCGGGTTCGGCACCGCGCTCTACTCGCGGCTCCCGCAGTCGCTGCCGCCGAGTGAGGAGCTGGCCGCCGGCCTCGACGACTTCGGCGTACGGCTGGCGGCCCGTTCGTGGGAGGCGTGAGGCGCTCGCTCAGCCCTCGCCGTAGCGGGCCGGCAGCACCTGGGCGGCGATGTCGAAGATGCGGTCGATCTCGCCGTCGGTCAGCGCCCGCTCCCGCTTGGTGATCCACTTGCGCGCGCGGTCGCCCTGGTAGACGTCCACGCCGCGAATGGTCATGATCTTCCACGGCACCGGAGGGCCGTAGATGGCGAGCGAGGGCACCACGGAGATCTCGCGGCCGAACGCCTTGGTGATCAGCTCGCTGGCCTGCGAGGCCTCCCACTTCGCCTCGGTGAGGCGGGGTTTCATGTCGAAGGGGCCGTGGAACAGCTTCTTGCCCATCTGCACGCGGACGGGAAGGCGCTTGTCCCACTTCTCGGAGTCGACCGCGTACACGCCTGTCGGGCCCACCACGAGGTGGTCGATCTGGGCCTCGCTGCCCGGGATCGCCCTGGCGTGCAGCGTGCGGTAGCCGCTGCGTTCAAGCTTGCGCAGCTGCGCTTCGGTGCGGCGCTCAGCCACGGACGTCCGCCGCCACGCGGGCACGGACGAATTGGAGCGCGCACGGTAGACCGCCTCCAGGATGCCCGCGATCACACCCGCGGTCACCCCCACTCGCCAGTCGCCCACGAGGAAGCCCACGACCACGCCGACGGCCGCCGCCAGGATCGCGCGGTTGCGCAGGCGGCGAAAGCGTGGCTGCTGGAGCAGGCTGCGCACGGACGCGCGCTCGACGGGCGCGTACGTGGAGGTGGGCGCCGAAGGCTTCGCGGCGGCGGTCTGCTCGCTTTCTGGCCGGTCGCTCACCCAGATAGGTGACGCGTTGTGACCGTCTTCTCGCTGGATGTCGGAGTCCACGTAACTCACCGTAGCTCGGGAATCTTAAGGATTCCTAGTGTTGACCTGTCCATAGTTTTATGGCCCAGCTCATCGTGTTCCACTCATGTTTTCGGGGTATGTCTTTCGTTCCCTCTCTAGAGAGGCGAAGGCCCAGCTTCCCCGGAAAACGATCTTAGCGCGTTATAGGAGATGCCGATCGGGCCGCCTGTCACGCCGGAGACTTTGCCGGATCTTGCCGACGGACATTCCCGGACAGGTCCGGCGGACACCCGTAGACGGGTCTGGCCGGACCGCCCAACGGGGTTTACGTTCTTGGTGTGAACAGCGCAGCGGAGATCCTGCTCTTTCTCATCGGAGTGTCCTTCGGGCTGTTCGTGCTGATCAGCCTGCTGGTCATGCTGCCGGGTCGCAGCGCGCAGCGCCGGATCGAGTCCGGGCCGGTGTGGCTGGGCGGCCCGTCCAGGAGCGAGCGCGGCGTGAGCACCTCAGGGCTGGTGCTGGCCGACCGGGTCGCGCACTGGGCGGAGGTGCCCGAGCACGACTGGGTGGCCGCGGCCGAGACGGCGGAGCCGGGCAGGCACGTCGGCGGCGCGTCGGCGGGATGGTGAGGTGGCGATGCGCGGACTGACCGCCGCACAGGCCGACGACGTCAGGCAGGCCCTGCACACCGCCGAGCGGCGCAGCGGGCTGCGGTTCGGCGTGTTCCTCGGAGAACCGGTGGGCAGCCGGCGGCACTTCGCCGAGCGCCTGCACGCCGCCCTGGGCGAGGAGGCCGACGACGCCGTGGTGGTGTTCGTGGACATCGCGGGCCGGGCGCTGGAGATCGTGACGGGGGAGCGCGCCAGGCGGCGGCTCACCGACAGCGCGTGCCGGCTGACCGGGATGTCGATGGCGACCGCGTTCAGCGTCGGAGACCTGGTGGGCGGGCTGCTGTACGGCATCGCCGCCCTCGGCGAACAGGCCACCGCCCGCCGCTGACCGGCGTCAGCGGGCTTCGAGCAGGCCGACGATGTGCTCGCTGACCCCGTCCAGCAGGGTCGCGGGCGCGATCGGCGCGTCGGCGACGGCCGAGAACAGCGCCGGCAGCCCGGGCAGCGGGAACCCGTCGTCCTTCAGCGCCGCCGACCCCACGGCGCTCTTGTCGAGCACCGCCCGGCTGCGCTCCCAAGCGTCGAGCACCTCCTCGGGCGACGGCACGCCGAAGCCGTGGCCCACGGGCGCCGCGTGGCGCAGCCGTACGAGCGGGGTCTCGGCGAAGGCCAGCGCCGTGCGCGCCCGCAGCTGCAGGTCGGCGCGGGGCTCGGGCGCCACCCAGTCCATGGCCGTGCACGGGTTGCGGCAGGTGGCCACGCACACGCCGAGCGCGCCCGCCACCTGGCTGTGCTGCCGGTCGAAGTACGCCCGCCATCCCTCGGCCGGCTCCACCGACACCCGCAGCGTCCTGTTCGTGGCGGACTGCTCGGACTTGGTGTGGTCACACTCCCGGTCGCCGATCACGCCGAACCTGCTCCCGGCCGCGCTCAGCCCGGCCGGCCACCGCGCCGGATCGCCCGCATGGCCGAGCTGCGGCTCGAAGGCCAGCAGCGGCAGGTATTCGCTGGCGATGTGCACCGCGGCGATCATCGGGCTCAGCTCGCGCCGGTGCCACCGCACGGCGATCACTTCGAGCAGCAGCCCGTACGCGGGCCGCAGCGACTCCAGCGCGCCCCGAGGCTGCTCGCGCGGCGTCTGCGGCATGTGGCAGGCCCGCGCCTGCCGCCGCAGGTCGGCCGGCACGCTCCTGGCCTCGGCGGCGAAGTCTTCGGCGTCGAGGGAGAGCAGCCGCTGCCCGAACTCGCACACCTCGGCGACCTCCGCGACCGATGCGAGCGCGCCGAGATCGGCGAAGGCGTAGCGGCGGGCAAGGGCGATGAGCAGGTCACGAGTCGAGTCCACGCGATGACTTTCTCATGATGGGCGAGCGGCTGATGACGGGAGAGACCCGGGCATAGCGGGTCACCAGGGCGTACAGCTTCAAGATCTGGACGCGATCACGGGCACGGCGCCCGGATGCACTGGATGTCGCCGGGCGGGACGCTGACCGTCGGCTCCGACGTCGGCTCCTCCGGGCCGGGGGAGGTCGGCTGCTCGGTCGGCGGCTCGGGCTCCGACGTGGTCGGCGTGGGAGTCGTGACCGTCTTGGTCGGCGTGGGGACGGAGACCGTCGCGGTGGGGCTCGTCGGCACCGGGGTGGCGCGGGTCGGCCGGGCGGCGGGGCTCCGCTTGACCGGCGGCAGGGTCGTGTGCCGGCCGGCCGTCGGCGGCGTGGGGGAGACCTCGGCGACGGTGCCCATGACACTGCTCGATGGCTCGACCTCGTTGCTGGAGGCGGGCTCGGTGGGCCGCAGCCAGACGGAGCCGGCCACGGCGGCGGACACCGCCACGGCGACGATCGCGGTCAGCACCACCCGGGTCGTGCGGCGGCGGCGCGGCACGGGCAGCGTGTCAGGCGCGGCGATGGCCTTGCGGGCGGCCTCGGCCATCAGCGCGGCGGTCGGCCAGCGCGCGTCGGGGGACTTCTCCAGCGCCCGCGTCACCACCTGCCGGGGCCCGGGCGGCACGTCGTCGGGCAGGCGCGGGACGGGGGAGTTGAGGTGCTTGAAGATGATCTGTACGGGCGTGTCGCCCTGGAACGGCAGGTTCCCGGTCAGGCACTCGTAGCCCACCACGCCCAGGGCGTAGACGTCGACCGCGGGCGTGACGTCGCTGGCCGTGGCCATCTCGGGCGCGCAGTAGCCGGCCGAGCACAGCATCGTGCCCGTGGTCGTCAGATGACCCGCGGAGACGGAGTGCGCGATGCCGAAGTCGGTGAGCGCCACGCTGCCGTCGGGCCTGACCATGAGGTTGGCCGACTTGACGTCGCGGTGCACGATGCCCTGCGCGTGGGCCGCGGCCAGCGCGTCGCCGACCTCCGCGACCAGCCGCATGGTGGCCTCGGAGCCGAGCGGGCCGCGCCGCAGCACGCGGTCGAGCGACTCGCCCCGCACGTATTCCATGACCAGGAAGCTCACCTGGCGGCCTTCGACCTCGCAGGTGCCGTAGTCGTAGACGTCGACCACGCCCGGATGCCTGAGCGTGGCCATCGCCCTGGCCTCATTCTGGAAGCGCTGGGCGAACGTGGGGTTTTCGGTCAGGGCGGGCATGAGCACCTTGACCGCCACGGCCCGCCCGAGAACCGTGTCGTCGGCACGCCACACCTCGCCCATGCCGCCGCCGCCGAGGCGGTCGGACAGCAGGTAGCGATCACTGAGAGTGGTCCCCGCGCCTAGCACGCCCCCGAGGCTAACACCGCGCCCGCGATGCCAGCGCCAAGACGCTCAATCGGTGAAGACAGAGGTGAGACGCGTCCAGTGCCCCGCCGCGCAGACGACGGGCGGCCGGTCGAGCGCGGCGGGCAGGATCACCTCTCCGCCACCGGGCAGCGCGGCTCCGGTCCAGACGTCGATCCACTCACCTTCCGGCAGGTAAACCGTCACTTCCGTCCTGCCGGGCTCCGTCACGGGAGCGACGAGGAGCGCGTCCCCGAGCTTGTACCGCAGCGGGTGCCGCCAGATACCCGGGTCGCGGGGATGGTCGACGAACAGGCCGCGCATGAGCGGCGCGCCAGGGCACCTGGCTGTCAAGACCCGGAAACCGCCGCGAAACGCGAAAGGCCCCCGCCAGGTGTGGCGGGGGCCTTTCTACGGAGACGTCAGGCGGACGCGGCGTCCTTCTCCTGGTTGCGCAGGGCGCGGCTGACGCCGTCGGCGCCTTCGAGGATCAACCGGCGCAGCGCCTGCGGCGGGTTCTCCGCCGCCAGGAAGTCGTTCGCGGCCTGCACGGTCGCGGCCTCGATGAGCAGCGAGGGGAAGCAGCCCACCGCGAACGACGACGCCTGGTCGAACGTCCACTCCTGGTAGATCCGCCCCACCTCCGCGAAGTACTTCTCGCGGTACGGCCTGAGCAGCTCGGGGTGGTGCGGGTCCTGGAAGCCGCCGATCGTGGTGCGGGCGATGCTGTTGGCCAGCTGGCCGCCCACGATCCGCTCCCACGCGGCCGCCTTGGCCCCGGCGTCCGGGATCGCGGCCCGGCACAGCGCGGCCGAGCGCTCACCCGTCGCCGTAGGGTCCCGCTCCAGCTCGGCGTCGATGTCGGACTCGGCCAGCCGGCCGCCGACCACCAGCGCGTGCACCAGCGTCCAGCGCAGGTCGGCGTCCACGGTCAGCCCCTCGGGCACCGCGGAGCCGTCCAGGATGCCCTCCAGCAGCGCCAGGTCCTCCGCCGAGGTCGCCACGGGGGCGAACGCCTGCAGGAAGGCGAGCTGGAGGTCCGAGCCCGGTGCGGCCGAGCCGAGCAGCGAGCGCAGCTCGGCGGCCAGCAGAGACAGGCCCTCCGCCCGCCACGCCGGGTCGGCGTACTGCTGCACGGACATGCGGGCCTGCCGCAGCACGGCCTGCAGGACCGTGATGTCGGTGACCGTGGACACGCCCGAGATGACCAGCTTGACGTAGTCGCGCGTGGACATCTCGCCGTCGCGGGTCATGTCCCAGGCCGCCGACCAGCACAGGGCCCTCGGCAGCGACTCGGTGAACCGGGCGATGCCGCCGTTGACCAGCGTCCGCAGCGAGTCGTCGTCGAGGCGGATCTTGGCGTAGGTCAGGTCGTCGTCGTTGAGCAGCACCAGGTCGGGCTGCTCCTCGCCGACGAGCTGGGCCACGTTCGTGCGGGCGCCGACCACGTCCAGCTCGACGCGCTTGGTCCGGGTCAGCACGCCGTCGGCCAGGGAGTACAGGCCGATCGCGATCCGGTGCGAGCGCAGGGTCGGGTAGTCGGCCGGGGCCTCCTGCAGCACCTCGAAGCTGGTGAACCGGCCTCCGGACACCTCGAACGACGGGCGCAGCGTGTTGACCCACGCGGTCTCCAGCCACTCCTTCGACCAGGAGGACAGGTCGCGGCCCGAGGTCCGCTCCAGCGCGGTGAGCAGGTCCTTCAGCTCGGTGTTGCCCCAGGCGTGCTCGGCGAAGTAGTCGCGGACGCCGGCCAGGAAGTTGTCCAGGCCCACGTACGCCACGAGCTGCTTGAGCACCGAGGCGCCCTTGGCGTAGGTGATGCCGTCGAAGTTGACCTCGACCGCCTGCATGTCGGGGATGTCGGCGGCGATGGGGTGCGTCGAGGGGAGCTGGTCCTGGCGGTAGGCCCAGGCCTTCTCCACGTTCGCGAACGTCGTCCACGCGCGCGTGCCCCACCTCGTGGCCTCGGCCTGGGCGAGCACGGACATGTAGGTGGCGAACGACTCGTTCAGCCACAGGTCGTCCCACCAGCGCATGGTGACCAGGTCGCCGAACCACATGTGCGCCATCTCGTGCAGGATCGTCTCGGCGCGCCGCTCGACCACCGCGTCGGTGACCCGGGAGCGGAAGACGTAGTCCTCCAGGAACGTCACGCAGCCCGCGTTCTCCATGGCGCCGGCGTTGAACTCCGGCACGAAGAGCTGGTCGTACTTGCCGAAGGGGTAGCGCACCCCGAACACGCGGTGGAAGAAGTCGAAGCCCTGCCGGGTGACCTCGAGGATGTTGTCGGCGTCGAGGTGCTCGGCGAGCGAGGCCCGGCAGTAGATGCCCAGCGGGATGCCATCGTGCTCCGAGGTCACCTTGTGGTACGGCCCGGCCACCAGCGCGGTGATGTAGGTGGACATGACCGGCGTGGGCGGGAACTCCCAGCGCCGGGCCGCCTGCACCACGCCGTGCTTGCCGCTCTCCTCCGGCAGCTCCGTCACCTTGGCGGCGGCCGCGTTGGAGACGACCTCCCAGTCGCCCGGGGCGAGCACGGTGAGCTGGAAGGCGGCCTTGAGGTCGGGCTGGTCGAAACAGGCGTACATGCGGTGGGCGTCGGCCGTCTCGAACTGGCTGTGCAGATAGACCTTCTGGTCCACCGGGTCGACGAAGCGGTGCAGGCCCTCGCCCGTACGCATGTAACTGCAGTCGGCGTCCACGCGCAGCTCGTTGGACTCGGCGACGGAGGGCAGCGGGAAGCGGCCCTTCTCCTCGTCGTAGCTCTCGACGTCGAGGTCCTCGCCGTTGAGTGTCACCTTGCGTACGCGCGCGCCGTGCAGGTCGATGAACGTGGGCGCGCCAGGGCGGCTGCTGGTGAAGCGGACCGTCGTGACGCTCTCGAAACGCTCGTCCCCCTCTGTCAGGTCGAGTGCGACCTCGTACGACTCGACCTTCAACAGCCGGGCGCGCTCGCGAGCCTCGTCCCGGGTCAGGTTGCCTGCCAAGTTGCGCTCCTTTTCACCACTTCGTCGGGGTTGTCCGTATCCTGCCATGCCGGGAATACGATCCGAACCACCTCAGGTTATGGCCAGACGTGACTGAGAAGATTCCCGTGGATCTGTGGTTCGATCCTTCCTGTCCGTTCGCCTGGGTTACGTCACGATGGTTGCTCGAAGTTGGGAAAGTTCGCTCCATCGAGCCTCGCTGGCGCTTCATGTCCCTGCATTTCCTCAACGAGGGCAAGGACGTGCCGGATGAATACCGCGAGGGCGCTATTCGTGCCCATGGAGCCGTACGCGTGGTGGCGGCCGCCGCCGCCAAGCACGGCGACCAGGCCATCGGCGCCCTCTACACCGAGCTCGGCACCCGCCTGCACAACGAGGGCAAGAGCAAGGAGCCCGAGAGCTTCCGCGAGACCATCGAGTCCGCGCTGGCGGGCGCGGGGCTGGAGCCGGGCCTGATCGAGGCCGTCGACTCCGACGAATACGACGGCGCCATCCGCGCCTCGCACGACGAGGGCATCAACCTCGTCGGCCAGGAGGTCGGCACGCCGATCATCCGGGTCGGCGCCAACGCCTTCTTCGGGCCCGTGATCACCCGGATCCTGCGGGGCGAGGAAGCGGGGCGGCTCTGGGACGGCGTTCTGATGGTCACCGAATCCGATGACTTCTTCGAGCTGAAGCGCACCCGCACCAAGCGTCCTCAGTTCGACTGACATGTCCACCCGGCGCCGGGGCGCGCCGGGGATAATCGTGATACGCGGACGGGGGAAACCTTGATCGCGGTGGAGAAGGCTTATCCTCCAGTCAAAGTGAGCACTGTCCCAGTCTCCTGAGGCACTGTCAGGATGTGGCTATGCGTCAGCTGTATATCGGCGGCTCGTGGACCGCTTCGGCGTCCGACGAGCCCATCGAGGTCGTCAACCCGGCCACGGAAGAGATCATCGATCGAGTGCCCGCCGGCACTCCCGACGATGTCGAGTCAGCCGCCAACGCCGCCAGAAGAGCCTTCTCCGCCTGGTCGGAGACGCCTCCCGCCGAGCGCGGCAAGCTGCTCGGCAATGCGGCCGAGCTGCTGAAACAGCGCTCCGACGAGATGGCCAAGACGATCGCGACCGACATGGGCGCCCCCCTGGGGTTCGCGCTCAAGGTGCAGACGCTCATGCCCGCGACGGTCCTTTCCTCCTACGCCCAGCTCGCCGAGAGCTACCCGCGCGAGTCGCGCATCGGCAACTCCCTGCTGGTCAAGGAGCCGATCGGGGTGGTCGCCGCGATCACGCCCTGGAACTACCCGCTGCACCAGGTCATCTGCAAGGTCGCGCCCGCGCTGGCGGCGGGCTGCACGGTGGTGCTCAAGCCGAGCGAGGTGGCGCCGCTGGCCGCGTACGCGCTGGCGGAGATCTTCCACGAGGTGGGCCTGCCCGCCGGTGTGTTCAACCTGGTCAGCGGGCGCGGTCCGGTCGTCGGCGAGGCCATGGCCGCCCACCCCGAGGTGGACATGGTCTCCTTCACCGGCTCGACGGCCGCGGGCCGCAGGGTGGCCGCGCTGGCGGCGGAGTCGGTCAAGCGGGTGGCGCTGGAGCTCGGCGGCAAGTCCGCCAACATCATCCTGCCCGACGCCGACCTCGCCCTGGCCGTCAAGGTCGGCGTGGCCAACTGCTTCGTCAACGCCGGCCAGACGTGCTCGGCGTGGACCCGCATGATCGTCCACCGCGACCAGTACGACGAGGCCGTCCGGCTGGCCGTCGAGATCGCCCGCGGCTACACCGTCGGCGACCCCTTCGACGAGTCCACCAAGATCGGCCCGCTGGTGTCCGCGACCCAGCGCGACCGGGTGATCCGCTACATCAACCGGGGCCAGGAAGAGGGCGCCCGGCTGGTCGCCGGCGGCACCGAGCGGCCGCACGAGCGCGGCTACTACGTCGAGCCCACGGTGTTCGCGGGGGTGGAGCCGGGGATGACGATCGAGCAGGAGGAGATCTTCGGGCCGGTCCTGTCGCTGATCCCGTACACGACCGAGGACAGCGCCGTCCAGATCGCCAACGACACCAAATACGGCCTGGCCGGCGCGGTCTGGTCGGGCGAGGAGCAGCACGCGCTCGCGGTCGCCCGCCGCCTGCGCACGGGCCAGGTGGCGGTCAACGGCGGCCGGTTCAACCCGCTGGCCCCCTTCGGCGGCTACAAGCAGTCGGGCGTGGGCCGCGAGCTCGGCGAGTACGGGCTCGAGGAATATCTCGAGGTCAAGTCCCTGCAGCTCTGATCTCCCGCGCGCCGGGGCGGTCACCCGCCCCGGCGCCGGACGTCAGACGATCATCCCGCCGGTGGCGTTGATGTTGTGCCCGGTGACCCAGCGCCCGTCGGGGCCGGCGAGGAAGGCCACCACCGCCGCGAGGTCGTCGGTACGCCCGAGCCGTCCCAGAGCGGTGAAGGCCGCCGTCTGGGCCAGCGCCTCAGGCGGGTTGGTGCCCCGCAGCATGTCGGTGTCGGTGGCGCCGGACGAGACGACGTTGACGGTGATCCCGCGCCCGCCCAGCTCCCGAGCCGCCACCTTGGCGAACTGCTCGATGGCGCCCTTGCTGCCGCAGTAGAGCATCAGGCCGGGCGCGGGCACCTGAGTGTTGAGCGTGGAGATGGTGATGATCCGCCCGCCGTCCCGCATGACCTGTCCCGCCCACTGCGTGGCCAGGAACACGGCCCGGGTGTTCACCGCGAACACCCGCTCGTAGTCGGCGTCCGTGATGTCGGCCATGGCCATCTGCCCGGTGACGGCGGCGTTGTTGACGAGGATGTCCAGCCCGGGCAGCCGCGCCTCCGCCTCGGCGAACAGCCGCGCCAGATCCGCCTGGTCGCCGAGGTCGGCGCGGACGGCGTGCGCACCCGTCTCCTTGGCGACCTGGCGCGCCGCCTCCTCCGAGTGCTCGTAGCAGAAGACGACCTCGGCGCCGTCCTGGGTCAGTCGCTCCACGACGGCCTTGCCGATGCCTCTGGAGCCTCCGGTTACCAATGCCCCTTTTCCCGAAAGTACGCTCATGTGGCCAACCTACGTTCTGAGCATGATCTTTCGGGCTTCGTTCTTGGGGAGGCGGTCGACGTACAGTTTGCCGTCGAGGTGGTCGGTCTCGTGCTGGAAGCAGCGGGCCAGCGAGCCGCGGGCCTTGACGCGGACCGGCTGCTGCAGGCGGTCGAGGCCCTCGACGGTCACGCCCGCGGCCCGCGCGACCGGGGCGTAGATCGGCTGGCGGGACTGGCGGTCGGGCACGGACAGGCAGCCCTCCTCGTCGAGCACCTCTTCCTCGTCGTCGACGGTCAGGACCGGGTTGACCAGGTGGCCCTTGCGCCCGGCGATGTCGTAGACGAACAGCCGCCGTGACACGCCGATCTGCGGGCCGGCCAGTCCGACGCCGTTGACCGCGTACATGGCCTGGAACATCTCGTCGATCAGGCGGCGCAGCTCGCGGTCGAAGTCCGTCACCGGCTCGGCGGGCGTGCGCAGCACCGGATCGCCGATGACGCGGATGTCACGCATGGATCTCCACTTTCGTAAGGACTGGACAACGCTAGGGGTCCTTACTCTAGTCAGCGAGACCGAGCGCCGGGGCTGTGGAAGACTGGTCAGGTGCGTGTCTACATCGGTGCCGACCATGCCGGCTATGAGCTCAAGAATCACCTCGTGTCCTGGCTCAAGGACCACGGCCACGAGGTGACCGACTGCGGTCCCTTCGTCTACGACGCCGAGGACGACTATCCCGCGTTCGTGCTGCGCGCCGCGGAAGGCGTCGCGGAAGATCCCGGCAGCCTGGGGATCGTCATCGGCGGCTCGGGCAACGGCGAGCAGATCGCCGCCAACAAGGTGCGCGGCATCCGCGCCGCCCTGGCCTGGAGCGAGGAGACGGCGAGCCTGGCCCGCGAGCACAACAACGCCAACGTCGTCAGCGTCGGCGCCCGCATGCACTCCACGGAGGAGGCGACCAGGTTCGTCGAGGTCTTCCTGACGACGTCGTTCTCCGGCAGCGAGCGCCACAGCAGGCGGATCGCCCAGCTGACCACCTACGAGACGATCGGCCAGCTCCCCTCACTGCCGTGATCACGGCCTAGCTCTTGCGTTTCGCATCACGTCTGGGCATCTCATCGCGCAGGGGCCGCCGGTCGGCGGCCTCCTGCTGCTCCTTCGACGGCTTGGAGACGTCGCGGGCACGCATGGCGATGATCGCCGTGATCTGCAGACTTTGCAGCGCCATACCTTCGACCTTACGTCAGAACGTCAGGCCCGCCCACGGTTTCGGACTCCACGACATGGCGGTGGCCAGCGAGCGCACCGTGCCGGGCGAGTGCTCGCGCAGCAGGCCCGCCTCGAGCGACTCCATGAGCAGCCCGTCGCCCATGTACGCCGATCCGAGCGCGGTGATCGGCAGCGTCATGTCGGGCTCGTCCTCGACGGGCTTGCACTCGGCGCCCGTCAGGTCGGCGGTGAGCCGCCAGCGCCTGGCGTTCCACGGGCACATGTCGTCCTCGACCTCGATCACCACGTCCACCGCCGCCGAGTACGCCCGCGCGGCCAGCGCCACGTCCGCCTCGACCAGGCGGACCCAGAGCTCGTCGCCCCACCGCGCGCGCAGCTGACGGGGGTCGGCCAGCAGCGCGATCAGCGGGTCGTCCACGGGCCTGGTGCCCGCCTCGACCCTGGAGACCAGGTCCCGGTCCAGGACGCTGCGCCAGAGCAGGGCGTAGGCGGCGGGATCGGCCGCCTCCAGCTCGAACAGCCGCAGCTCGCCGTCCGGGACGCCGTTGTCGTCCCAGGCCGACTTGACCCGGAACAGCGCGTAGCCGCGCACGCCGCCGTCGTCCTCGGCCAGCACCGCGCGCAGCGAGCCCGCGCCGCGCTGGTCGAACTCCTCGTCGGCCAGCAGGCCGGTCCAGGTCTGCGGCCTGCGCTCGTAGCGTCCTGGCCGGCGGGACACGACGGAGGCGAACAGCTGCTGCATCTCGTCGCTCACGTCGGCGGGCTTGGCCACCCTGATCCGCAGCGCCGGGTCCTGGGGCGCGTTCCTGACGAACGCCGAGCCGTGCCTGCGGATGTGGAAGGACAGCTCGCTGGCCGCTCTGCCGTATCCGTACCGCCTGTAGATCGTGGCCTCGGAGGCGTAGAGGGCGGCGACGCTCTCGCCGCGCTCACGGATGTCGGCGAGCTGCCTGCGCATCAGCGAGGTCAGCACGCCGCGGCGGCGATGGGAGGGCAGCACGCTGACGCTCGTCACCCCCGCGACGGGGAGCTGGGCGCCCGGCACCGTCATGGTGAAGCTGAAGATGGAGGTGACTCCGGCGATGACGTCGCCGTCGAAGGCGGCGAGCGTCCGGTCGAACTCGGTCTCGGACTTGAACCGCTCTGTCTGCGTGGGGTGAGGCGTCCAGTTGAACGCTTCCTGGAGGACCCCGGCGAAGGCCGGCCACTCGGACTCGTCAATCGGGCGGATCGGATACGTCATCCGTCCAAGGTAGGAGCGGGCAAAGGGGGACGGCCACCCAATATCCGTGCTTAATGATCAAGGCCTTGGTCAAGTGGGCTGCCCAAACAGGGGTCAGACCGATACAGTCAGGCGCATCATGAGTTCCCGTCCGGCGCCGCTGATCCCGCCACGGGTCCGCGCCGTCCTGGTGCGGGTTCCGTTTCTCGTGTCCGCAGTCCGGTTCGTCCGCAGGGGCCCGCTGGGCCGCGACCGCAACCTGCTCATCACCCTGTCCGTGCTCGCGCTCGTCATCGGGGCCCTGGCCGCGAAGGTGTCCACCGAGTGGTTCTCGCCCTCACTGCTCATCCTGGTGACCCTGGTCGGCGGGCTCCAGCTCCGGCTGGCCAGCCTGGTCAAGCTGCTCGTGGCCGTCGGCGTTGCGCTGGCCTACATCGCGATCACGCTGGGCGTGGCCCGCATCGGGCTCGGGCTCACCGTGACGATCGGGTTCACCACCGTGCTCGCCGTGCTCATGGCCCGCACCAGGGGCAAGCTGGGCGTGCAGGGCCTGCGCGGCGACGCGATGCTGCTGGAGCTGCGCGACCGGCTGCGGAGCCAGGGCGAGCTGCCGCCGCTGCCCAAGGACTGGGGCGGCAAGGTCGTGCTCAAGCAGGCGGGCGGCTCGTCGTTCGGCGGCGACTTCCTGGTCTCCATGCGCGACGGCGACTCCGTCGAGATCGCCCTGGTCGACGTGTCGGGCAAGGGCGTCGACGCGGGCACCAGGGCGCTGCTGCTGTCCGGCACGTTCGGCGGCCTGCTCGGCTCGGTCGAGGACTTCCTGCCCGCGTGCAACGCCTACCTGCACCGACAGCGGGGCGACGAGGGGTTCGTGACCGCGGTGCACGTGCGGCTCGACCTGGCGACGGGCGACTACACGATCACCTCGGCCGGGCATCCGCCGGTGGTGAAGTTCGACGCGGGCACCGGAAACTGGCAGGTCGCCACGGCCAAGGGCGTGGTCCTCGGCGTGGTGCCCGACCTGCACTGCGAGCCCGACAGCGGCACCCTGCGCAAGGGCGACGCGCTGCTGCTCTACACCGACGGGCTGATCGAGCAGCCGGGCCGCGACATCGACGCCGGGCTCGACCGCCTGCTCGGGGAGGCGGAGCGGCTGCTGCCCTCCGGGTTCCGTGACGGCGCCAGGGCGCTGGTCAACTCCATGTCGTCGGGGCACAACGACGACTGCGCGCTGGTGCTGATCTGGCGTCCGTAGTGACGTTTCACACGGGTGAGGTCGTGATGGCGGTCACTGGCAGCGGGCTTCGCGCTGCTGAGATCCTCTAGGAGTTCGGGCCCCGGCGGAGCGGCGCGGCTTCACCGGGGTCCCGTACCATCTCGGCTGCTCACAGCCAGCCGCTGTCGCTGGCGATCCGTACGGCGTCGAGGCGGTTGCGCGCGCCCGTCTTGCACATGATCCGCGACAGATGGTTGCGCACGGTCCCGACCGACAGGAAGAGCTCGTCGGCGATCTCCGTCGAGCGCGCCCCGCCCGCCGCGATCCGCAGCACATCGAGCTCCCGCCTGGTCAGCGGATTGGCGGCGCACTGGAGCGCGGCCACCGCCAGCTCCGGCTCGATGGCCCGCCGGCCCGCCGCGACCTGGCGCACCCCCTCGGCCAGGCGCTCGGGTGGCACGCACAGGCTCATGAAGCCCAAAGCGTTCGCCGTCAGCGCCCTGCGCACCTGACCGGGGTTGGGCGCGGCCGACAGGATCAGCACCCCGCAGCCCGGCGCCTGCTCGGTGAGCTGGGCGGCGACCGGCAGCCCCGGCAGGTCGAGGTCGACGACGGCGACGTTCGGCCCCCCGGCCAGCGCCGCGCTCACCACGTCGTCGGGGCGGCCGACCTCGGCGACCACCCGCAGGTCGGGCTCGGCGCCGAGCGTGGCGAGCAGGCCGCGGCGGACCAAAGGCAGGTGTTCGGCGATGAGTATGCGGATCAAGACGTCCCCCTCCGTCGTCTCTTAGAGTGATCGTTTGATCGCGTACTGTCAATGCTCTCCAAAAGGCGCGCAAGCCGTGCGCTGCGGGGAGTTCGACTACTCTGGGGCTGTCGAACCTTTCGTCTGCCCTTGCCGTCTGCTGTGGAGCGCGTCTAGATGAACTGGCTCTATCTCGTGGGGATCGTCATCTTCCTGCTCGGGTTGATGTTCTCCATCGCGTTGCACGAGATCGGCCACCTCATACCCGCCAAGATCTTTGGCGTTAAGGTGACCCAATACATGGTGGGCTTCGGCTCGACGGCCTGGTCGCGGCGGAAGGGCGAGACCGAATACGGCGTCAAGTGGATCCCGCTCGGCGGCTACATCCGCATGATCGGCATGCTGCCGCCGCGTCCCGGCGACGACCCCACGAAGCTGCGCAGCACGGCGACGGGGCCCTGGCAGGGGCTCATCGAGTCCGCCCGCGACGCCGCGCAGGAAGAGGTGCGGCCGGGCGACGAGGACCGGGTCTTCTACCGCAAGAAGTGGTGGCAGAAGGTCATCATCATGTCCGGCGGCCCGGCGATGAACTTCGTGCTCGCCTTCGTGTTCTTCAGCATCCTGCTGGTCGGCATCGGGCTGCCGGGGTGGGCGCCGATCGTGTCGCCCGAGACCAACACGTGCGTCATCCCGATCTCCGAGCAGCGCACCGACTGCAAGTCCACCGACAAGCCCACGCCCGCCGCGCAGGCGGGGATGAAGCCGGGCGACCACATCGTCTCCTTCGGCGGGCAGCAGATCACCTCCTGGGACGACGCCACCCGCCTCATCCGCTCCCACGGCCCCGGCCCGGTCGCGCTCGGCATCGTCCGCGACGGCAAGCCGATGACGCTCAACGTCACGCTCATCGCCCAGGACCGGCCCAACCTCCAGGACCCGAAGAAGATCGACAAGAACGTCGGCTTCCTCGGCGTCCTGCCCACCGAGGTCATGCAGACGCAGAGCATCGGCCAGGTCCTCGGCTACATGGGCGAGCTCACGGGCCGGGTGGCGGGCTCGCTGATCAACCTGCCGGAGAAGATGGTCGGGGTCTGGCACGCGGCGTTCTCCGGCGAGCAGCGCGACCCCGAGGGCCCGGTGGGCGTGGTCGGGGCTGGTCGCATGGGCGGCGAGATCCTCGCCTCCGACCTGTCCAACGAGAAGAAGATCGCGATCTTCGTCAACCTGCTGGCGGGCTTCAACCTGGCGATCGGCATGTTCAACCTCATCCCGCTGCTGCCGCTCGACGGCGGCCACATCGCCGGCGGGCTGTGGGAGGGGATCAAGCGGGCCTTCGCCAAGATCATGCGGCGGCCGGAGCCGAAATATGTGGACATCGCCAAGGTGCTGCCGCTGACGTACGCGATCGCGCTCGTGATGATGATCATGGCTGGGCTGCTGGTCTACGCCGACCTGGTCAACCCGCTCACGCTGACCGGCTGATCCGGTGGACGCGCTGGAGCGGCTGCGCGAGCTGTGCCTGGCGCTGCCGGAGACCACCGAGCGGCTCAGCCACGGTGAGCCGACCTGGTTCGTCAGGGACAAGAAGACGTTCGTGATGTTCGCCGACCACCATCACGACGACCGGCTGGCGTTCTGGTGCGCGGCCGCTCCCGGGGTGCAGGAGGAGATGGTCGCGGAAGACCCCGAGCACTTCTTCCGCCCCCCTTACGTGGGGCACCGGGGATGGCTCGGCGTCTACCTGGACGTCGAGGTGGACTGGGCGGAGGTGGAGGAGATCGTGGCCGACGCCTACCGCCGGATCGCCCCCAAGTCGCTCGTCGCCCGCATGCCCTGACCCGCGCCCTGCTCTGCGCCACGCGCCGCGCCGTGGTCCGATCCCATCGGGGAATCCGGCCTCACGGCCCTGATCAGGCACGTTTGGATCGGCGCCTCCTCGCGCCGGCTGCGCCGATGACAGGGGAGGTGGTCAGGGAGTGCGAGGGTGCGGTAGACCTGTCCGCGGCCCGGTAGACCGGCGCGCGGTCGCGGCGCCAGATGGGGTAAGGCGTGATGCTCTTGACGTCGACGCTCTTGTCGGCCG
This sequence comes from Nonomuraea zeae, assembly GCF_005889725.1. Lineage (GTDB taxonomy): Bacteria > Actinomycetota > Actinomycetes > Streptosporangiales > Streptosporangiaceae > Nonomuraea > Nonomuraea zeae. Next base: position 27,494 of record NZ_VCKX01000057.1, read on the forward strand.
CCGCCTCAAGGTAGTTGTCGGGGCTGCGTACCGGGGTCGGCGGGCGCTTGCCGGGCGGGATCGCGCCGGCCCCCACCTTGGCGGGCGGCCTGCGCAGCAGCGCGGAGGCCCGGTCGAACAGGCATGACGTGCTGCGTCCCAGCAGGTCGCCCATCTTGCGGACGGTCTCCCGCCCGGCCGTCCTGGCGTCGCCCACGATGGCGGGCACGGCCGCCAGCGACGCGCCGCCCGTCGGCCCCGAGGCCGTGGCCAGGCGCGCCAGGTTCAGTGCGAGCCGGAGGAGCACGACGATCAGCGCCACCTTCATGGCCGGCACGATCATGGCCGAGAGCCGCAGCGCACCGCCGATGAGCAGGGCGGCGGTGATCGCGTCCCCGGAGCGGGCCGAGGTGTCGTGCCAGTCGCCGTCGAACGCCCGGACCCCTTCGCCCGCGTTGCGCGTGGTGGTCCGGGCGGCGTGCGTGCCGGCGGCCGAGGAGACGCGCACCGCCGTCAGCGCGAAGGAGATCCGCTTGGTCCCGGCCTCGTGCAGCGCGACCTCGTCGATCAGCGGCCACGACACGACGAGGTTGAGCTGCGGTGGCGGCTGCAGCGCCAGGATCTCCTCCTCGCCGCAGATCCGCTACACGTGATCATGCGTACGAGGCGCCACTGTACTGGGATGCGGGCCGGCGTGGGGAGAGAGCGGCCGGCCCGCGCTCAGTTCATGGAGATGTGTACGTGGTCGAAGTGGTTCTCCGTGATGCTGCCCCGGTCCGACATGGCGCGCCAGCCGGATCCCTGGTTGATGCGCTGCCGCCAGATCACGTACTTGATCCCGAGCCGGCCCTTGTTCTTGAGCGCCCATTCCGCGATCCGGTCCCCCAGGGCGTTGTTGACCGCGCTGGGCATCGAGCCGCCCGTGCTCATCATGAAGTCGCAGGCCCGCCCGAGCGGGTGCTCGCCGCTGGAGCCCGCGCGGAAGCAGCCCACGTCGAACGGCAGCGAGAAGTTCTTCTCCACCTGGGCCTTCATCAGCCGGGTCCGAGGGGTGATGTTGTCCGAGCCGGCGGGCAGCTCGGGCGCCCAGCTCCCGTCGGAGTTGCGGCCGGTGCCGAACGGCACGAGGTCCTGGAGCTTCTTCTTGATGTCGTCGATGACGTCCTCGGCCTCGTCGCGCTGGCCGGCCACCTCCGCCGTGTCCCCGCCGATCTTCGTGGCGAGCGCGGCGGCCTCTTCGGCGGCCTTCTTCTTGTCGTCCCTGGCTTTGGCCACGCTTTGCACGACGGCCTGCTGCTCGGCGATGAGGTGGTCGAGCACGAGGGCTCCGCCGCTGCTGTCGGGCACCATGAGGCCGGGCAGCGAGGACTCTCCGGCCTGGTAGCGAAGGGTGGCGATCTCGGCGACCCGCTGCTCGGCCGCCGTGAGCGTCTGCTCCGCGGTGGCCAGCCGGTCCTTGGCCGACTCGGCGGCTTCCTGCGCCTTGGCCAGCTCGACGCGCTTGAGGTTGTACGTCTCTATCAGCTTGTCGACCTTGCTGTTGAGCTGCTTGAGCTGGGCGCGGAGCTCGGATTCCGTCGGTTTGGGATCGGCCGCGGCCGAGGTCGCCGGGAAGAGGGCGATGGCGGCTGCGACGATGAGACCGATGGCAAGTTTCGCGGGGGACAAAGCCGCCACGTAGATGTTCCTCTCCCTCTGCCGGCCGGGTTAGCTGACGGGTTCGGGCATGGGAGCGCTTCCCTACCACCGAAGTGGATTCACCCCATGTGCGATGGGTCCCCGGCTCCCGGGCGACGCGCCCGGAATTAGGCAACAACGACCTGTTATGGCCGGTGCATATGGGGATGTTAGTGGTAGATCACGAGTAATGCGACCCTAACTAGCAATCCATTAGTGATCTACTTGTGACCGAAGCATGCCAGCGGCCTCTTCCGGCAGCACGTCGTTGACGAAGGCGCCCATCGCCGACTCCGATCCGGCCAGATACTTCAGCTTGCCGGGCGCGCGCCTGATGCTGAACAGCTCCAGGTGCAGGTAGCCCAGCTCGCGGTCCTGGCGGACCGGCGCCTGGTGCCAGGCCGAGATGTACGGCATCACGACGCCGAACAGGTCGTCGAAGGCCCGCAGCACCGAGGTGTAGAGCGGGGCGAACGCGGCCCGCTCCGTCTCCGACAGCGCCGCCAGGTCGGGCACCTGCCGGTGCGGGTAGATGTGCACCTCGAACGGCCAGCGCGCGGCGGCGGGCACGAAGGCCGTCCACAGCTCGTTGGCGGCGACCACGCGCGTCCGCGCGGCGCGCTCGGCGGCCAGCACGTCGGCGAACAGGTTGCCCGCTCCCTGATAGCGCGCCGCCGCGCCGAGCTGGAGCTTGGTCCGCGGCGTGACGTACGGGTAGGCGTAGATCTGGCCGTGCGGGTGGGCGAGCGTGATGCCGATCTCCTCGCCCCGGTTCTCGAAGCAGAACACCTGCTCCACGCCCTCGATGCCGGACAGCTCGGCGGTGCGGTCGGCCCATGCCTCCATGACCAGCTCGACCTGGGCGTCGGAGAGCCGGGAGAAGGATGACGAATGCTCGGAGGTGAAACAGACCACCTCGCAACGCCCCACGCCCGGCCGTACCTCACTCAATCCGCCCGGCTCGCTATAGGTCCCGAAATTTCCGGAAAAGGAGGGGAAGCGGTTCTCGAACACCACCACGTCGTAGTCGTACGCCGGGATCTCCGAGGACCGCGTGTCCGACGAGGGGCACAACGGGCACTCGGCGGCCGTGCCGGTCGGCAGGAACGTCCGCGTCTGCCGATGCCCCGCCATCGCGATCCACTCTTCGGTCAGCGGGTCGTAGCGCAGCTCGGAGGCCACCGGCCGGGGGTCGAGCACCCGCCGGTCGATCGCGCTCCTGTCGGCGTCGTCGTGCCGGTCGAAGTAGATCAGCTCTCGGCCGTCGGCCAGGTGGGTGATGGTGCGCTTCAAGACGTGCCCTCCGCGATGATCAGTTCGCCGGCCCGTTCGGCCAGCTCCATGCGTGCGTCCTCGGTCAGCCCCGCGTCGCTGATGACCACGTCGGCCTCGCTCAGCTCGGCGATGGTGCTGATGCCGACCGTGTTCCACTTGGTGTGGTCGGCGGGGATGACCAGCCGGTGCGCGGCCGCGACCAGCTCCCTGTCGGTCTCGGACTCGAGCAGGTTGGGCGTGGTGAACCCGGCCCGCACGCTCATCCCGTGCACTCCGAGGAACAGCGTGTCCACGTGCAGGCGGCGGATCGCCGCCACGGCCACCGGGCCCACCAGGGCGTCGGACGGCGTGCGCACCCCGCCGGTCAGCACGACGGTCCTGTCGGTGAGCGGGTTGCGGTGGAAGACCTCGGCGACGGGGATCGAATTGGTGATCACGGTCAGCTCGGGGATGCCGATCAGATGGTGGGCCAGCGCCCACGTCGTGGTGCCCGCGCTGAGCGCCACGGCCGTGCCTGGCCGGACGAGCTGGGCCGCGCGCCGCGCGATGGCCTCTTTCTCCGGCTGCTGGCGGGCGGACTTGGCGGCGAAGCCCGGCTCCTCGGTCGAGCCGGGGCCGAGGGCGGTCGCGCCGCCGTGCACCTTCTCCAGGAGCCCGCGCTCGGCCAGCACCTCGAGGTCGCGGCGGATGGTCATGTCGGAGACGCCGAGCTCGCGTACGAGGTCGGCGACCCGCACGCCTCCGCTCGTGCGTACGCGTTCGAGGATCGCCTGCTGCCGCTGCTGTGCGAGCACGCCCGCTCCTTCCAACAGATTCCACCAAATTATGACATGGAATTGTTGGGGAATGTTAGTTCGGGCGGGTCGCTTGCCTGGCCGGCGCAGCCGCGAGACGTTGGTTGCTCACCTCGTACCGAGCACCGGGAGGCAGCCTATGGCCAGGCGCGCACGCAAGGGCAAGGCACGCAAGAAGAAGAAGGCGAACCACGGCAAGCGCCCGACCGCACGTTGAGAGGTGGCCGCTCGGGGGCGGCCACCCTTTTTGCTCTCTCAGCCGGGCAGCTCGGTGAGCGCCTGGTCGATGCGGTCCTGGGGCAGCGTGTAGTCCTCCAGGTCGCCCGCCAGATACCGGTCATAGGCGCCCAGGTCGAAGTGGCCGTGGCCGCAGAGCGCGGTCAGGATGACCTTCTCCTCGCCGCTCTCCTTGCAGCGCAGGGCCTCGGCGATGGTCTCGGCCAGCGCGTGCGTCGGCTCGGGCGCGGGGACGATGCCCTCCGTCCTGGCGAAGCGGACGCCGGCCTCGAAGCACTCGCTCTGGGAACGGGTGACCGCCTCGAACAGCCCCAGGTCGTACATGTGGGACAGCAGCGGCGACATGCCGTGATAGCGCAGCCCGCCCGCGTGGATCGGGTCGGGCACGAACGAGTGCCCCAGCGTGTGCATCTTGAGCAGGGGCGTGAACCCGGCGGTGTCGCCGAAGTCGTAGGCGTAGACGCCGCGCGTGAACGACGGGCAGGCGGCGGGCTCGACCGCTCGGAACACCGTCTTGATCCGTCCCGCCAGCTTCTCGCGCAGGAAGGGGAAGGAGAGGCCGGCGAAGTTCGAGCCGCCTCCGGTGCAGCCGATGACCAGGTCCGGCATCTCGGGCAGCTGGCCGAGCGCCTCCTCGCCGATCACCGTCTGGTGCATGAGCACGTGGTTGAGCACCGACCCGAGCGAGTAGCGGGCGTCGGGCGTCGCGCCGGCCACCTCGACCGCCTCGCTGATCGCGATGCCCAGGCTGCCGGGCGAGTCCGGGTCGTCGGCCAGCACCTTGCTGCCCGAGCCCGTCACGGGGGACGGGCTGGCGTGGACGGTGGCGCCGTACACCTGCATCAGGGAGCGGCGGTACGGCTTCTGGTCGTAGGAGGCGCGGACCATCCAGATCTGGCATTCGACGCCGAACTGGGCGCAGGCGAACGCCAGAGCCGAGCCCCACTGCCCGGCGCCGGTCTCGGTGGTGAGCAGCCGCACACCCTCGCGGGCGTTGTAGTACGCCTGGGGGACGGCCGTGTTCGCCTTGTGCGAGCCCGCGGGCGAGACGCCCTCGTACTTGTAGTAGATCCTGGCCGGCGTGCCGAGTGCCCGCTCCAGCCGGCGCGCCCGCAGGAGCGGCGTCGGCCGCCACAGCCGGTAGACGTCCAGCACCTCCTGCGGGATCGGGACGAACCGCTCGCCGCTCACCTCCTGGCCGATCAGCTCCATCGGGAAGAGCGGGGCCAGGTCGTCGGGTCCTATGGGCTGCCGCGTGCCGGGATGCAGCGGCGGTGGAGGCGGAGCGGGCAGGTCAGGAACGATGTTGTACCAGTCGCTGGGGATCATCGCTTCAGTCTGCGCCGGTTACGCGGATCGTTCCAGCGTCACCCGCCGAGGCGAGTCACGCGCCTCGTTTCAGCGTCACCCGCCCAGGCGAGTCACGCGCCTCGTTCGAGTGCCACCTGCCGGCGCACCTCCGGCACCACCCGCTCGGCGAACAACGTGAGCTGCGCCTGCTGCTCCCCCTCCGGCCAGAACACGAACCCGTCGATCCCGTAGCCCAGCGCGAGATCGGCCAGCTCCTCCACCCACTGCTCCACCGGCCCGTTCAGGAAGCCGCCCGACGAGCCGCCGGTGATGGTCCCGTTGACGTTGTAGACGCGGCGCAGCTCGCCGGGCTCCCTGCCCGCCTCCCGCGCCGCGTCGTCGAGGCGCGCGCTCAGCTCGGGCAGCACCTCGGGGGTCGCCCATGAGGACGACGGCAGCCACCCGTCCGCCACCCGCCCGGCCAGCGCGAGCGCCTTGGGCCCGCGCACGCCGAGCCAGATCCCGATCGGATGCGCGGGCGCCGGACCGGCCTGCGCGCCTTTGAGCCGGTAGTGCTCGCCGTCGAAACGCTGGTTGCGCTCGCCGCTCCAGATGGCCCGGATCACGGTGATCGCCTCTTCGAGCGCGCCGAGTGCCTCCTTGGGGGCGCGGCGCGGGCCGCCGTACGCCTCGATGGCGTCCCAGAACGCGCCCGCGCCCAGCCCGAGCTCCACCCGGCCGCCGCTGAGCAGGTCGAGGCTGGCGGCGGACTTGGCCAGCACGGCCGGCTGCCTGAGCGGCAGGCTCGCCACGTCGGGGAAGACCCGGATCCGCTCGGTCCGCGCCGCGATCACGCTGAGCAGCGTCCAGGTGTCGACGTATCTGCGCTGGTAGGGATGGTCCTGTACGCCGATCAGGTCGAGCCCGAGCGCGTCGGCCCGCCGCGCCAGCTCCACCAGCGGCGCCTCCGCCTCCGGCACCAGGAAATAGCCGAACTCCAGCGGCCGCCCGTAGTCACTCATGATCCTCATCTTGCACCAGCACCGCCAGGCGATCCGGATGATCGGCCCTGACCACGACGTCCGCCGCCCGCTGGGGCCGTACCTCCCGCTCGTACCGCTCGTACGCGGGCAGCCGCCACCGCTCATCCGCCGGCGTGCCGCGCGCCAGCGCGCCGGGGGACAGCCACACGTGCGCGCTGAGCTCGAACGCCAGCCCCCGCCCCAGCAGCAGCGTCCCGTCGACCACCACCACGCCGCCCGCAGGCAGCTCCTGGTACGGCAGCCGGTATGCCCGATCGACCCGGCTGTCCCAGAGCGCCCGCAGCACCTGCCCCGACCCGCCCGGATCCAGCGGTTCGAGCACCTCCCTGCGCAGGGCCTTGGCGTCGAGCCAGTCCTCGTAGAAGGCGTCGGGGTCGGTCCTGCCGTGCTCCAGCCGCAGGGAGGCGGGCCGCAGGAAGTCGCCGGCGGACACGCGCAGCACGGGCCGGCCGCGCAGCCGCAGCGGGGCGACCAACTCGTCGGCGAGCCGGCCGGGGCGCGCGGCGGGCGCGCCGTCCACGGCCACCCGCACCCACTCCCGCGGGGGCCGGGCGGCGATCAGCTCGGCCAGCTCCTCGACGAGCACGTCACGGGAGATCGCTCGCGCACGCATCATCATCGCCAGCTTACGAGCCCGCACGCGACGCGGCGGTGCGGGTGACCCCGGCAGGACGGTGGCTCAGCCGAGCTCCGCCACGAAACGGGACATGGCCGCCGTCACATCCTTGAGTATCTGGACCGAGCCGACCGGGTCGCCATGGATCTCGAGGCCGTGGTTGGCATCGGGGATCTCGACGTACCGGTGATCCATGGTCCGCACGGCCGCACCGTCCCACGACTGGTCACCCGTGCCCCCGACCAGGAGCGTGGGCGCCGTGCTGCGACGCACGGACTCCAGGACGCCGCCCATGGTGATCAGCGGGGTCAGCCAGATCGCCGGCAGCCCGCGATCCGCGGCCTCGGCCGCGGCGAACGTGCCGAGCGACTTGCCGACCAGGAGCAGCCGGTCGGCCTTCTCGGCGTCGAGCGCCTGCCGCGCCTGGTCGATGACCCACTTCTCCCGGTGCTCGACCGTCGGGCCAGTGGGGGCGTCCCACCAGATCTCCTGGACGGACCAGCCGTGCTGCACGAGCACCGCGCGGGCGAAGTGGAGGAGGGGACGGGCAGCCGTGTAAGCCTGGCCGGGCAGCAGCACCGCCACGCGGCCCGGATCGCCCTCGTGCCGGGTGGGAAGCGGGGAGATCTTCTCGGAGGCCATAGGGCGCAGTGTAAGTCGCCGCCACGCGAGATCACCAAGCCATTTACCGCCCGCCAGGGAGCCGTGGTGACGGGCCCTTGCCACGGAGATCGGGAAGAAGCTGCGGAAGATCCGAAGATCGTGAAAGGCCAGGCCCCGAACCCCGGTGACCTGGCCTTTCGTCCTCTGGAGCGGACGACGGGAATCGAACCCGCGTAGCTAGTTTGGAAGACTAGGGCTCTACCATTGAGCTACGTCCGCGCGAACCGGTCGAACTCTGGTCTAGACTTCATCCGGTCGTCAGGGCGTAAGCGTACCGGAGTCCCGGAGCGTATGCGCACTCGGCGAGACGGGGCGTGGCGCAGCTTGGCAGCGCGCTTGCTTTGGGAGCAAGAAGTCGCAGGTTCAAATCCTGTCGCCCCGACAGGTAGGTGCAGGTCGAGGCCCTGTTTCACTTCGGTGAGACGGGGCCTTTCTGCTGCCCGTCTCGCAACCGTCTCACGATCACCACCGTCCGCATGCCGCGTTCCGCGCCACCATGCCGGTACGGGAGGTGGCGCCGGCCCGTGAGGTCGGTCGCGGACGCCGCGGTCGGGCGCCGTGCCCGCCGTACGGTCGGTCGATCTCGACGTCCGGCCGGGGGAGATCGTCGCGCTGGTCGGCGAGTCCGGCTCGGGCAAGAGCACGCTCGCCCACGCGATCGTCGGGCTCCTGCCCGCCAGAGGGCGGATCGAGGCCGGCCGCATCGGGTTCGGCCCCCACGACCTGGGCGCGCTGTCGGAGCGGGAGTTGCGCGCCGTACGGGGCGTCCAGATCGGGCTCATTCCTCAGGACCCGGCCGTCTCCCTCAATCCGGTCAAACGCGTCGGCGAGCAGGTGGCCGAAGTGCTGCGGATCCACGGCCTGGCCACCCGCCGCTCCGCCAGGAGCGAGGCGATCGAGCTGCTGCGCCGGGCCGGCCTGTCCGAGCCCGCGGTCCGGGCGCGGCAGTACCCGCACGAGCTGTCCGGTGGCATGCGGCAGCGCGCGCTCATCGCCATCGCGGTCGCCGCCCGACCCAAGCTGATCATCGCCGACGAGCCGACCAGCGCCTTGGACGTCACCGTGCAGCGGGTGATCCTGGACGACATCCAGCGGCTCACGCAGGAGACCGGCGCGGCCGTCCTCCTGGTCACCCACGACCTTGGAGTCGCCGCCGACCGGGCCCACCGCCTGGCCGTGATGCACGAAGGCCGCATCGTGGAGAGCGGCCCGGTGCACGACGTGCTACGCCGTCCCCGCGACCGCTACACCCGCCGGTTGCTGCATGCCCTGCCGGCCCAGGCCGTCACCCGCCCCCGCGCCGTCGCGCGGCCGGACGCCGGCGCCCCACCGCTCGTCTCGGCGGAGCACCTGGTCAAGGAGTACCCGCTGCCGCACGTGAGCGGGGCGGCGCGAACGGTACGCGCGGTAGGCGACGTCAGCATCACCATCGGCCGCGGCGAGACCTTGGCGCTGGTCGGCGAGTCGGGATCGGGCAAGACCACCACCGCCAGGCTGATCTTGCGCCTCCTGGAGCCGACCGCCGGTCGGATCGTCTTCGACGGCGAGGACGTCACCTCCCACTCAGGAGCCCGGGTGCGAGCGCTGCGCCGCCGCGCGCAGCTGGTGTACCAGAACCCGTATGCCTCGCTCGATCCGCGCTTCTCGATCGAGGAAGTGATCATCGAGCCGCTGCGCGCGTTCGGCGTCGGCGACCGGACCTCCCGCACCGCGCGCGCCCGGGAGCTGCTCGACCGGGTCGCGTTGCCCGGATCGGTGCTGCGCCGCAGCCCCGCCGAGCTCTCCGGCGGCCAGCGGCAGCGCGTCGCGATCGCCCGCGCGCTGGCGCTCTCTCCCGAACTCGTCGTCTGCGACGAGCCCGTCTCCGCCCTGGACGTGTCGGTACGCACGCAGGTGCTGGACCTGCTGGGCGAGCTGCAGGACGACACGGGCGTCGCCTACCTGCTGATCACTTACGACCTGGCCGTCGTCCGCCGGATCGCCCATCGGGTCGCGGTCATGCGGGCGGGCCGCATCGTCGAGACCGGCGCTACCGACGCCGTCTTCAACCACCCCGACCACGGCTACACCCAGGAACTGCTCGCCGCCGTCCCGGGCGGCGGGCTGGAAAGGACCTCATGATGTCGTCATCGAACGAGACGCTGCTCGCCACCATCGAGGCGGAGCGGGAGATATACCGGACCTTCCTGCGGTTCTTCCGCCTGGTGGACACTCGTCAGTTCGAGCGGCTGGGGGAGGAGTGCTTCACGCCGGACGCCGTCATCGAATACCACCTCCCCGCGCCGCACCGGTTCAACGGGCGCGCTGAGTTCACGGCCTACATGCTGGACGGGCCCAGGCGGCGGCAGCAGATGGTGGCTCACGTGCTCGGGCAGATCGCCATCGAATGGGAGGCGGGCCGGCCGTCCGTGTCCGCGTACGCGACGGTCTGGCACTGGTACCAGGCCAACGCGTCCCAAGGTGACCTCCGCCCGGCGGACTGGACGACGATCGGCCTGGTGGAGGACGACTTCGAACAGTTCGAGGGCAGGTGGCTGATCGCCCGGCGCACGGTGTCACCGATCACCGGGCTGGTCGCCGCCGGCTCGCCGCCGTTGCCGACGGCGGCGAGGCCGGCCGCGGAATGAGTGCCTCGGCCAGCCCGCCGTGGCGCCGAGGTGTGCCTCGATGCCGACCAGAAGGTTTCTTCCGATCTGGGAGGGACCTGCTGCGGCGGGAGTGCACGTAGGTACACCCCTGCCCGGCACCTGAGGCGATTCTCCCCGCCGATCTTCGCGCCTAACGTCGGAGACATGCAGCTAAAGGGAGGTACGAGATCGTGACCAGGACCGCACCGCACTCACCCGACCGGACGGCGACCACCGGGGGGCGCGTGCTCAACGTCGCCCTGTGGGTTCTCCAGGTCGCGGTGGCCGGGTTCTTCCTGATGTCGGCCATGGGCAAGTTCACCAACGCCGAGCCGGCGGCCTCGACGTTCGAGGCGATCGGGCTCGGCGACTGGTTCCGCCACCTGGTGGCGGTGCTGGAGGTGGCGGGGGCGGCGGCGCTGTTCGTGCCGCGGCTGGCGGGAACGGCGGCGCTGGCGTTCGTCGGCCTGATGTGCGGCGCGACGCTGACCGAGGCGTTCGTCTCGGGCGGTGGCGTGTTCCTGCCGCTGCTCCTGCTCGTACTGTCCGCCGTGATCGCATGGGGGCGGCGGGCGAGCATCGCGGCGCTGTGGGCCAGACTCACCGGTAGGTGACAGCGCCCGGCCCACCGATAGGTGACAGGGCGGGGCGGTCATGCTGGAGGGCGTGGAGCTCTTCGCGGACGATCCGATGTCGTGCCCGCTCACCTACCCCGGCCGCATCCCGGCCGGGTCCGGAGTCCTGCTCGACGACGCCTACGTGCCCCTGCGCGCCGCCGGAGGCCCGCCGGGGGAGTGGCGGGCCGGGGAGGAGACGCTGGGAGCCCTCCTGGCCCGCCTGGAGTGCCACCCGCCGGCCGCGCGCCATCTCGTCGTCGCCGTGGGGTCCAACGCCGCACCCAGCCAATTACGCAGGAAGTTCCTCGACCACGGCGTACGCCCCGTCGTCCCCATGACGCTCGCCGACGCGCCCGGCATCGCGCCCGGCGTCTCCGCTCACGTGAGCAGATGGGGCTACGTGCCGGCCGCGCCGCTCGAGACCCCGGGCGAGACCTCCACGCTGTACGCGCTGTGGCTCGACGAGCGCCAGCTCGCGGCACTCGACCTCACCGAGCCCAACTACCGCAGGAAGCCCCTGGAACACCCGGTGATCATCGGGGGAGAGCGGCTCGCACCCGCCTTCGCCTACGAAGGAAGGCACGGCCTCCTGGCCGACGCGGCGGGCCGCCCCCTGCGACTCGGGCCCCAGCGAGCTCTGATCCAGTCCCTGCTCGACGACTCGCCCGCGTTACGCCACCTGTGCGGCGACACCCCGGACGCCTTCGTCGGCAACGTCGGGGACGAGTCCGTCCGCGCGGCGGTCTTCCGCTTCTTCCAAGCCGAACGCCGCGCCGGCCACCGGCCCGAGCAGTCGCGGCGGGCGGCTAAGGTCGAGCCTCGTGATCGATAGCCGTACCCCACCACCCCTGACCGGCGACGAGCTGACCGTCCTGAACAACTGGCTCGAATGGCACCGCGGCACACTCGCCGTCAAGTGCGCCGGTCTGTCGGCGGAGCAACTGCGCCTGCGCTCCGCGCCGCCCTCGAACCTGTCCCTGCTCGGCCTGGTCAGGCACATGGCCCACGTCGAACGCAGCTGGTTCCGCCGCGTGCTGAACGGCGAGGACCTGCCCAAGCTCTGGGACAAGGACCGCGACAACGACGCCGACTTCAAGGAGGTCGACGCCGCCTCCGCCGAGGAGGCCTTCGCGACCTGGGAGGACGAGATCGCCCGCGCCCGCGCCATCTCGGCCGCCAAGCCGCTGGACGCCGTCGGCGACCGCAACGGGCAGGACTGCTCCCACCGCTGGATCCTCATCCACATGATCGAGGAGTACGCCCGGCACAACGGTCACGCGGACCTGCTACGCGAGCGTATCGACGGCGTGACCGGCGAATAACGGCCGCCCCCATCACCTGGCCGCCCTCACCACCCGGCCGCCCCCATCACCCGGCCCGTCGTCGGTGTGATCAGGCGGCCTGACGGAAGACGATCGCGACGCCGAACGCCGCCCGTCCCAGATACCGCTCGTAACGCCGCTCGACGTCGTCCAGCTCGCCGCCGGCCACGCACAGCACGCACTCCACCAGCGCGACGGCACCGTTGGGATGGTCACAGGTCTGCGCCGCGGCGTCGGAAGCGGGGGAGTTCGCGGCCAGCCCGACCCTGCCCTCGGGTACGAGCCCGGGCCCCAGCCCGTCTATCTCCAGAAAGCGGACAGGCTCCATCCGCACCCCGTCAGCCGTCTCCACCGGTCGTTGGGCCGCCTGCACCCCGCCGTGCCCGACCCCGTTCGCCTCCAGCCGGGCGGCGGCGCGCGCGATGTCCGGCGAGTCGAACATCAGGATGTGCATCCCGCCGCAAGCAGGACGCCAGGTTCGCGGCGGTCCCGCGGATGGCCTCCTTGAGACGGGGGAGTGCCTCCTCGGACGCGCGCAGCGGGATCAGCCGGGCGTCCGCGGGCACTCGTCCCGAGCCGGCGACCGTGACCAGCTCGATATGAAGTTGCCGGGGAAGTACGCGTGCGTGTTGCCGACCCCGAACGGCTGGGGCGGCTCCTCCAGCACCGGGTACGCGGGCCCCGGCAGGGCGAACCCCAGCCGCCGGTACAGCTCCAGGGCCTGGTCCATGTCGTGTACGAGGTGGCCCACGTGGTGCAGCCCGCTGATGTCATGATCCATCGGTGCCTCCGTAGGCGGCGTCGCGGAAGTCGCGGGAGAGCTGCTCGAAGACCTCGATCACCCGCGCCGAGGCCGGCCCGCAGTCCGGCAGCCGCTCGGGCTCGAACGTCCTGCGCAGCGTGTCGGCCAGGTGCCCGGCCTTCTCCTCCAGCCCGAGATCGAGCTCGGCGGGGAGCAGCGGCTCGACCCCGAAGAACCCGAACACGATCGTCGGCAACGAGTAGTCCAGGTCCGCGGGCCGCAGATCCGGCCGCAGCAGGCCGTGCCCGGCCAGCACGCCCAGGTATTCGCGCGAGGCCAGCAGCTTGGCGCCCTGCAAGGGCTTTCTGGCCGGGCTGGAGAGGAACTTGTCGAGCATCTCCACGTCCCGGGTGAAGAGAGCGCGCAACACGGGCCGGCTCATCGCCTCGACGAAGAACCTGCGCATGTACCGATGCAGGGCGATCTCGCCGGGGTCGGCCCGCATGGCCGCGACGACCGCGTCGATCATCGCGACCGCCTCCCTGGCGCCGACGGCGAAGAACAGCTGCTCGCGCGTGCGCCAGTGCAGGTAGATCGTGCCCTTGCCGACCTCGGCCCGCTTGGCGATCTCGTCGATCGTCACGCGCCGGTATCCCCAGCGCAGCAGCAGGTCCTTCGCCGCGTCGAGGATCCGATCGGCGCGCCCGCCCTGGTCGGCTCGCACAGAGTGCCCTTCTCTCGCCGTATGACTGGTGACCGGTGACCAATTTAGCATTTCAGTCACGAAGGCTCGCAGGCGTGGGCGAAAGGTGGTTTCTCGCAAGGTGTACGTGAAGGCGGCCCGGGGTTGGAGAGCGTTCTCTCGAAATGGCCGGTGCAGCCGTACAGGATGGAGGGGCCGCGCCGGAGCGGGACGGCTCAGCTCAGGATTCGGTGCGGAACAGCGCCCAGACGGCCTTGCCGCCGCGGTCGAGCGGGTCCCAGCCCCAGCACTGGCTGTACGTTTCGACGATGTAAAGGCCGCGCCCGTTCTCCGAGATGAAGTCGGGCTCCTTGGGCCGTGGCACGTCGTCGCTCGGGTCCGCCACCGCCAGCAGCACGTGCGGGGCCATCCGCATGAGCAGAAGCTCGATCTCCCGGCGGCCGGCCGCGTACATCGCGTACCTGACCGCGTTCGTCACCAGCTCGGACACCACGAGCGCGGCGTCGTCGCTCAGCTCGTGCAACCCCCACCGCCGCAGCGTCGAGCGGGTCACGTCCCTGGCGGTCTTCACCGAGTCGGCCTGAAAGGGCAAGGGGCACGAGGTCGCGTACGGCTTCCCGCCCATGAGCAGGTGGTCGAAGCCGACCTCGCGGGTTATCTGCAGGCAATCGGCAGTGGCCAGAGGATCCTCCACCATGCCGCCGATACCTCCCCGTTCAACCTTTGTTAGTGCATGTTTGGCCCAATATCCCACTATGCACTAAGCCATCATGGGTCACGATCCGCTGCCGCTGCAAGACCCAAATGCACGTGCAGCTGCAATGTGCAACAGCAAGCGGCGTTTTGGGGCATAGATATCCGAATCGGACACGAGGTTGAGACCTTGTCATACCCGGCAATGTGGTGTCACTGTGTGTGCGGACCTTGATAGGAGGCAAAGTGACGCAGAACCAGCCGGGTTCCGGGCCGACGGCGCTGCGCATCCTCCTGGGCTCCCAGCTGCGCAAGCTCAGGGAAGCGAAGAACGTCACTCGTGAGGAGGCGGGCCACCTTATCCGGGGCTCGGAATCCAAGATCAGCCGGATGGAACTCGGCCGAGTGGGGTTCAAAGAACGCGACGTGGCGGACCTGCTGACCCTGTACGGGGTCGTGGATCATCAGGCCCGCTCCGCCGTACTCGACCTGGTGGCCACCGCCAACGAGCCTGGTTGGTGGCACCGGTTCAACGACGTCCTGCCCACGTGGTTCCAGGCGTACGTCGGCCTAGAAGAGGCCGCCGCCAGGATCAGGACCTACGAGGTCCAGTTCGTGCCAGGACTGCTGCAGACCAAGGAGTACGCAAGGGCCGTGGTGACCGCCGGATCGGCGGGCATCGGGGCGGAGGAGATCGCCCGCAGGGTGGATCTTCGGCTGGAGCGCCAGCGGATGTTCGACCGGCCGGACGGGCCGGTCTTCTGGGCCGTGATCGACGAGGCCGCGCTGCGGCGGCCCATCGGCGGTACCGAGGTGATGCGGGCCCAGCTCGAGCACCTCATCGACTTGATGCGCCAGCCGAGCATCACGATCCAGATCATGCCGTTCAGTTTCGGCGGGCACCCGTCGGAGGGCGGAGCTTTCAGCATCCTCCGCTTCCCCGACACCGATCTGCCCGACGTGGTGTACGTCGAGCAGCTCGCCAGTGCCCTCTACCTGGACAAGCGTGAGGACGTGGATCGCTACACCGAAGTGATGGAGCGGCTGTGCGCCGTGAGCACCACTCCGGATGAGACGATCGAGCTTCTGCGCGCGATCGCGGACGAGTTCTGACCCCGGCGGCGTCGTTGTTGGGTACGCATCTGCCCTAGACTGGCCATCGGCGTTGGATCCCGCCGTGGCGGAGCATGCCCAATGCCGCACATGTGGGCGCGGCGCGTGAGCCGAACCGATGGACGCGCCCGCGATCACTCGTAGCTTGATCAAGGAGACCATTCCGTGAAGACCGCTGTCGAGGAGCTCAGCCCGACCCGGGTCAAGCTCACTGTCGAGGTGCCGTTCGACGAGCTGCGCCCGAGCATGGATGCGGCGTACAAGAAGGTCGCGCAGCAGGTGCGCGTCCCCGGGTTCCGGCCTGGCAAGGTTCCGGCCCGCATCATCGAGCAGCGCTTCGGCCGGGCGGTAGTGCTGGAGGAGACCCTCAACGACGCGGTGCCCAAGCTGTACGGCCAGGCCGTCGACGAGGTCGACGTCTTCCCCGTCAGCCAGCCCGACATCGAGGTCACGAAGATCGACGACGGTGAGCAGATCGAGTTCACCGCCGAGGTCGACATCCGGCCCAACTTCGAGGTGCCCGACTACCAGGGCGCCGAGGTCACGGTCGACTCCGCCGAGGTCTCCGACGAAGACGTGAACACCCAGCTCGACGGGCTGCGCCAGCGCTTCGCCACGCTGACCGGCGTCGAGCGGCCCGCCGCCAACGGCGACTTCGTGATCATGGACCTGCGCGCCGAGATCGATGGCAAGAACATCGAGGAGCAGCAGGCCAGCGAGGTGTCCTACGAGGTCGGCGCGGGCTCCGTGCTGCAGGGCCTCGACGCCGCGCTGGAGGGCATGTCCGCGGGCGACGAGAAGAGCTTCAAGACCGAGCTGGTCGGCGGTGAGAACGCCGGCGAGGAAGCCGACGTCATCATCAACGTCAAGGCGGTCAAGGAGAAGGTCCTGCCCGAGCTGGACGACGAGTTCGCCCAGCTCGCGAGCGAGTTCGACACGCTCGAGGAGCTCCAGAACAGCGTTCGCGAGCAGTCGCGCCGCAACAAGCTGATCGACCAGGTCGTGCAGGCCCGGGAGAAGGCGCTCGACTCGCTGCTGGAGAAGATCGACATCCCGCTGCCGGAGAGCGCGCTCAAGGCCGAGGTCGACGCCCGCAAGCACAACCTCGACCACCAGGTGGCCGAGAGCGGCCTGAGCCGTGACGCCTTCTTCCGCCTCTACCAGACGACGGAGGAGGAGCGCTTCGCCGAGTTCGACAGCGGCTCCGCCCGGGCGCTCAAGGTCGGCTTCGTGCTCGACAAGATCGTCAAGTCCGAGGAGCTGGGCGTCTCCGAGCAGGAGCTGACCAACTTCGTGGTCCGCCGCGCCATGGAGATGGGCGTGCAGCCCAACGAGCTGGCCAAGCACCTCGCCGACAACGACCAGCTCACGCTGGCCATGGTCGAGATCGTCCGCGACAAGGCCAAGTCCGTGCTCGGCGACGCCGCCAAGGTCGTCGACACCGACGGCAACGACGTCGACCTCAAGGCGATCTACGCCGAGATCAACGGCGAAGAGGTCGTCGAGGAAGACGAGGCCGCGGCCGAGGACAAGGCCGACGACAAGGCCGAGGCGTGACCTCAGCCTCACCCAGGCATTGAAGGAGACCCCCGGACCACGCTGGTCCGGGGGTTTCGTCTTTCTCCGCAGAACCGAAGTCCTGTCTTTGCGGTAAGCCAGACCCCGGATTGCCCTGGTTCGAGGGCTTCGCCCCTCCGCGCTCCGGACGGCCCCACCGCACCCCGGAAACCTGTCTCCGCCTCTTCCCGGGCGCTCAGACGGCTCGTGACGTCCCGGGGGAGGGTCGCCGCTCTGTCGGTAGGGGCCCACCCCCGCCGGGTCGCCAGAGAGCGTCCTGATGGCCGCGCCGGACCCCGCACGGTGGCGCCGGACGGAGCGGGCGAAGTCCGGCGTATGAGGCGTCCCGGAACCTGCGCCGTCAGCGAACAGTACGGGGACCGGGCATGACCTGTAGGTGGCGCGCGTTAAGGTCACAAGCAAAGCCAATCGATTACGACGCATCGGAAGGTGACGCTGTGACCAGCCCGCCGACCTTCTATCAGCCTGAGTCGCGAGGCCGTGAGAACGGCTCGTCCTTCCGGCTTGAGGACCAGCTCTACCAGCGCCTGCTCCGGGAGCGGATCATCGTGCTCGGGCAGGAGGTCAACGACGAGATCGCCAACCGGATCTGCGCCGAGCTGCTGTTGCTCGCGGCCGACGACCCCGACCGGGACATCACTCTCTACATCAACTCGCCGGGCGGCTCGGTGAGTGCCGGCATGGCGATCTACGACATGATGGAATACGTTCCTAACGACGTCTCCACGGTCGTGATGGGGATGGCGGCCTCGATGGGGCAGTTCCTGCTGTCCGCCGGAGCGGCCGGCAAGCGCTACGGCCTGCCGCACGCCCGCGTGATGATGCATCAGCCGTCCGGCGGCATCGGCGGCACCGCCGCCGACATCGCCATCCAGGCCGAGCAGATGCTCTACGTGAAGAAGACCTTGGCTGAGCGGATCGCCTTCCACACGGGCCAGCCGCTCGACCAGATCGAGGCAGATTCCGACCGCGACCGCTGGTTCACCGCCGAAGAGGCCAAGGACTACGGCTTCATCGACCACGTCGTGCGCAGCGCACGGCAGGTGCCCACCCAGGGCCCGGTCTCCTAGGGGGAGCTGACCATGAACATCGAAAGCCGTTACGTTCTCCCCTCCTTCGTCGAGCGCACGTCATATGGCGTGAAGGAGATGAACCCGTACAACAAGCTCTTCGAGGACCGCATCATCTTCCTCGGAGTGCAGATCGACGACGCGTCGGCCAACGACGTGATGGCCCAGCTGCTGACGCTGGAGTCGCTCGACCCCGACCGTGACATCAGCATCTACATCAACTCGCCCGGCGGCTCCTTCACGGCCATGACGGCGATCTACGACACGATGCAGTTCGTCCGGCCGGAGATCCAGACGGTCTGCCTCGGCCAGGCGGCCTCGGCCGCGGCCGTGCTGCTGGCCGGCGGCACCCCGGGCAAGCGGTTCGCGCTGCCCAACGCCCGGGTGCTGATCCACCAGCCGTCCACCGAGGGTGGCGGCCAGGGCAGCGACATCGAGATCCAGGCCCGTGAGATCCTGCGCATGCGCTCTCTCCTCGAGGAGATCGTGGCGAAGCACTCGGGCAAGTCCTCTGCCGAGGTCCGCAAGGACATCGAACGCGACAAAATTCTCAACGCGGACGAGGCAAAGGCGTATGGTCTGATCGATGACATCATCCCGTCCAGGAAGAAACGAGCCCAGGCCGTAGCTTCCTAGACGAGACGTGACGCACCGGAGCGCTGCCCAATAGGGCACGTTCCGGTGCGACTCGCCGCTAGGGGGCTCACTGAGGGCCCAGAAGACGGTAACGTCGAAACCTGAGCGGTTCGGCCTAGTCCGGAGGATGTCCGGAGACACTGCTCGCGTGAGCAAGCAGGGCGGTCCCACGCAAAGGAGTATCTGGGGTGGCACGCATCGGCGACGGGGGAGACCTGCTGAAGTGCTCTTTCTGCGGAAAGAGTCAGAAGCAAGTCAAAAAGCTCATTGCCGGTCCAGGCGTCTACATCTGCGATGAGTGCATCGATCTCTGCAACGAGATCATCGAGGAGGAGCTCTCCGAGTCCTCCGAGCTCAAGTGGGACAACCTGCCCAAGCCGAGGGAGATCTACGAGTTCCTCGACGCCTATGTCATCGGTCAGGACAAGGCGAAGAAGGCGCTCTCGGTGGCGGTATACAACCACTACAAGCGGGTGCAGTCCGGAGACCGGGGCAGAGACGACGGCCTTGAGCTGGCCAAGAGCAACATCTTGTTGCTCGGGCCCACCGGCTCGGGCAAGACGCTGCTGGCGCAGACCCTGGCGAAGATGCTCAACGTTCCCTTCGCCATCGCCGACGCCACCGCGCTGACCGAGGCGGGCTACGTCGGCGAGGATGTGGAGAACATCCTCCTCAAGCTCATCCAGGCCGCCGACTACGACGTCAAGAAGGCCGAGACCGGCATCATCTACATCGACGAGGTCGACAAGATCGCTCGCAAGAGCGAAAACCCGTCGATCACGCGCGACGTCTCGGGTGAGGGCGTGCAGCAGGCGCTGCTCAAGATACTGGAGGGCACCACGGCGAGCGTGCCCCCGCAGGGCGGCCGCAAGCACCCGCACCAGGAGTTCATCCAGATCGACACCACCAACGTGCTGTTCATCTGTGGCGGCGCGTTCGCCGGTCTGGAAAAGATCATCGAGTCGCGCATCGGCAAGAAGGGCATCGGCTTCAACGCCATCATCCGGTCGAAGGAAGAGGTCGACACGGCCGACATCTTCGCCGACGTGATGCCGGAGGACCTGCTGAAGTTCGGCATGATCCCCGAGTTCGTCGGCCGCCTGCCGGTCATCACCTCGGTGCACAACCTCGACCGCGAGGCGCTCATCCAGATCCTCACCGAGCCCCGCAACGCGCTGGTCAAGCAATACCGCAAGCTGCTGGAGCTCGACGGCGTGGAGCTGGAGTTCACCGACGGCGCCCTCGAGGCCATCGCCGACCAGGCGATCCTGCGCGGCACCGGCGCCCGTGGGCTGCGCGCGATCTTGGAGGAGGTGCTCCAGTCGGTCATGTACGAAGTGCCTTCGAGGCAGGACGTCGCGCGCGTGGTCATCACCCGCGAGTCGGTGCTGGAGCACGCGATCCCGACGCTCGTCCCGCGCGACCAGCTCGCCGCCAAGCAGCAGCGCACGCCTCGCGAAAAGTCGGCCTGAGCCGCCTTCGCGCATCTCGAACGCCCCGTGGTCACCGACCATGGGGCGTTTCGCTTGTCCGCCTCCCTAGAATTGGTCACTGTGACAACGCCAGAGCTGCCCACCCAATACACACCGGCCGACGTCGAGACCCGTAGCTACGAGCGCTGGGTATCCGAAGGCTATTTCGCCGCCGACCCGGGCAGCTCGCGCGAGCCGTACAGCATCGTCCTTCCTCCGCCCAACGTGACGGGCGTCCTGCACATCGGGCACGCGCTCGACCACTCCGTCCAGGACGCGCTGACGCGCCGCGCCCGCATGCAGGGGCGCGAGACCCTCTGGCTGCCCGGCATGGACCACGCCGGCATCGCCACCCAGAACGTCGTCGAGCGCGAGCTGGCCAAGCAGGGCCTGTCGCGGCACGACCTCGGGCGTGAGGCGTTCGTTGAGCGGGTCTGGGAGTGGAAGGAGGAGTCCGGCGGCCGGATCCTCGGCCAGATGCGCAAGCTGGGCGACGGCGTCGACTGGTCGCGCGAGCGGTTCACCATGGACACCGGGCTCTCCCGGGCCGTGCAGACGATCTTCAAGAAGCTGTTCGACGACGGGCTGATCTACCGCGCCGAGCGGATCATCAACTGGTGCCCGCGCTGCCTGACCGCGCTGTCCGACATCGAGGTCGAGCACAGCGAGGACGAGGGCGAGCTGGTCTCGATCCGCTACTCCGACGAGATCGTGGTGGCCACCACCCGGGCCGAGACCATGCTGGGCGACACGGCCGTGGCCGTCCACCCGTCAGACGAGCGTTACGCCCACCTGGTCGGCACGCTGGTGGAGGTGCCGCTCACCGGCCGCATGATCCCCGTCGTCGCCGACGAGCACGTCGATCCGGCGTTCGGCACCGGCGCCGTCAAGGTGACCCCGGCCCACGACCCCAACGACTTCGAGATCGGGCGCCGCCACTCGCTGCCGTCGCTGACGGTCATGAACGAGCGCGGCGTGATCACCGCGCACGGCCCGTTCGAGGGGCTCGACCGCTTCGAGGCCCGTCCCGCCGTCGTGGCCGCCCTGCGCGCCGAGGGCCGGATCGTCGCCGAGAAGCGCCCCTACGTGCACTCGGTCGGCCACTGCTCGCGCTGCAAGACCGTGGTCGAGCCGAGGCTCTCGCTGCAGTGGTTCGTCAACGTGGCCCCGCTGGCCAAGGCCGCCGGCGACGCCGTTCGTGACGGGCGCACCCGCATCCACCCGCCGGAGCTGGCCAAGCGCTACTTCGACTGGGTCGACGACATGCACGACTGGTGCATCTCCCGCCAGCTCTGGTGGGGCCACCGCATCCCGGTCTGGTACGGCCCGGGGGGCGAAGTCGTCTGCGTGGGCCCCGATCAGGAGCCGCCGGCCGGCTACACGCAGGACGCCGACGTTCTCGACACCTGGTTCTCCTCCGGGCTCTGGCCGTTCTCCACGATGGGCTGGCCGGACGCCACGCCGGAGCTGGCGCGCTTCTACCCGACCTCCGTGCTGGTCACCGGATACGACATCCTGTTCTTCTGGGTGGCCAGGATGATGATGTTCGGGCTCTACGCCATGGACGGCGAGCCGCCGTTCCGCGTCGTCGCGCTGCACGGCATGGTCCGCGACCAGTACGGCAAGAAGATGTCCAAGTCGTTCGGCAACGTGGTCGACCCGCTCGACTGGATCGAGCGCTTCGGCGCCGACGCCACCCGCTTCACCCTGCTGCGCGGCGCCAACCCCGGTGCCGACGTGGCGGTGAGTGAGGAGTGGGCGGCCGGGTCGCGTAACTTCTGCAACAAGATCTGGAACGCCACCCGCTTCGCCCTGATGAACGGCGCGGCCGTGGGCTCCCTCGAAGGGGCCGAGCTGACCCCGGCTGATCGGTGGATCCTGTCACGCCTGCAGAGCGTGGTGGGGGCGGCCGATGCGGCCTTCGAGGAGTTCGAGTTCGCCAAGGCGGCCGACCTGCTCTACCACTTCGCGTGGGACGAGGTCTGCGACTGGTACCTGGAGCTGGCGAAGATCCAGCTCGGTGAAGGGCTCGAACACACCCGGCTGGTGCTCGGCCACGTCCTGGACGCGTTGCTGCGGCTGCTGCATCCGCTGGTGCCGTTCGTGACCGAGGAGCTGTGGCGGGCCGTCACGGGTGGGGAGTCGATCGTCGTGGCGCCCTGGCCGGTGGCCGAGGCCCGCTACCGCGACACGGCCGCCGAGGCGGAGATCGACGCGCTGCAGGAGCTGGTGACGGAGGTCCGCAGGTTCCGCTCGGATCAGGGGCTCAAGCCAGGCCAGAAGGTGGCCGCGCGGCTCGGGCTCACCGGGACCCTCCTGGCCGGCCAGGAGACGGCGATCCGGTCGTTGCTGCGGCTGACGGAGCCGCCGGAGTCGTTCAACGCCACGGCCCGCTTCACGGTGGGCGGGGTGAGCGTCGAGATCGACACGGCAGGCGCGATCGACGTCGTGGCCGAGCGCAAGCGGCTGGAGAAGGATCTGGCGGTGGCGCGCAAGGAGGCCGCTCAGGTGGCGGCCAAGCTGGGCAACGAGCAGTTCATGTCCAAGGCCCCTGACGACGTCGTTGCCAAGGTCAAGGGCAGGGCCGAGCAGGCCGCGGCGGACATCGCGCGGCTGGAGACTCAACTTGCCGGGCTCGGTGTTTGAAAGTACGCACGCAGGGAAGGTCTATTCGTTACCTAAGAGTGGACCTTCGATGCCGTAGGGACTGCTACAGTTTTCAACGCAGGGCAGCTAGTCCTGCCACCCCTTCTGATCTATCTCGATCTTCGGGCTGCTCTGACCAGGTGGTTGGACAAGAGCCGAAAGTTGGAGTAAGTTAGCAGGGTTGCCTCGAAGAGAGGCAAGTCCGGAAGCTCCCGGATCGGGCGGTTTGACAAGGATCGTCCGGATCTGGTAGACTGAAGGAAATGAAATGCGCGCCTCGCTGCTAGGGTTCGAAGCGAACTCTGGTGGGGATGTACGCGTCCGTTTCTTGAGAACTCAACAGTGTGTTAAAAGCCAGTGCATGATTAACCATGCATAACCCCGTCAAGGGTTTTCGGATTCTTGATGGATTCCTTTTTGGTTGGGATTCAACCACTTTTCCAAGCATTGTTTGGAGAGTTTGATCCTGGCTCAGGACGAACGCTGGCGGCGTGCTTAACACATGCAAGTCGAGCGGAAAGGCCCTTCGGGGTACTCGAGCGGC
>NZ_VCKX01000578.1 GCF_005889725.1 Nonomuraea zeae
CGCCCTGCCCACCTGCTGTCCCGGCACGACTGCGGCGACCACCTGCACCCGAGCGCGGCCGGCCACCGCGCGATGGCAGCGGCCATCGACCTGCGCTCACTACGACGAGGCCATCCAGCACTCATCCCGGCCCCGGCGTCACCGCGAACAGGCCGACCCGGACAGCAGCCACCCAGCCCGGGTCAGCCGGGAAGCTGGAGGGCCGGCTCCGGGCGGTGGACCCCCCGGGGCCGGTAGCCAAGGGTGTCGGAGATCCCCAGGTAGTCGGCGAGCAGCCAGATGATGGCCAGCCACATCTCCGTCCCCTGCAACCCAGGCGTGCGGGCCTCGCCGTGCCCCAAAGTCAGGGCGAAGCTGAGGCCCGCGCCGTCCTGCCAGCCGCCGAGCGCGCGATCCAGCTGCTCCCTGGCCCACGCCTCGCCCTCCGCGCGCCGGTGCGGGGTCTGCCGGCCGGTCAGCCAGAGCGGATGGATGACGTCGAGCACGTTGCAGGCGTTGCCGTTGCCGTGGCCGAAGTAGCGCGGGTCGCGGGCCTGGGCGAGCACGGTGTCCACGGCCCGCTCGGGGTACGGCAGCGGTAGCCCGAACTGCGCGAACGTACCCCTCGTGAGCCGGTAGAAGCCGTTGACCACCTGCAGCCATCCCGCGTCCCCGTCCGGCTCGCCCCACATGCCGTGGGCCTGGCGGCAGCGGGTGAGCAGCCAGCCGTACAGGGTCTCCAGGTTCTCGCCGCGCACGCCGAAGCCGGCGAGGTTGCGATAGAGGCCGGTGCCGAACGCGTCCACCCACGACCCGGCCGTCCACGCGTTCCGCGCCCAGTCGAGGCCGTCCAGGGTCGCGATCAGGTCCTTCGGCGCCAGGTCGGAGACCGCCCTGATCGGGTGCGCGAAACCGGTGCCGAGCAGGTCGAGCGCGTACCCGACGGACAGGATGTGATACGCCGTGACGCCCTCCAGCTCGGGGCGTCCGCCGCTCGCATCCTCCTCCGGCGGCCCTTCGGTCCCCGGTGACTTCGCGCGTTCCCGTTCGGGTGAGCCGGGGGCGCCTATCTCCGGCACCAGTCCCGTCGCGGGGTCCTGGCGGTCGCGCAGGAACGCGACGATCTCCTCCCTGGCCGGCACCGGGGGCGGCCCGCCGAGGAGCAGGTCGGCGATCTCGACGGCGTCGGCCCAGGCGCGGACGGTCGGCTGGGCGTCCGGGCGGTCCACGTACCGCTCGCCGGTCCAGCAGCGGGCGAGCACCGCCTCGGCCTGCGCCCTGGCCCGCCCGGCGAAGTCGGCGAGCCGCCGTTCGAGGTCGTCGCCGATGAGGGGCGCGGCGTCCGGGAGAGCACGGCCGGCGGTGTGCGGGACGACATTCTGCACGGCGGGGGCAGGATCCGGGGTGTTCCGGGAGGCCGGGGTGTCGCCGGAGGCCGGGGTGTCGCGGGCGGTGCGGCGGTCGCGGAGCGGCCGGGCCGGGTTGCCCGCCACCATCGCCCACGCGGGCACGTCCTTGGTGACGACCGAGCCCGCCCCGACGACGGCGTGGTCCCCGATCGTCACCCCGTCGAGCACGACGACGTTGGAGCCGATCCACACGTCATTCCCGACCCGGATGCCCCGGGTCGTGATGGGCTGGCGGAAGACGGGACGGTCGGGCGCGGTGCCGTGGTTGAACCCCAGCAGGGACGTGTGCGCCCCGATCCGCACGGCGTCACCGAGCTCCACCCGTCCCCGCACCACCGCGTACGGGTTGACGGTGCAGTCCGCGCCCATGGAGATGTCGTCGGTGACGTAGGCGTGGGCGGCGATGTAGCAGAAGTCACCCATCCGCAACCGGTCGGTGTGCACGGCGGCCAGCGGCGAGATGAACACCTTCCCGGCGGCGTCGAGGCCGATCCCCTCGCGCAGCGCGGCCTGATGGCGCTCCTGGGCGCGGCGATCCTCCTCGGTCGCGTGGTCCCAGAACAACCACGGGCAGAAGTCGAACTTGGACGGTTCTGTCATGCGATCAACGTCCTCTCAGACGGTCAGCGTCATCGACCAGGAGTAGCGCCGGATCGGCAGGCGGTAGCGCTCGGGCAGCGCGGGGCCGCAGGAGGCGCTGCCGAGCCCCTGCTGGCCGTGGTCCAGGTTCAGCCAGACCCGGCCCGAGTCGGTCAGGTCGTGCGGGCGGCGGGCGGTCTGGAGCGCCTCGCTCGTCCAGCGGCGGGCGGTGAAGTCGACGTACGGCTCGCCGTCCACGCGCAGGGTCGCCAGCCCGGGGCCCGACACTTCGAGCCAGCGGGTCTCGACGTGGTTGCCGTTCTCCTGGGGCACGACGTACGGGGTCTGGAGGGCGTCGATCGAACGCGCGTACCGGCCGACCGGCGCGGCGGCCCGGCTGTCCGCGTACGACTCGCCTGGGCCCGGGCCGAACCAGGTGACCTCGGTGTAGCCGCCCGGCAGGGCGAAGCGGGCGCCCATGCGGGGCGGGGTCACGCTGAGGTGGCCGTAGGCGGTGTCGTGCCAGTCTCCGACGGGGTCGGCCTCGATGCTCAGGGTCAGGGCGCCGTCCTGCCAGCGCCAGGTGCAGGTGGTACGGAAGCCCAGGGTCCTGGTGGCGGGGCCGCTGCGGCCGTGGACGACGAGCGTCCGGTCGTCGGGCCGCTCGATGTCGCCGGTCCGGTGGAGGAAGCGGTCTAACCCCACGGCCTCCCAGTCGGCGGCCAGCGCGTTCCTGGTGCCCTGGCCGCGGTCGTTCTCGGTCGGGGCGCGCCACACGTCCAGCACGGGTCCGGCCAGCTCGACCCCGCCCAGCCTGACCAGGCGACCGGTCCTGCCGTCGAACTCCGCCGCCCCGAGCCGGAGCCCGAGGGAGCGGACGTGCTCACCAACCGCGAAC
>NZ_VCKX01000579.1 GCF_005889725.1 Nonomuraea zeae
CCCACCCGCCACCTCGAACGCCGGTCCGGACGCCGCCCCCACCGACCAGGCTCCTCCTGCGGCACCCGCGCCCGAGACGGCACCCGCGCCCGAGACGGCACCCGCGCCCAAAGATGACCTTGCGTCCGAGCCTGAGACGGCGTCCGTGGCCAAGGACGCGCCTACGTCCGTGGCCGAGCCCGAGAACGAGGCCGTGACCGAGGTGGCGCCTGAGCCTGAGGACGCCGCTACGTCTGGAAAGACACCCGTCCCAGGAGGCGGATCCGGCTCCGATGGCGATGGCGATGGCGATGGCGATGGCGATGGCGATGGCGATGACGATGACGATGGCGATCCTGGATCTCCGGCCTCAAAGGCCGTGACCGTTGCCGCCGGGGGAGGTCCCGGACGGGAGCCGAGGTGGGCGCTGCTCGCCCGGCTCGTCGCGGCCGCCGCCGGTGGGCTGGCGTTGTTCGCCGCCTTCCCGCCGCTCGACTGGTGGCTATGCGCGCCGCTCGGCATCAGCCTGATCGTCGGCTCCCTCTACGGCACGCGCCCCCGTCGGGCCGCCTGGCTCGGCTACGTGGCCGCACTCGTGTTCCTCTTCCCGGCCCTCGCCTGGGTGCGCACCATCGGCGACGACGTCTGGTTCATGCTGGTCGGCGTAGAAAGCCTGTTCTACGCGGCCATGGCCGCCCTGGCCGCGCTCGTGTTCCGGCTGCCGCTCTGGCCGTTGTGGTTCAGCGGGCTGTGGGTGGCGATGGAGTGGGCTCGCGGCCTGGTGCCCATCGGCGGGTTCCCCTGGGCGCGGGTGGCCTTCAGCCAGGGCGAGTCGCTGTTCACCTCGTACGCGGCCCTCGGCGGCGTGCCGCTGGTGTCCTTCGCCGTCACCCTGTGCGGCGCTCTGGTCGCCCACGCCGTCCTCGTCCGCCCAGCCGCCTCAGCCCGTTCGGCTGCTTCAGCTCGCCCGGCCGCCGCGCTCCGCAGGGCCGTCCCGGTCGTGCTGGCCCTGGCGGTGCCCGTGCTGAGCTTCGCGGTGCCCAGGCCGGGCGACGAGGGCAGGGCGATCAACGTCGGCATTGTGCAGGGGAACGTCCCGGGCCGGGGCATGAACATCCTGGGCGACGAGCCCGCCGTCGTCCTGAAGAATCACGCGAACGAGACGAAAAGGCTGGCTCAGGCCGTACGGGATGGAAAGCTTCCCAAGCCGGACATCGTGATCCTGCCGGAAAACTCCACCGACATCGACCCCTACCGCGACGAGTTCGCCCGGGAGATCATCCAGGACTCCGTCCGTGACGTCGGCGTGCCCACGCTGGTCGGCGCGGTCGTGGCGATAGGCGACGACCGGCGGGCCACCCGCAGCCTCACCTGGGACCCCGTGACCGGGCCGGGCGCCTATTACGACAAGCAGCATCTGGTGCCGTTCGGGGAGTACACACCGTTCAAGGAGATCGTGCTGGCGCTGTGGGAGCGGGCCAGCCTGGTCGGCCGGCAGTCGGTGCCGGGTGACAAGCCGGGCGACCTGAAGCTGGGCCCCGTCACGATCGGCGCCGTCAACTGCTACGAGGTGGCTTATGACGGGACCGTGCGCGAGACCGTGCGGGCCGGCGGCACCCCGATCGTGGTGCAGACCAACAACGCCAGCTACGCCGAGTCCAACCTGCCGCCGCAGCAACTGGCCATGTCCAAGCTGCGCGCCGTCGAGCACAACCGGGCCGTCGTGACGGCCGCCACCACCGGGATCTCCGCCTACGTCACGCCTGACGGTAAGGTCTCCTGGCAGACCCGCGAGCTGGTGGCGGACATGAACGTGGTCAAGGTGCCCGTACGCACCCAGGAAACGATCGCCACGAAGGTGGGCGCGGTTCCTGAGTGGGCATTGATGGTGATGGGAGCGGCGGCGGTGGGAGCCGCCCTATGGCGGGGCAGGCGGCGAGGCGACCGGATGAGGAACGACGGATGATGGAGACTCTCGGCCGGGTGCTCGTCGTCGTGCCGACCTACAACGAGCGCGACAACCTGCCCATGATCGTCGAGCGGATTCGCGCCGCCGTACCGGAAGCTCACCTGCTCGTGGCCGACGACAGCAGCCCCGATGGCACCGGCGAGGTCGCCGACGACCTCGCCGCCGGTGACGAGCAGATCCACGTCCTGCACCGGCCGGGCAAGCAAGGGCTCGGCGCCGCCTACATCGCCGGGTTCCGCTGGGGGCTGGACGAGGGCTACGACGTGCTGGTCGAGATGGACGCCGACGGCTCGCACCAGCCCGAGGAGCTGCCCAAGCTGCTGGGGGCGCTCGCCGACGGGGCCGATCTGGCGATCGGGTCGCGTTACGTGCCGGGCGGGAAGGTGGTCAACTGGCCGCACCGGCGCGAGCTGCTGTCCAAGGGCGCCAACATCTACACCAGGGTCATGCTCGGCCTGCCCGTACGCGACGCCACGGCCGGCTTCCGTGCCTACCGGGCCGCCACGCTGGAGAAGGTGGGCCTGTCGGGGGTGGAGTCGCAGGGCTACTGCTTCCAGGTCGACCTGACCCTGCGCACGGCGCGGCACGGGCTGCGGGTGGTGGAGGTGCCGATCACGTTCGTGGAGCGGACGGTCGGCAAGAGCAAGATGAGCGGCAAGGTCATGTCCGAGGCGCTGTGGCGCATCGGCCTGTGGGGCGTCACGGGCCTGCCCAAGAGGATGCGCACCAACCGCCACCACGGCTAAGGGCGGCGGCCGGTAGGAGCCGGGCTGGGAAAAGCATCGCCACTCCCTACCCCCGGCCCCTGTCTCTTATACAAATCT
>NZ_VCKX01000580.1 GCF_005889725.1 Nonomuraea zeae
CGCAGAGACCGCGTCCTGCTCGACCCGCATCCCGGCCCCCAGGAACGTGACGACGCCCGCCCTGGCCAGCGCCCGCAGCTCCGCCAGCCGGGGCGCGGGCGGGCCGCTGGCGACGAAGTTGAACAGCCCGTCGAACCACGGGTCGGACCCGCCCTCGCCGAGCGCGGCGCGGACGGAGATCAACCCGTGGATCATCGCCAGGTCCGCGCTGTGGGCGGGGTCGGCCCGCCGCTCCAGGTCGGCCGTCAGGTAGCCGTGCATCCATCGCTGCAGCCCGGCCAGGTCGCCGAAGCGCATCCCGTGCAGCGGGCGGTCGAGCCGGTCCAGGTGGAGCCGGTCGGCGTACCGGGAGACGGACTTGGTGACCAGCGCGCGCGACTGCCGGCCGCCCCACTCGGCGGCGGCGAACGCGGACTCGAACGCCTCCCACCCGATCTTCGTGCGCGACGGGTGCGCGGTGAACAGCTCCCGGTAGTAGGCGTAGGCCAGCTCCTTGGCCACCGCGGCCCGCCGCTCGGCGGCCGGCGCGCCGGCGTCGAGGAAGCCGGGCGACCCGGCCGGCGAGCGGGCCAGACGGTAGCCGGTCTTGGCGTGGTACGGCACGCCCCTGCGCGATCCCACGTACAGTCGCGGCTCCCTGCCGCTGGGCAGGTAGACGAGCTCCCCGTCGCCGGTGAACCGCCCGCCGCGCCCCGAGGTGAGCAGCACCATCAGGTCCACGAACGCCAGCCCCGCGCCCCGCACGAGCACCGGCTCCCCCGCGGGCAGCGCGTCCAGCGCGAGGTCGGCGGCGTAGCCGGTGGGCACGTACGCCAGGCCGTGCCGCCCGGCGAATGCGGCCTGCTCCGCCTCCTGCGGCGCGGGCCGGACGCCCTGGTGGCCCTGCGCGAGCACCACCGCGTCGGCCTCCAGCCGTTCCCCCGAGGACAGCTCCACCCGCTGGGCGGCCCGCGCGTCGGTCAGCCCGGCCGCCGCCGCCCGGTGCAGATGCACGCGTACGTTGCGCGGCGCAGTGCGCACGGCGCGCTCGAACGCGTGCGACAGGTAGCGGCTGAGCACCGGGCGCGGCGCGAAGAACCCGGGCTCGCAGCCGAGCCATTCGGCGAGGGTCGGGCCCGGCCTGATCGGGCCCGCGCACCGCACCGAGGCGTCGGTGAAGACGGTGACGTCGGCGGCGGCGGAGTTGGCCCAGAGCAGGTCCGGCTGCTCCGCGCGCCAGACGCGGCCGGCGCCGTGCGGGTGGGGGTCCACCACGTGCACGTCGAGCCGGCCGTCCCCGAGCAGCTCGGGGGCGTTGGCGCAGATCCGCTCCAGCAGGACCGTCCCGGTGGGTCCCGCCCCGATCACCGCAACCGCGCTCACCGCTGCCCTCCCGACAATTACCTATTCAAAAGGTAGGTAATATGGAGATCACTGTCAAGCTCGGCGCGCCCTGGCCAGCAGCCACAGCAGCAGCGGCGCGCCCAGCGCGCCGGTGACCACACCGACCGGCAGCTCCACGTCCGGGATGAGCAGCCGCGCGACCAGGTCGGCGGCCAGCACGATGAACGCCCCCGCCAGCCCCGAGGCCAGCGGCGGCGGCCAGGCGGTACGGGCCAGCCGCTGGGCGATCTGCGGCGCGGCCAGCGCCACGAACGCGACCGGCCCCGCCGCCGCCGTGCCGAACGCGACCAGCCCCACGCCCGTGATCAGCAGCGTCAGCCGCGCCGCCCCCACGGGCGCCCCGAGCACGACGGCCACCTCGTCACCGAGTTGCAGCGCCCGGGTCCACCGGCCGAGCAGCAGCGCGACGGGGACGAGCACCGCCAGCCCCAGCGCGAGCGGCGTCACGTGGTCCCAGGTGCGCCCGTTCAGATTGCCGAACAGCCAGCCGAGCGCCTGCTGCGCCTGGAAGTCCCCGGTGGTCACCATGAGGTACTCGGTCGCGCTCGTGCACATCCACGACAGCCCGATCCCGATGAGCACGATGCGCTGCCCGCTGACGCCGCGCCGCCAGGCCAGCAGGTACGTCACCATCGCCGCCGCCACGGCGCCCGCGAAGCCGAGCAGGTGCAGCCCGGCCCCGACGCCGAGGACCAGCCCGGCCACCACGGCGACGCCCGCGCCCTGCGTGACGCCGATCATGTCGGGGCTGGCCAGCGGGTTGCGGGTCATGGTCTGGAAGAGCGCGCCCGACACGCCGAACGCGACGCCGGCCAGCAGCCCGGTCAGCGCCCTGGGCAGGCGCAGCTCGTGCACCACGAACGCGGTGCCCTGGTCGCCGGTGCCCAGCAGCGACTGGACGACCTCGCCCAGGCCGAGCGAGACCTCGCCGAGCCCGATGCCCAGGCAGAAGGCCACCAGCGCGGCCACGGCCACCCCGAGGCAGACCAGGATCAGCCGCGGCCGCAGGACTCCTGAGACGGGCGGCACGGACAGCCGGAAGGTGACCCGGTTCATCCGGGTGAAGGAGATCGGCCCGCGGCCGCGCAGGTGTGGTGTGTTCACGGGATCACAGCTCCGCGAGGCGCCGGCGGCGGGCCAGCACGACGAAGAACGGGCCGCCGACGAACGCCACCAGCAGCCCCGCCTGCACCTCGATCGGCGGGGCCACGACGCGCCCCACGACGTCGGCGGCGAGCAGCAGGCAGGGCCCGAGCAGCGCCGCCAGCGGCAGCAGCAGGCGGTTGTCGGCCTCCGAGCCGGTCCGTCCCGCCAGGTAGCGGGCCAGGTAGGGCACGACGAGCCCGACGAAGACCACGGGCCCGATCGCCGCCACGGCCGACCCGGTCAGCAGCATGACCGCCACCGCCCCCTGCACCCTGACCAGGCCCACCCCTGTCTCCTATATACATCGTACGCGACCGCAGT
>NZ_VCKX01000581.1 GCF_005889725.1 Nonomuraea zeae
GCCTCACCCCCCACCTCCACGCCCACCTGCGCGCCCGCCGATGCGCTCCCCGCTGCACCCTCCGGCGCACCCTTAGACGCACGCTCTGGTGCGCTCATAGACGCACGCTCTGGTGCGCTCTTTGGTGCACTCTGTGGTGCGCTCAGCAGCGCCTGGATCAGCGCGGTGGGCAGCAGGACCTGTCGGGCGGCTTGGTCGACGCCCGTGACGGCCTCGACCGCGCCGCCCTCACCGAGGGTCAGATCGAGCCGGGCGAGCACGACGGGCGCGGGCTCGTCGCCGGGGAACAGCTCACCGCACGCACCCAGCTCCACGCTGTCCTGCGCGGCGGCCCGGGCGAACGACTCGGGCGTCACCTCGCCCGTACGGAACAGCTCTCTGAGCCTCGGATAGCCGGCCGCCGGCTCCGGGGCC
Source organism: Nonomuraea zeae (assembly GCF_005889725.1). Lineage (GTDB taxonomy): Bacteria > Actinomycetota > Actinomycetes > Streptosporangiales > Streptosporangiaceae > Nonomuraea > Nonomuraea zeae. The sequence continues at coordinate 415 of NZ_VCKX01000581.1, forward strand.
TCGCTCAGCAGCAGGAAGCTCACGCCCTCGGCGGTCCTGGAGAACTCGCGGTTCTGGCGGCTGACGTCGCACGGGTCCGCCAGCGCCGGCACCGGGTGGGACGGGCACGGCAGGTACGCCACCGCCAGCCACGCGGTCACCGTGCGCCGGCCGCTCCCGGGGAAGGTCAATCGCCGGGCGAGGTCGCGCACGTCGAGGCAGGTGTCCTCCGGATGGTGCAGCTCCCTGCCCCATCCGTCGAGCGCGAGCCCGCACCCGACCTGCACCACGTACGGATCCCGCCCGGTCACCGCGTACCCCCGCACGGTGCCGCTGCCGTGCAGCCAGGAGGAGTGCAGCATGTGCTTGCCGCGCGAATATCCGGTCAGGACGGCGAAGTCGCTCACCCCGAGCAGCATCCCGTAGCTCACCCGCAGGGCGAGGAACGGATCGGAGGGCGGCTCGGCGAGAGCCGGCGTGGTCAAGGCTGTCATGACTGCTCCTCTCGGTCGCCGGCGATCCCGGCGGGGACTCCGGGGAAGGGCCGGCCGGCCTTGGCGTACTCACGGGCCAGCGCCTTGATCAGGTGGGCCGGGCGGATGGTGGCGCCGTCCTGCGCGGCGAGGAAGGCCGCCGCGACGGCCGCGTTGCGGATCCACGCGCCGGGCACCGGGTACACGCTCGCCAGCAGGTCCAGGGCGCTGTCGTCCGCGATGGGCCGCGCGGGCAGGTGCAGGCGCCACAGCTCGCGGCGGCGGGCCTCGTCGGGCAGCGGGAACTCCACCACGAAGTCCATCCGCCGCAGGAACGCCGGGTCGATGTTGGCCCGCAGGTTGCTGGTGAGCACGGCCATCCCGTCGAAGCGGTCCATGCGCTGCAGCAGGTAGGCCGTCTCCAGGTTGGCCCAGCGGTCGTGCGCGCCGGAGATCGCGGTACGGGCGGCGAACAGCGCGTCCGCCTCGTCGAGCAGCAGCACCGCCTGAACGCGCTCGGCCGCGTCGAAGATCGCCGCCAGGTTCTTCTCCGTCTCGCCGAGCCACTTCGACACCACCTGGGACACATCGACGGCCATCAGGTCGGTGCCCGCGGCGGTGGCGATCACCTCGGCGGCGAGCGACTTGCCGGTGCCTGGCGCGCCGGTGAGCAGGAGCCGGACGCCATGACCGGCGCGGGCCCGCTCCCGCAGCCCCCACTCGTCGAGCACCAGCGCCGAGTGCTCCAGCCGGGCGACCGCGTCACGCAGCTGCGCGGCCGGCTCGCCGGGCAGCACCAGCCGGTCCCAACCGGCGGCGGGGCTGGACAGCCGGACGCCGTCGGGCAGCTCCGCCCCTGCCCGGCACCGGATGGTCTCGGTGGCCTCACGGGGTCCGGCGCCGGTGCCCGACAGGCGGGAAAGGCTGCGTACGTCCTCGCCCACGGCTGCGGTCAGCGCGGGGTCGAGGGGATGCCGGGCGGTCAGCGCGGCGTCCTGGCCGGGCGGCCCGGGGAGGGCGGCGCGCCATGCCGTACGCCGGTCCTCGACGGGCACCGGACCTGAGGGGACGCCGAGGAGCGGGCGTTGCCCGGCCGGGCGCAAGGCCATCGACGGTGCCCAGACCAGGACGGGGCCGGGCACACCGGTCAGGTCCAGGCGCGCCGGCCCCCCGCCCGCCGCCTCGCCTCCCGTCGTGCCCGTCCCGCCTGCGGTCTCCACCACCAGCAGGGGAACCGCGTCCCGCGCGGCGGCGTGCGCCACAAGCGCGGTGATGGCGGCCCGGTCGTCGGCGGCGGCCCTGACCCCGACGACGGGCCGGCCGGCCGCGTGGGCGAGCGCGGCGCACCGGCTGAGCGCGATCGTCTCGTCGGCGGCGGCCACGAGCAGCGTGCGGGCGTCGGCCGAGCCGAGAGCGCGTACGGCGTGCCGTACTTGGGGCAGCGCAAGCCAGCCGTCGAGGCCGGGCGGCACGGCGCCGACGTCCACCCTGCTCAGGTGCTCCGGCCAGGCGTCGTGACCGGCCAGGGCGTCCCAGAGCCGGTCCGCGACGATCAGGCCGCGCTCGTGGAAGGTGGGACCGTCGGTGAGCCGCAACATGCCGTGCCGGACGGCCGGTCCTTGGGCGAGCAGCCGTCGCAGGCCGGCCCTGTCGCCGGTCAGCAACGCGGCCAGGCCGATGGTGGGGGTGGGCTCGGAGCGCGGGTTCATCGACCGGAAGGTGTCGGCCAGCCCTTCATGCTCCTCGGGCAGCCCGGCGAGCAGCAGCAGGTCCGTTTCCACCGGGCTGAGGCCGAACGTCCGGATCAACGACGCCAGCGAAGCCGTCTCAGCGGAGTCGGGGGCGTAGGTGGCGGCGGCGGAGGCGGAGGCCGAGGTAGTGGAAGCAGCGGACGTGGAGGCCGAGGCTGAGGCCGCAGACCCGGAGGCAGAGGCAGAGGCTGCGGACGCGGGGGCAGCCGACGCGGGGGTGGCAGACGC
>NZ_VCKX01000582.1 GCF_005889725.1 Nonomuraea zeae
CACCCTCATCGACGCCCGCCCACTCCTGGAAAACGATGGCTACAACCCCGCACCGGCCACAATCCGCTACCGGAACGCAGCCGCGCTCCTCGCCTCCATCTCGCCGTGTTGATCCTTTACGGCTTCAGTACATCGAGCAGCAGAACCGGCCGGTCTGAGCGGGGTGGACGCCGGTCCGCCTGGCGGCGAATCGGCTGTCCTCGCCCCACTACGCGGGACAGTCGGCTTCACCCCCGGCCTGAAGGCCGGAGCACTACCGACGATTCTGGTAGCAAATACGGCGAGCGATTCGCCGCCCGCAAACCCCTCCAGAACGACTATCGCCAGGTCGGCCGCGGGCACAGGGCGCAATACCGCGTGTGGGCCGGAGAGTGTTACAACATGAACACCGACAAGCGCACCAGGAGCTTCAAACAGCGCGAGTGGTATCTGGCCAAACCTCAGATCCTCATCGTCGACGGCTGGAACATTCCCACTCTGGCGGACATCGTCGCGCGAGCCACGTGGCGCTGACCTGCACCCAGCCCGTTGACATGAGCGAAGCGCGTCGGCGCTCGACAGCGCGATCCTTGCATGGAAGCTTTCGGTGCGCGGTGCTCGCTGTACGCCTCACAGAACCTGCGACTGCCAACCGATACAGACGGACAAAGGCTCGAAAAAGTGTTGGAACTGGCAGGAATCTGTCTTGTGTACGCGATGGGTGCACCCTGATGATGGATACGCCCCCGGGGGGCATGCAGGGAATCTAGGGTGTCGCCGAACGTCTCGCTCTGTACGAGCGAGACGTTCGCCCCTCGGTGTATGGTGGCCGGGCCGACTGGCCGCTGATACCGCACCTTCCCCCGCTCCTGCGCATCGCCGCTCGCGTGGGCGGTGGTGATGACGTCGTCGAGCGCCTCGAGCGCCTCGAACATCCCGCCACATCCGACACCGCAGCCGAAGCCGGATATCGCCCAGGTAGGGGATGAAGTACAGCCGGATGTGCGCCTCGTACGAGCGGCGGGTGATGGCGTCGATCTTCCGCTTGCGGCGCAGGAACTCCTGCATCCACTCGGCAACCGTGACCGTGGGGTTGAGGTCCTGGCGGGTGCGGACCTTGCGCCGGACCTCTTCCACCGGCGGCAGCGCCTTGGTGTCCTTGAGCATGGACAGCAGCAGCTCGGTGACCTTCCGCTGGATGTGCGGGTCCTCATCCAGCGCCAGCCGCGCCCGGGCACGCTCCAGCTCGGCCTCGACCTCCTCCAGCGTCGCGAAACCGCGACGGCGCAGCGGGTTACGCCACCGCCCGTCCGCGTGCGGCGGCAGCTCCAGCTGATAGGCCCACCGGCCATGGGTGCTCCTCCACCGCTCCCCGCCGCCCGGGCGGCGCAGCTTCAGACAGGCTTTGCCCAGTCTCTTGCCGGTCTCCGCGTCCCGGCAGGAACATGTCTTGAAGGTGGTTCCATTCATCGTCGCTGTCGCGCCTCTCCTCTTGTTCGCTGATCTCGCGTCGCCGCTTGCCCGACGCCGCACTTCCTGCGGCCTGCCCCTGTGCCGCCGCCTAGGACTGCCAATGCGGTATCGCCCGGGAGGGACGCCACCGGCGGCCTTGCGCACCGGGCCGATCCCCGCGCGGATCCCCGCGCAGCGACTCAGGGTGGGGCATGCATGCCGCGCCCCAGACCGAATGGCGGCCCCTGCCGGCCCGCACAGGCCCGTAGGGGGCGCAGCGGGCCGCAGCGGGACGGTCGGGGCCACCGATTGGCCGGAGCGATCGGTATCAACGCCCACCTTCACCGCCCACGTCAAGCGATATCAACTGGTCACATGTCCCGGCCCACGTGCAGGCTCCGCCTGGGTGCACTGTCGGTATGGCGTGATGCAAGGAGACCGACCTCACGCACATGGCCAGCCTCTTGCATCCATGGCGGCTTCGCTGCCGCCGCGGCGGATGAAGGCATGAGGGTTCGGCGAAGCGGGTGGAATGTACTTGTCAGCATCATCGTCCCGATCCGGCGGACGAGCTTATCCCGGTCACTTACCTACATACCGACCCGAAGAGTCGAATCAGGACAGTGCGGCAGGCCAACCTTCGGTCAACCTGCCAGGAAGACCCGCTCCCAGGGACCCAGGCAATCAACGGCCACACGTGATCCCAAAAGCGTGGCATTCAAGGACAAACCGAGTCATGCACGCTCCTGTGCCGTGCCACTACTCGTGTACTGGCTCTCACCTGGGATGCAGGAGATCGCTAAGCCGCTCGTCGATACTGATTGATCAATCCCGAGACAGCCTTGGTCCGTCGAACCGGCACCCTCATATCGATCACCCGGCCGGGCTCGTGCGCTGGCGGCTTCTGATCCCCTCCAGGATGTACGGGCTGGCGCGGTACGTCCGGGAGGGGCGCTACATGTTCCTCGAGGAGGGCATACTCGACCCCTCGATTGAAGGGCCCTGGATGGGTACGCCGACTGGGGAGGGAGACGGCTCGCCGTACTATCTTCTAGATCATAGGCGTGACCGCGAGATCGGTCAGAGCTTGATCCGCACGAGGTTGCGGGCCTTGAGCGTGTAGAGGGTGTGGCCGTCCAGTGAGGCGGCCAGCATCGGGTCACCGTACGTCTGGGCGGCCAGGCCGGACACGACCGTGGAGACCGTCATCGTCCCGGTGTCGAGGCGGTAGACCTCCTTGCCGTCGGTGCCGTAGATCTTGCCCGCGGCCTGGATCAGCGTGCCGGTTCCTCCGGCCGTCACCGGAACCGGGACGGTCCTGGTGACCTTCTTGCTCCAGGGGTCGAACTCGAAGGCGACGCCGGTGGAGGCGATGCCGTACAGCTTGCCCC
>NZ_VCKX01000583.1 GCF_005889725.1 Nonomuraea zeae
AAGAAGGCATGCGAGCGGTCGTAGGGTCGCGTGGGCTCGGAGATGGGTATAAGAGACAGGTACAGGTGGGGGTAGCCGTTTTCGGTGCGGATGTCGAGTCCGGTGGGGTCGATGTCGAGGATGAGCAGGGGCTGGGTCACGCCGGTGTAGTAGGTGGTGTGGACGGTGCGCAGCTGGGTGTGGTCGTGGCTGCAGTGGATGAAGCCTTCTTGGTCGAGGGTGCGGCCGAGGGTGGAGATGCGGTACTCCCCCGTGTGCTGGGCGTTTTCCCAGTCGGTGTGCAGGGCGAGGTGGTGGATGGTCATGGGGTCCATTCGGTTTCGAGGATGGCGTAGATCGTTTCGCTGGCCCATTCGCCTTTGACGATTTCGTTGTCGATGAGGGTGGCTTCGTGGCGCATGCCGATTTTTTCCAGGACGCGGGCTGAGGCGGTGTTGCGGGCGTCGAGGCGGCCGGTGATGCGGTGGAGTCGCAGGTCGGTGAAGCCGAGGTGGAGCAGGGCGCGGGCGGCTTCTGGGGCGTAGCCGTGGCCGTGGTGGTCGGGGTGGAGTACGTAGCCGATTTCGCCTTGGCGGTGGTCTTTGCTGGTCCAGATGAGCAGGCAGTTGCCGATGACGTGGCCGGTGGTGCGCAGGGTGATGGCGAGGTCGATGGCGTCGCCTTCGTCGTGGAGTGCGGTGCGGGTGGTTTTTTTGTCGAGGTAGGTGCGGCTGGTGTCGCGGTCGCGGGGGTCCCAGTAGAGGTAGCGGGTGACGTGGGGCAGGGATTCGTAGGCGTGGACGGCGTCGAGGTCGTCGGGGGTGAAGGGGCGCAGGTGGAGGCGTTGGGTGGTGATCGGGTAGTGGGGTTTGAGCACGGAGGCAGTGTAGGTGGGGGTCAGGGGGGCGGCAATGTGTTTTGCAGGGCGATGGTGAGGAGGGCTCGGGCTTCGGTGAGGGGGCGTTGTTCGACGAGGTGTTCGAGCCAGAGGGTGGAGATGGTGGTGTAGAGGAGGCGTACGCGGGTGTCTGTTTCTGGGAGGTGGAGGGTGTCGGCGATGATGCGGACGCAGCCGTCGGTCCAGCGGCGGGCGATTTGCTGGAGTACGGGGTCGCGGCCGGCGTGGACGTAGAGCTCCCAGAGGCCGAGTTGGCGGGTGCGGTCGGTGGTGGCTACCTGGTCGGTGATGGCGGTGAGGCCGTGGTGGGTGATCCAGGTGCGGGTGGTGGCGAGTTCGGTTTCGACGAGCTGGGCGAAGGCTTCGGCGAGGAGTTGGTCGCGTGAGGTGAAGTAGTAGGTGGTGGCGGCGAGGGGCAGGTGGGCGCGCTGGGCGACGGCTCGGTGGGTGACGGCGGCGAAGCCGGCTTCGGTGAGCAGGTCGACGGCGGCGTTGAGGAGGGTGGCGCGGCGTCGTCGGGCGCGTGCCTGGGTGTGGGGGTGCTCCCCCGCTGGTGAGCCTGGTGGGGGGTTTGGTGGTGGGCCCGGTGGTGTGGTGTGGCGGGGTGGTGGACCAGGTGGATCGGGTGGATCGGGGTGCGGGTTCAATGGGCACCTGCGAGGTTGAGGACGATGACGCCGCCGATGATGAGGAGGATACCGCCGATCTTGAGCGGGGTGAGGGTCTCCCCCATGAACAGGGTGCCGATGATGGCGATGGCGGCGGTGCCGGCTCCTGACCAGATGGCGTAGGCGGTGCCCATTTCGAGTTGGAGTTTGAGTGCGTGGGCGAGCAGGACGAAGGAGGTGATGTAGCCGGTGGCGGTGGTGATGGTCCAGCCGAGGTGGGTGAAGCCGTTGCTGAGTTTGAGTGCGGAGGTGGCGAGGACCTCCGAGGCGATGGCGAAGGCGAGCAGGAGCCAGGCCATGGGGTCTCCCTGGGGTGAAAAGTGGTACGGGTGTGCCATTTTATCCCCAGGGCTCCCCCGCGGCCGGCGGGGTGGTGGTCAGGTGGTGATGAAGGCCATGAGGTCCTGGTTGAACTGGTCTTTGAAGGGGTTGATGTTGGCCAGGCCGTGTGGGGCGCCGGGGTAGACCTTGAGTGTGGCGTTCGGGATGATTTCCACGGATTTCATGGCGGAGTCGTGGATGGGGACGATCTGGTCGGCGTCGCCGTGGGCGACGAGGGTGGGGATGTCGAAGCGGCGCAGGTCTTCGGTGAAGTCGGTTTCGGAGAAGGCTTTGACGCAGTCGTAGGCGGCTTTGAGGCCGACCTGCATGCTCCAGAGCCAGAAGGCGTCGCGGATACCCTGGGAGACGCTGGATTCGGGGCGGTTGGCGCCGTAGAAGGGCATCGCGAGGTCCTGCCAGTATTGGGCGCGGTCGTTTTCGACGCCTTTGCGGATGTCGTCGAAGGCTTTCATGGGGGTGCCCTCGGGGTTGGCCTCTGTCTTGAGCATGAGGGGTGGTACGGCGCCGAGCAGGACGGCTTTGGCGACGCGGGAGGTGCCGTGGCGGCCGATGTAGCGGGCGACTTCGCCGCCGCCGGTGGAGTGGCCGACGAGGATGGCCTCGCGCAGGTCGAGTGCGTCCATGACCTGGGCGAGGTCGTCGGCGTAGGTGTCCATGTCGTGGCCGTTCCAGGCTTGGCTGGAGCGGCCGTGGCCGCGGCGGTCGTGGGCGACGGCGCGGTAGCCGCGTTCGGCGACGTGGCGGATCTGGTCTTCCCAGGCGTCGGCGTTGAGGGGCCAGCCGTGGCTGAAGACGACGGGCTGGCCGGTGCCCTGGCTCTTGTAGAAGATCTCGGTGCCGTCGGTGGTGGTGATGTAGGCCATGGTGGTTCCTTTGTGTGCGGACGCGGTTGTGGGGGGTCTTTTGCGGGGGTTCCCTGGTGGGTGGG
>NZ_VCKX01000584.1 GCF_005889725.1 Nonomuraea zeae
CACCCACGCCCCCACCCACGCCTCCGGCTCCGGCTCCGGCTCCGGCTCCGAAGGGCTGGCGCCCGCGCCGGCCGGCGCGGATCCGCTGACGGCGTTCATGCCCGAGCACATGGCCCGCTGGGTGCGGGCGCGCCACCAGGCGAGCGGGCAGGACCAGGTGCCCGACGCGCCCGACCGGGCCACGCTCGCCCGCTGGTACAAGGACTTCGACGCCCTCATCGCCACCGCCAGGAGCTCGCCCGCGGCGCGCGCCGAAGTCGAGCGGGCCGTCGGGGTCCACCTGGACCCGCCGCCCGCAAAGCTGCCCGCGTTCTCCACGGTGTGCGGGGCGTTACACGCCACCTGCTACGACGCCCGGCTGGCCGCCGCCAGGCTGGGCGCCCAGGACGCGCCGCCGCTGCTCGAACGGATCGGCCACCTGCGGCACTGGCTCGCCACCGCGGGCCGCTCCACCACCTGGCCGGCCGCTCCCCTCGCCCCGCCCCCCGCCCCCGAGGCGGTCGAGGCCCTGCTGACGCTGCCGGACTCCTTCACCACCGAACAGGTCAGGACGCTGTTCTGCGCGCTGTTCGGCGTGGAGAGGGGGCCGTCCGTCCCCGGCGTGCGCGAGCGGTTCGGCGACGACCGCATCCGCGAGGCCCTGCTCGCCTACCTGAAGACCGGCGCCCGGCCGCTGCGCGCCGCGGTGTCGGACGAACTGGACGCCGCGTGACCGGCACCCAAGCCGCGGCACACCGCATCGGCCCCCGCCGGCTGCTCACGCTGCTGGGCGGCCGGGCCACCTTCCGCCTCCTCCTGTACGGCTCCGCGGGCGTGCTGGTCGCCGCGTGGAGCAGGGAGGACTTCAGCCGGTACGCGGCCGCCGTCGGCGCGGCGGGCTGGCTGTGCATGGTGGTCCAGTCGGGGCCCGAGAAGGCGGCGCTCGCGCTCATCCCGCGCGCCCGCCGGACCAGGGAGCAGCTCGCGGGCATGCTCCGGGGGGTCGTCGCGTACGTCCCGCTGCCCTTCGCCGTCGCCGCCGCCCTCGCCCTGCTGATCGCCCCCGGCTCGACGGCCGCGATCTACCTGCTGGCCGTCGCCTACTACGTCGCCCTGGGCTGCGGGATGCTCGGCGTGGCCATCCACCGCGCCCTCGGCAGCTACACCCGGGACACCGTGCACTTCGCGCTGCTCGGCATCGGGATGATCGGCATGGCCTCGCTGGCGTTCGCCGTGCACCTCCACCCTGCCGGGTATCTGGGCGGGCTGCTCGCCCTGGTCACCGTGCTGAACCTGGTGCTGCTGCGCGGGCTGCCGAGCGGCGGCGGGACGTACCGGATGCTGCGCGGCGTGCTGGTCCGCACGGTCGTGCTCATGGGGGCGGCCGACGTGATGGCCAACGCCGTGATCGGCACGCTCTTCGTGGAGCTGTCGCTCACCTCGTACGCGGGGCAGAGCGGCGACCTGTACATGATGACGCTCGGATGGGGGTTCGCCGCGTCCGTGGTCTACACGCTGCAGCGGATCTACCAGCCCCGGCTCGTGCTGTGGATGGGGTCGGACGGCGCGGCCGGGATCCGCGACTTCGTCCGGCGCGTCGCCCGGCTGGCGGTCTGGGTGAGCGCGCTGTGGCTGCTCGTGGCGGGGGCGGTGCTCGCGGGCGGGCTGGCCGGCACCCACTCGCTGGTCGCGCTCGGCTGCCTGCTGGCCTCGCTGCTGCCGGCCAACGCGCTGGCGAGCTGCGGGATCTTCGTACTGGAGAACACCGGTGAGGCCGGGCTGCGCGACAGCGCGAAGGCGGTCGTCCTCGCCTGGGCCGCGACGACCGCGCTCGGCGCGCTGGCGATCCCGCTCGCCGGGGCCGCGGGGGCGGTGTACGCGCTGGGCGCGCAGGGATTCGTGCTGGGGCTGGTCCTGAGGAGGCGGATTTGACGACCGGACTGACCGTGCTGGTGCCCTGCTTCAACGAGGGGGCTCAGGTCGAGGTCGCCCACGGCGCGCTGGTCGAGGCGCTGAAGGAGATCGGCGAGCTGGAGATCCTCTTCGTGGACGACGGCAGCACCGACGACTCGCTCGACCGGATCCGCCGCCTGGCCGAGACCGATCCCCGGGTGCGCTACCTGTCCTTCACCCGCAACTTCGGCATCGACGCCGTCATGGCGGCCGGGTTCGGTTACGCGGCGCAGCCCTGGGTCGTGCAGTGCGACGCCGACCTCCAGGTGCCGCCCGAGGAGATCTGGTCCCTGCTGGACAAGGCGGCGGAGGGGTACGACGTGGTGTTCGGCCGGCGGGTGGGGCGGCGTGACCCCCTGATCCGCAAGGCCGGCTCGGCAGGTCTGCACTGGGCCGCGCGCCGGGTCTTCGGCATCGGCATGCCGCGGGGCGCCTCCACCTTCCGGCTGGTGCGCACCGGCGTGGCCCGGACGATCACCGACCTGCGCCTGCCCTGGTTCATCCCGGCGGTGCCCCTCGTCGGGGCCCGGTACGCGGTCACCCCGGTCACCCACCGGCCGCGTACGGCGGGGCGGTCCAAGCTCCGCCTGGTCAAGCTGGTCGCGCACGCCTTCGAGCTGTACTTCGGCTTCTCGCGCCGGCCGCTCACCGCCGTGTACGCGGCCGGAGCGCTCGGCGTCGTCCTCGCCGTGGCGGCGGCCCTCACCGGGGCGGGGCCGATTCCCCTGCTGCTCGCACCGCTGCTCACGGCGGCGACCCTCGCGGCGCTGGCCGTGGTGGCCCGCTACCTGGACGGGCTGCTGCGGGACTCGTCGCGAGTGCGCCGCTACTACGTCAGGTCCGCCAACCTCCCCCTGCGCCCGGAGGACACCC
>NZ_VCKX01000585.1 GCF_005889725.1 Nonomuraea zeae
CTCCCCCGCCTCCTCGGACACCGGCTTCCCGGTCACCGTCGAGGCCGGCAACGGCAAGGTCACCCTCGCCAAGAAGCCGGAGCGGATCGTCTCGCTCTCGGCCACCCACACCGAGACGCTCTTCGCCATCGGCGCCGGCCCGCAGGTGATCGCGGTCGACGACCAGTCGAACTTCCCGCCCGAGGCCCCCAAAACCGACCTGTCCGGCTTCAAGCCGAACGTCGAGGCCATCATCGCCCAGAAGCCCGACCTGGTCGTCCTCTCCGACGACCTGGACAAGGTCGTCGCCGAGCTGGGCAAGGTGAACGTGCCCGTCCTGCTCCAGCCCGCCGCCACCAAGCTCGACGAGGCGTACGAGGAGATCACCGAGCTCGGCGCCGCCACCGGCAACAAGGCCAAGGCGGACGAGGTCGTGAGCGGTATGAAGTCGGCCATGGCCAAGCTGGCCGCCGAAGCGCCCAAGGACAAGCAGCTCACCTACTACCACGAGCTCGACCAGACCCCCTACGCGGCGACGTCCCAGACGTTCATCGGCCAGGTCTACGGCATGTTCGGCCTGACCAACATCGCCGACAAGGCGCCGGACGCGGCGGGCGGCTATCCCAAGCTGTCGGCCGAGTTCGTGGCCCAGGCCGACCCCCAGCTGATCTTCCTGGCGGACGTCAAGTGCTGCCAGCAGAACAAGGACACCCTGGCCAAGCGGCCCGGCTGGAAGAACCTGTCGGCCATCAAGAACGACCAGGTGATCCTGCTCGACGACGACCTCGCCTCCCGGTGGGGGCCGCGCGTCGTGCAGCTGGCGGAATCCATCGGCGCGGCGGTGTCCAAGGCCGGCGCGAGCTGACCGTGGCCGTCCGCACGACGGCGCCGGCCCGCCCGTCCAGGGCCCGGCCCCTGTGGGTGGTGTGCGCCCTGGGCGTGCTGGCCGTCTCCATGATCGCGGGGCTGCTCGACGGAGCCGCCGACATCTCGCCCTGGCAGGTGGTGCTCCAGGCGGCCGACTGGCTGCCGTTCGTGCACGTGGACTCCGGGCTCGCGCCGGTCGAGCAGGGCCTGCTGTTCGAGCTGCGGCTGCCGAGGGTGCTCCTCGCGGCCGTGGTCGGTGGGCTGCTGGCCGTGGCGGGCGCGGGTTACCAGGGCGTGTTCCGCAACCCGCTCGCCGATCCGTACCTGCTGGGGGCGGCGGCGGGCGCGGGCCTGGCGACGACCGTGGCCATCGTGCTGCTGCCCGACGTGGCGGCCAGCATCCCGGTCGCGGCCTTCGCGGGGGCCGTGGGCGGGGTGTTCCTGGCGTACACGCTCGGCAACACGGCCGGGCGCGCGGGCGGCACCGCCACGCTGGTGCTGGCCGGGGTCGCGGTCACGTCGTTCCTGACCGCGATCCAGACGTTCGTCCAGCAGTTCAAGGTGGAGGAGCTGCAGCGCATCTACTCCTGGATCCTCGGGGACGTCGGCGGCGGCTGGGACCAGCTCTGGCTGGTCCTGCCGTACGCCGCCGTCTCCGCCGCGCTGCTCCTGCTGCACGGGCGGATGCTGGACGTGCTCTCGGTCGGCGACGAGGAGGCGACCAGCCTCGGCGTGCGGGCGGCCAGGGTGCGGTTCACCGTGCTGCTGGCCGCGTCGCTGGCCACCGCGGCGGCCGTGGCGGTGAGCGGGCTGATCGGGTTCGTGGGCATCGTCGTCCCGCACGTCGTGCGGCGGCTGGCGGGCGGCTCGTACCGGAGCGTGCTGCCGCTGTCGCTGATCGGCGGGGCGGCGTTCCTGGTGCTGGCCGACCTCGTCGCGCGCACCGTGCTCGCGCCGGCCGAGCTGCCGATCGGCGTGGTGACGATGTTCGTCGGCGCGCCGTTCTTCGTCGGCGTCCTGCGCATGACCAGGCGGGCGGCCGTATGATCCGGACCTCGGCCCTGTCCGTACGCCTCGGCGAGCGCGACGTCGTGGACGCCGTGGACCTCCAGGTGCGCGCCGGCGAGTGGCTGGCGATCATCGGGCCCAACGGCGCTGGCAAGTCCACCCTGCTCAAGGCCGTCATGGGCCTCGTCACGCACCGGGGCGAGGTCGCGGTGGACTCCCGGCCCGCCGCCGGGCTCAAGCCGCGCGAGCGGGCCAGGCTGCTGGCGTACGCGCCGCAGGCGCCCGCGCTGCCGCCGGACATGACGGTGTTCGACTACGCGTTGCTGGGGCGCACGCCGTACATCCCGTATCTGGGGCGCGAGAGCGGCCACGATCGCGAGGTGACCGCGTCCGTGATCGAGCGGCTGGACCTGACCGCCCTCGCCATGCGCCGCGTCGGCGAGCTGTCCGGCGGGGAGCGGCAGCGGGTGGTGCTGGCCAGGGCGCTCGCCCAGCAGGCCCCCGTGCTGCTGCTCGACGAGCCGACGACCGCGCTGGACCTCGGGCACCAGCAGCAGGTGCTCGAACTGGTGGACCGGCTGCGGCGGGCCGACGGCCTGACCGTCGTCACCACCCTGCACGACCTCACGGTCGCGGGCCTCTACGCCGACTCCCTGCTGCTGCTGGCCGAGGGCCGCGCGGTCGCCTCGGGCCGGCCCGGCCAGGTGCTGACCGAGGAATTGGTGGGACGCCACTTCGACGCCCATGTGAAGATCGAGCCCGGGCCCGACGGCCGGCCCGTCGTGCATCTGGTCAGGGGAAGATCATGAAGCTCACGTACCGGATGGAGGAGGGGACGAGGCTCGGGGCGCTGCTGTGGGAGTTCGGGCCGGGGTGGCGGATGATCTCCTCCGCGATGCTC
>NZ_VCKX01000586.1 GCF_005889725.1 Nonomuraea zeae
GGCCAGGGCGATGGCGGCGTACACGAATGGGAAGGCCAGGCCGTCGTTCAGCCCGGCCTCCGAGGTGAGCGCGAAGCGGACCTCGTCGTCGGCGTTCTCGGCGTCGACGGGCTCGCCCACGCTGACGTCAGAGGCGAGCACGGGGTCGGTGGGCGCGAGCACCGCCCCGAGCAGGAGCGCGGCGGCGAGCGGCCAGCCCAGCAGGCCCATCGCCGCCGCCGCGACCCCGGCGACGGTCAGCGGCATCGCCCAGCCGAGCAGCCGCCACGTCGTCGACCAGCTCCGTAACCCGACCCGCCGGTTGAGCGCCAGCCCCGCGCCCATGAGCGAGACCAGCACGCAGATCTCGGTGATGTGCTCGACGGCGACCCGGTGGGCGATGGGGTCGGGCTCGGGAAGCCCGATCGGCAGCAGGTACAGCCCCACGCCGCCGAGCAGGTAGACCAGGGGAGGGGAGAGCGCGCGGCGGGAGAGCAGTCCGGGCAGGGCGGCGGCGAGCAGCGCCGCGGCGCCGCCGAGGGCCAGGACGAGATCGGGGGTGGTCATCCCTGGCCAGCTGCCCTGCTGATCTCAGAACAGTCACCTCAAAAGCGCATCCTTCCGCCTACTCTCGCTCGTCACACCTCGTCCCGCCGTGACGGGGCGCGATGACGAGGACCGCGGCCGGGCTCAGGTCGCCACGGGCAGGGACAGGACCAGCCGGACCCCCTGCCGGAGCGGCTCGGCCCGTACGGTGCCGTCGTGCGCCTCGGCGATCTGCCGCACGATGGCCAGGCCGAGCCCCGAGCCGGGCAGCGAGCGGGCCGCCTCGGCGCGGTAGAAGCGGTCGAAGACGAAGGGCAGGTCCTTGGGCGCGATGCCGGCCCCCTGGTCCGCGACCGACAGCGTGCCGTCCGTGTCCACCCGCACCAGCACCTCGCCGCCCGGCGGGCTCCACTTGATCGCGTTGTCGACGAGATTGGCGGCGGCGCGTTCGACGGCGTCCGGGTCCGCGCACACCAGGCACTCGGCGAGCTCGGCCCGCAGGCGCACGTGCGGCGCGCGTGCTCGCGCCCTGGCCAGCACGCGTTCGGCCACCAGGTCGAGGCGGACGTCCTCGATGTGGATCTGGACGTCGCCGTACCTGGCCAGCTCCACCAGGTCGTTGACCAGCACCCGCAGCTCCCCGGCCTGCGCGCGAGCCTCATGCACCAGGGCCGGGGCCTGCGGGTCGGCGGTGCCGCGCCCTTCGCCCAGCAGTTCCAGGTTGGTGATGAGGCTGGTCAGCGGCGTACGCAGCTCGTGCGAGGCGTCGGCGACCAGGCGCCGCTGGGCCAGCACGGACTCGTTCAGCGCGCCCGTCATCGTGGTGAAGGAGCGGGCCAGCCGGGCCACCTCGTCGCGCCCGCTGCCGTCCAGTCCGCCGGCGGTGAGCGTACGGGTGGCGGTGACGTGCTCGACCACCTCGGTCAGGCGGCCGATGGGGCGCAGCACCCGCCCGGCCAGCAGCCGCGCGCCCAGCCCGGCGACCAGCGCGCCGCCCAGCGTC
The DNA here is from genome assembly GCF_005889725.1 of Nonomuraea zeae. Lineage (GTDB taxonomy): Bacteria > Actinomycetota > Actinomycetes > Streptosporangiales > Streptosporangiaceae > Nonomuraea > Nonomuraea zeae. The sequence goes on from NZ_VCKX01000586.1 coordinate 1,529, forward strand.
AGCGCCGCCAGCAGGAGCTGCAGCCGGCTCAGCGTGGCGTCGTCCCGGTCCAGCGCGAACGCGGTGCGTACCAGCGCCCGGTCGATCTCGTCCAGCTGCGCCGTGTACACCCGGTAGCGCACGCCGTCGTAGCTCACGTCCCGGAAGTACGGAGTGCTCTTGCCCCACGCGACCTCGACGTCCGTGAGGGTGAGCGGGACGAAGCCGTCCGTCCCGCCCGGTTCCAGGGGAGGCGGGATGAACTGCAGCAGCGTGTCGCCCACGGTGACCGGCCGCGTGGGCAGCGGCGCGGAGGTGGCCTTGAACGATTTCAGCAGTCGGGGCGCCTGGCCGGCGGCCGCCACCAGCTCCCCGTCGTGCTGGCCGGCCAGCCCGGCCGCCATCGACGGATACAGCACCAGCGAGGCCACCAACAGCGCCGCCGCCACCACGGCCGCCCCCGCCAGCGCGACCCTGGTCCGCAGCTTCACGGCTCCTCCCGCAGCACGTACCCGAGCCCGCGCACCGTCTGGATCAACCGCGGCTCGCCCCCGGCCTCCAGCTTGGCCCGCAGGTAGCTGACGTAGACCCACAGCGCGTTGGAGGACGGGCCGAAGTCGTACCCCCAGACCGCGTCGAAGATCACGCCACGGCTCAGCACCCGGTTCGGGTTGCGCAGGAACACCTTCAGCAGCGTGTACTCGGTCCTGGTCAGGTCGAGCACGCGCGGGCCACGGGAGGCCCGGCAGGCCGCGGTGTCCAGCTCCAGGTCGGCGAAGCGCAGCACCTCCTCCGCCGCGCCGCTGCGCCGCAGCAGGGCGCGCAGGCGGGCCCGCAGCTCCTCCAGCGCGAACGGCTTGACCAGGTAGTCGTCGGCCCCGGCGTCCAGCCCGGCCACCCGGTCGGCGACCAGATCACGCGCCGTCAGCATCAGGATCGGCGTACGGTCGCCGCCCGCCCGCAGCCGGCGGCACACCTCCAGCCCGTCCAGCTCGGGCATCATGATGTCCAGCACCACCGCATCCTGCCGCCCGCCACCGGCGGCCTCCAGCGCGCGCAGGCCGTCGGCGGCCGTGCTCACGTGGTAGCCCTCGCGGGCGAGCGCGTGCGTCAGCGAGCGGCGCACCGCTTCATCGTCATCGGCCACTAGGACGTGCATGATGACACTCTCCTCGCCCTGACTCTTATACACATCTCCGCACCCACGAGACCCTAAGACAC
>NZ_VCKX01000587.1 GCF_005889725.1 Nonomuraea zeae
CGGGCGCGGCCAGGACCTGCCCGCCGGCCCTCCCGCCACGCGCCGCCCGCACGTCCGCCCGCCGGCCACCGGCCGGCCCTACCGGGCGGCAGGCCGGACAGCAGGCCGGACAGCAAGCCCGTCAGCAGGCCGACCGCAGCGAGCACCAGCGCCGTACGCCCGACCGTGCCGTCAGCGGGCGGCGTCACGTCGGCGGCCAGCCCGGCCGCCAGCCCGGCCACGCAGCCCCACACCGGCCCCCTGACCAGCGCCAGCCACACCACGGCCAGCGTCACCAGGTCGGGTCCGCCCCACGGCGCCCGGTTGACCAGCAGCACCTGCAGCAGCGGAGCCGCGAGGACCAGCAGCACCAGCCCCATGGCTCACCTCACCGCCGCCGGCACGATCACCGCGACCAGGCCGAGCGCGGAGAGCCGGGCGGCGGGTCGCACCAGGGCCGTGCGGGTGGCGCCGCCGTGCGCGCTCTCGACCGCGGTGACCACTCCGATGGGCACCCCGGCCACGTACGGCCGCGCGCCCGCCGAGCCGAGCGTCACCACCTCGTCCCCGGCCCGCAGCGGCGCGTTCGGGTCGAACAGGCTCAACCGCAGCAGCCCTTCGCCGGGCAGGCCCGTGACCACGCCCAGCTCGCCCGAGCCGGCCATGCGCGCGCCCACGGACGAGGCGGCGTCGGTGATCAGGGACACCGTGGCCGTCGAGGGACCGGCCCAGGTGACCCTGCCGACCAGGCCGTCGGCGTTCAGCACGGTCACGTCCCGCGCGACGCCGGCGGACAGGCCCGCGTCGACGGTGACGCTCTGGCCTCTGCCGAACCCGACCACGTGCGCGGCCACCCCCCGGTGCCGGCCCACGGCCGCGGCCAGCAGGTCGAGCCGGTCCGACCGGCCGCTCAGGGCGCCGGCCTGCGCGCCTCCCGGAGCCTGGGCGCCGGGCCGGGCGCTTCCCGGAGCCTGGGCGCCGGGCTGGGCCCGCGCCGCCAGCAGGTCGGCGCGCAGCGCGGCGTTCTCCTGCTCCAGCGCCCGCAGCCGCCGGTCCCCGCCGGACGACCCGCCGACCCATCTCATGGCCGAGCCGGCCGCGTTCTCGATCGTGCCGTACAGGGCGGAGCCCGCCGCGCGCACCGGGGTCAGGGGCGTCACCACGCGGTCGGCCACGACGAGCAGGACGGCGGCGAGGAGCACGAGCAGGACGACCGTCCGCCTCACCTGCGTGACCAATCGGGCAGCAGGACGTCACGCATGGCCTGGAAGCGCTCGACGCAGCGGCCCGCCCCCAGCGCCACCGAGTAGAGCGGCTTGTCCACGACCCTGATGGGCATGCCCGTGGCGTCGCCCATCCGCTCGGCCAGGCCGCGTAACAGCGCGCCGCCGCCGGTCAGCACGATGCCGTTGTCGAGCAGGTCGCCCGCCAGCTCCGCCGGGCACTGGTCGAGCGTCGTCTGGACGGCGTCGATGATGGCCTGGACCTCGTCCTCGATGGCCTCGCTGATCTGGTCGGCGGTGATCGTCGCCGTCTTCGGCAGGCCGCTGACCAGGTCGCGGCCGCGTACCGGGGCGCAGGCCCCGGGGGCGAGCGCGCGCGGCCCCGCGGCCGGCGCCGCCGCCTCGGCCTTGGCTCTGGACCTGAACGGGTTCCAGCGGTGCGGCGCGGGCGGCGGGCCGGGCTCCTCCTCGTCCACCGTGAGCGGGGCGGCGTCCGCGTGCGCGGCCTGGACGCCCACCCGGTGCCGGCCCTTGGGCACGGAGCCGGCGTCGCGGGCGCTCACGGGCGCGGGCCGGGCCATGCCCAGATCGATCTTCAGCCGCTCGGCCGTCCGCTCGCCGAGCAGCAGCGCGTGCTCCTTCTTCGTGTGGGTGATGATCGCCTCGTCCAGCTCGTCGCCGCCGACGCGCAGCGACTTGGCGACCACCACGCCGTTCATGGACACGATGGCGACCTCGGTGGTGCCGCCGCCGATGTCGACGACCATGTTGCCGGTGGCCTCGCCCACCTTGAGCCCGGCGCCGATCGCGGCGGCCATGGGCTCCTCGATGATGTGCACGCGGCGCGCGCCCGCCTCGTAAGCGGCCTCCTTGACCGCCCGCTGCTCGATGGAGGTGGTGCCGCTGGGCACGGCCACGACGACGCGCGGCTTGGCCAGGAACCTGTTCGGATGCGCCTTCTGCAGGAACATGCGCAGCATCCGCTCCGCCGCGTCCAGGTCCGCGATGACGCCGTCCTTGAGCGGCCTGATCGTGGCGATGTGCGGGGGAGTGCGGCCCATCATCCGCTTGGCCGCCTTGCCCACGGCCACGACCGTGTTCTTGTGCAGGTTGATCGCGATGACGGAGGGCTCGTTCAGCACGATGCCCTTCCTGCGGACGTAGACGAGAGTGTTCGCGGTGCCGAGATCGACCGCGATGTCATGACCGAGAAGACCCAATGCGAATGCCATGGGTTACACAGCCTTCCGACCGGGAGGGCAGGGGGACACTGCCCGCCATCGCGCTGCCCGCGGCGATTCGGCCACAAACGTATTAACTCTGTAGCCGCGGACGTCGTCGCAGGTCAGCCGGGGCTGTAGGAGCAGCGCACGCCGGTGCGCACGGCCGCGCGCAGCTCGTCGCCGATGACGGGATCGGCTATCGCGACGCGTTCGATGGCGCGCCTGATGGCCTTGCCGACGGCGGTCCTGGCCCGTTCCTCGCTGCCGGTGAAACCGCGGGCCCGCCCGCCCCTGTCTCCTATACGCAATGTACCCCGCCCCCGTT
>NZ_VCKX01000058.1 GCF_005889725.1 Nonomuraea zeae
ACCGCCCACCCCTCCACCCTGATCCACACGCATCCGCCGAGATCCCCGACCTGGCCCAGCTCGGAGGCGGACCGCCGCCCCCTCCGCGCCGATCGCACGAGCGGCTGCCAAGGCTCGGGACCACCTTCCGGGGACAGGCCGCCGGGTTACCTGGGCTGCCGGTCGCGGGGCTCGTCGAGCGGGGTGAGCGCCTCGGTGGCCGCCTCGTGCTCCATGCCCGTCGCCTGGAGCAGGTCGACCACCACGGAACGCAACTGGGCGATGATCACGTGCGCCGAGAACCCGAGCCCTTCGGGACGCTCCCGCGCCGCCACCGCCAGCAGGGCCTGCCGGGCCAGCGCCGGCTCGCGACCGGCCCCCAGCTCCAGTTGCAGCAGCAGCGCCGCCTCCGACACCTCGCGCATCGCCTCGGCCAGCGCGGCCGGCGGCGGGCTGGCCTCGCCGAGCGCGGCGAGCGTCCGCCGGGCCAGCACCCGCGCGTTACGCAGCGCCAGGTCCACGGGCACGGCGGCGGTCTCGTAACGGGCCAGGGCGGCGCGACGGTGCCAGTGCAGCGGCGAGATCATGGTGATCTCCTTGCTGGTCTCCAGCGCCGCCTCGAACTCCTCCACCGCCGCCTGCGTCGTACGCGCCTCCTCCAGCGCCTCGGCGGCCAGGTCCACGTCCCGCTTCTCGATCGCCTCGGCGGCCTGCTCCATCACCGTGGACAGCGCGTCCAGCACCCCGGACAGGTGTTTGGCCGCGATCGTGAACGGGCTCGCGGGCAGTAACGCGACGGCCGCGATCCCGATGACGCCTCCCGTGAGCGCGTCGGCCATCCGGTCCAGCCCTCCGGCCCCTTCGCCCGGCAGCAGGGCGGCCACCAGCACGGCGGATGAGCCGGCCTGCGCGACGAACAGCGCCCCGCTGTTGAGCAGCACGGCGACGGTCATCGCCAGGGCCACCACCAGCGCGATCTGCCACGCGCCCGAGCCGATCCAGCCCACCAGCAGGTCGCCCACGCCCACCCCGAGGCTGACGCCGATCACCAGCTCGGCCACCCGGCGCAGCCGCTGCCCCAGACCGACGCCCACGCAGATCAGCACGGAGATGGGCGCGAAGAACGGGTGGGGATGGCCGAGCAACTCCATGGCGATGATCCAGGCGATCCCGGCGCCGACCGCGCACTGCGCGATGGAGGGCGCCATCAGGCCGAACGTGCTCAGCCGTTCCCTGACATGATCGCTGAGCCTGGTTCGCACATCTCTACCTTGGCGAATCTTTATGACGTTGAGGTCACATTTGCCCCATCAAAGACCTTTTCGTCCGCCCATCCGCAGGATCGAGCCAGCTCAGAAGCATGGCAGAAGTAGCTCGGGGCTCACCCGAGACGGCACACGCGCGCGCCGGTCCGGGTCAGGCGCTCCGCTGAGGCGGCTCAGGAGTGCGAGGCGAGCCCGCCCATGCGCCTGCCTGCCTCAGACGGCCGCCGTGCCCTGTCGCCTGCCCGATTACCTGAGCCGATCCCGAGCAGTGGACCCGACGTCCTGGAACGTGGTCACCAGCTTTCGGAGATCGCGGCGGAAGCCCTCCGCCGAGCGCCGCCGCTTGGGCATCGTGACGGCCGGCCTGCCTCAGGGGACGCTCAGGCGCGCAGCTTGAATCTCGGGGTGACCCAGGCCGGGCGGAAGTAGTTGTCCATCGAGGTGCCGTCGTTGCGCAGCACCAGGATTTTGAGCGTGATCCGTGGAACGCCCGACACGTTGGCGGTAACGGTCGCCGACGCCGTGTAGGTGGCCACCTGCTTCGCCAGGACCTGACCGTTGACTCCGAGAACGGAAAATTCGACTTGTGGCGAGATGTTCGGCGATTCCCGATCGACTCCGACTTCCGCGGTGAACTCCGTGGCGCCGTTCGGGACCAAAAAGTCCAGCGTGCCGCTGGCGGACTTGCCGTCCATCACATTGCATCCGATGCCAAGGGCGGGATCGGCCGCACCTCCTATCGCGCTGGTGCGGTCATTCCAGTAGCCTTCGGTCCGGTTGAAGCCTTTTTCGCCGCAAGCGACCTTGGTGACCGCCTTGTCGGTGCTAAGGGGTGCTTCGGTTCCCTGTGGAGAATTGTCGGCAATGTCGGGCGAGGTCGTTCCTCGGGGCTCGACGGTCGCGGTCGCTGTCGCCGTGACGGTCCGGGTCACCACGACGCGATCACCCAGCACCGCGCGTACCTTGTCCGGGGCATTGATAACGGCCGCGACCACAACGGCGATCGCAGAAAACAGCGTTCCCAGAAATGTCAGCCCACCGGTCCATAAAGCGATCTTGCGTTGATTTCTGTGATCTTTGTCGGCCGCCGACTCTTCTGCCCTGTTGCGGACCATCCACTGAGGTTAGCTGCGTATTTAGTCATACGTCCTAAAGATTCGGGAACTTTCGAGAACGGAAAAGAATGGGGCGCTGCACCTCAGGGCGTAAGGACTGGTAAGTCCTTTTCGTCGCCGGGGTGCACATCGTTCTCGGCGGGGGCGCTGGGGAAGGGGTCCGCGCTGGGGACGTCCAGAGGCGGGAGAGCGGCCACGGCCTCCTCTCGCTCGGTGCCGGTGGCCTGGAGCAGGTCCACGATGATCGACCGGAGCTGTGCGATCATCACGTCGGCCGAGAACCCCCACCGCTCCAAGCCCTGCCGGGACGCCACCGAGAGGATCGCCGCGCCGGCCCGCTCGGGCGTGCGGCCAGTGGCCAGCTCCTCCCGCAGCAGCAGCGTCGCGTCGGCCAGCTCGCGCAGCGCGGTGGGCAGCCACGGCGGCAGCGTGCTTGATCCGTCGAGCGCCACGATGGCCCGTCTGGCCAGCACTCTGACGTTTCTGAGCGCGTGGTCGAGCGGCACGGCGGCTTTCTCGTAGCCCTCCAGCCTGGCGCGGCGGTGGCGGTGCAGCGGTGAGATGGTGGCGATCTCCCTGCTGGTCGCCAGCGCCTGCTTGAACTCCTCGACGTTCGCCTGACTCGTACGGGCCTCCGCCAGCGCCTCGGTGGCGAGCTCCGAGTCGGACCGCTCGACGGCCTCCGCGATCCGCCGCAGCGCGTCGGCCAGCGCACCGAACATCCCCATCGCGTACCTCGTCACGAGGGCGGACGGGCTGGTGGGCAGCAGGGCCACGGCGGCCAGGCCCATGAGGCCGCCGACCAGGGCGTCGAGCATCCGGTCCACCCCGCCGGTGCCGGACGGCGGCAGGAGGGTCGCGACGAGCACGGCGGACGACGCGGCCTGGAGCACGATCAGGGAGCCGCTGTCGAGCAGCACGGCGGCGGCCATCGCCAGGGCCACCACCAGGGCGATCTGCCAGGCGCCCGAGCCGATCCACGACACCAGCAGGTCGCCCACGCCGATGCCCAGGCTGACCCCCACGACCAGCTCGACCGCCCGCCGGAACCGCTGGCCGAGGCCCACGCCGATGCAGACGACCACGGCGATGGGCGCGAAGAACGGGCGGCTGTGGCCGAGCACCTCCTTGGCCACCAGCCAGGCGAGCGCGGCACCGACCGCGCACTGGCCGATGGAGGGCGCCATCAGGCGCAGCCTCGTCAGGCGCTGGTGAATCTGCATGTCAAGCACGGATCTACCCTGGCGGGGCCACGTGACACAGGGGTTACAGCAGGATGAGATGCAGCGCGGGGCCAGCGCCTCAAGAACGCGTTCGCGTCAGCGCCTCAAGAACGCGTTCGGGTCAGCGCCTCAAGAACGTCAGAGGCGTGCGGGTCAGCGGCTCAGGAACGTGTCGACCGCGTCGAGGAAGGCGCGACGCGCGTTGACGTGGACGAGGTGGCCGACCTCGATCGTGACGTACTCGGCCCCAGGGATCCGCGCGGCCACCGCCGCCGAGTCGAACGGGCTCAGCTCCCCGCCCCCGATCACCAGCGTCGGCGCCGTGATCTTCCCCAGCCCGTCGAGCCAGGCCGGATCCGGGTTCAGCAACTGCCGCTCGGTGTCGTGCATCATCCGCCAGTCGAACCCGGTGGAGCCGTCCTCCACGAGGGGCGCGCGCCCTTCGAGCGGGGACGGCGGCGCCGGATCCTCCAGCACCAGCCGCTCGACCCGCTCGGGGTGGTTCATGGCCAGGTGGTACGACACCGCGCCGCCGAGCGAGTGCCCGACCAGCGTGGCACGTTCGATGCCCAGGTGGTCGAGCAGCGCGACGATGTCCTCGGCCATCTCCGGCAGAGGGTACTCGCCCGGACGGTCGCTGCCGCCGTGGCCGCGCAGGTCGGGCGCGAAGACGTGGTGGTGGGCCGCGAAGTGCTGGGTGATGCCGTTCCAGTCGTTGTGGTCGGCCGTACGGCCGTGGATCAGCAGGAGCGGCGGCGAGGCGGGGTCGCCTTCCTCGCGATAGTGGAGCTTGATCCCGTTTACGTGTGCTTCGCGAATCACATCCGCGACCCTACCGCCGCCCCTCCTCGCCGATTCGGGCCGTTCCGGTGAATCTAGGATCGGACCCGCAGGAATCGCGTCCTGAGCAACCCCCAGGTGGGCCTGCTCTACCTGATCCCCGGCCGCGGCGACACCCTGCGGATCAACGGCCGCGCCCGGCTGCTCCGCGACGCGCCCTTCTTCGACCGGCTGGCAGTCAAGGGCCACCGCCCCAAGCTGGCCCTCCTCGTCGAGATCGAAGAGGTCTTCCACCACTGCTCCAAGTCCTTCCTGCGCTCCGCGCTCTGGAAGCCGGAGACGTGGGCTCCCGGCGCGGCTCCCTCCAGGGCTCGCATCGCCAAGTCCCTGGAACGCCCCGACGAGAGCCTGGAAGATCTGGAGGTCTACTACGGCCCCCGGTACGGCGGCCGCCCGTACGGCTGACGAATGCCGCAGCCGCGCGGCACCCACCGGCCGCACAGGTCCGCGACCGTGGCGCTGAGCGCACCTTGACATCGCAGGCGGCGTTCGTGGGCAGACATTGCCCATGAACACCTCTGACCGGCTCGGCTAGCGTCGCCAGGACAGGGGGAACCGGTACGAAATGAAGGGGCATCGTATGCCGGACCCGATCGAAGTGCGCAAGGTGCCGATCGAGAGCGTCACCGACGCCTCGGGGCTCTCCCGGCTCATCGCCGACGGAGTGATCGAGGCACGCCGGGTGCTCGCCGTCGTCGGCAAGACCGAGGGCAACGGCGGCGTGAACGACTACACCCGCATCCTCGCCGACCGTGCCTTCAGGGAGGTGCTGGCCCGGCACGGGCATCCGAAGCCGGAGAACGTGCCCCTGGTGTGGTCAGGAGGGACGGACGGCGTGCTCAGCCCGCACGCCACCATCTTCGCCACCACGGCCGACGCCCCCGCCTCCGACGAGCCGCGGCTGTCCGTGGGCGTGGCGATGAGCGAGGTGATCCTGCCCGAGGACATCGGCCGCCCCGCCATGGTGGAGAAGGTCGCCGCCGGAGTCAGGGAGGCCATGAAGATCGCGGGGATCGACGACCCGCGTGACGTCCACTACGTACAGACCAAGACGCCGCTGCTCACGCTGGCCACCATCACCGAGGCCAAGAGCCGCGGCCAGGACACCGCCATCGAGGAGACCGGCCCCTCCATGGACCTGTCCAACTCCACCACCGCGCTCGGCATCGCCGTCGCCCTCGGCGAGATCGACATGCCGGAGGCCGGGCAGATCCACAAGGACCTGTCGCTGTACTCGTCGGTGGCCTCCTGCTCGTCCGGGGTCGAGCTGGACCGGGCGCAGATCGTGCTGGTGGGGAACGTACGCGGGATCGGCGGACGCTACCGCATCGGCCACAGCGTCATGAAGGACGCTCTGGACGCCGACGGCATCTGGGAGGCCATCAGGGACTCCGGCCTGACGCTGCCCGACCGCCCCCACCCGTCGGACCTCGGGGGGCGGCTGGTGAACGTGTTCATGAAGTGCGAGGCCGACCCGTCGGGACGCGTACGGGGGCGGCGCAACATCATGCTGGACGACTCGGACGTGCACTGGCACCGGCAGATCAAGGCCACGGTCGGCGGGGTCGCGGCCTCGGTGACGGGGGACCCGGCGGTGTTCGTCTCGGTGGCCGCCGTCCACCAGGGACCGTCCGGGGGCGGCCCGGTCGCGGCCATCGCCGACCTGGGCTAGCGGGCGGGGGGAGACGTCCGTTCCGTGACAGGGTTGTCGCGGAACGGCGATATCTCGTGCTTTCTCTACCTAGGTAGAGTACGGGCATGCAGAGCGGTCCCCGGATGACCACGCCGACCCAGGCCGTGCTCCGCGTCCTGCTGGACGGCCCCGAGCGCGAGCACTACGGCCTCGAGCTGGGCACGCAGGCGGGGCTGCCGAGCGGCACGCTCTATCCGATCCTGGCCAGGCTGGAGCAGGCGGGCTGGGTGGAGAGCCGGTGGGAGGACCCCGAGACGCACGTACACGAGGGCCGCCCGCGCCGCCGCTACTACCGCATCACCCCGGACGGCGCCGAACAGAGCCGGGCCGCGATCGCCAGGGCCCAGCGCCGGCGTCCGGTGCCCGGCCGGCTGCTGAGGCCGGGACCGGTGACGGGAGGCGGATCGTGAACGGGGAGCTCGGACCGCTGCTGGCGGCCGCCGGAGAGAGGCTGTCCGGCGAGCGGCTGCGGCTGGTGGAGCGGGCGTACGAGGTGGCCGCGCACTGGCACCGCGACCAGGTCCGCCACAGCGGCGACCCCTACATCACCCATCCGGTGGCCGTCGCCGTGATCTTGGCCGAGCTGGGCCTGGACCACGAGATGATCTGCGCGGGGCTGCTGCACGACGTGCTGGACGACACCGCCTGCCCCGAGGACGAGCTGGTCGCCGAGTTCGGGCAGCCCGTCGTGGACGTGCTGCGCGGGCTGCTGGCACTCGACGACCCCGAGCGCAGGCCGCCGGACTGGGCGATCTCCACCGACGAGCGCGTGCTGCTGCTGAAGCTGGCCGACCGCCTGCACAACCAGCGGACGATGCGTTTCCTGCCCGAGGAGCGGCAGCGGCAGAAGTGCCGCGAGACGCTCGACGTCGTCGCCCCCGTGGCCGCCCGGCTGGGGCTGGTGCAGGTGGAGGAGGAGCTGCGGCGGCTGGCCTCCGAGCGGTTGTCCGGGATGTCCCGCGTGGAGCCGTCCGGGCCGTCCGTCGCGGAGCTGTCCGAGGCGTCCGCCGCGCAACTGGCCGGGACCGGCGGGATCCGGACGTCCTTCGGCGTCATCACGGCGGGGGCGATCCTGCTCCCGCCCGTCACGCGGGCCCGGTGGCTGGAGGAGTGGCTCGGGGAGCTGCACGCGCTGCCGGACAGGAGGGCGCGGCTGGGATTCGCGCTCCGGCTGCTGGCCGGCATGCCGCGAATGGCCAGAACCCTGCGCCAGTAGGCCCGCGTGCCGGCCCCGATAAGCTCGTACGCTGTGCCGAGCATTCCGCGACCCCTCGATCCCCACGACGACGGCAGCGCCGCCGAGGCGGTCTCCGCCGCGCTCGCCGCCTACCAGGCGGGCACATCCGGCGCCGCCGAGGTGCTGAACGCGCTGAGCGGCGCCAGGCTCCTCGTCCCCGTCGTCGCCCTGCTGACCGAGTCCGAGGTCGGAGAGCACGGGCTGCGGCAGGAGAAGGAGAGCGAGATGGCGCTGCCGAAGCTGGTCGGGCAGGACGGCCGGGAGGCGGTGCTCGCGTTCACGGGGACCGAGGCGATGGTCAGGTGGCGGCCCGACGCGCGGCCGATCCAGGCCACCGCGCTGCAGGTGTGCCAGGCCGCCGTGCAGGAGCGGGCGGCGGCGGTCGTGGTGGACGTGGCGGGGCCGGTGCAGTTCGTGATCGAGGGTGACGTGCTTGCGGCGCTGGCCGCGGTCGAGTCCGGCACGGTCGGCGAGCTGCCCGGCGTGACCGTCGCCAGGATCGAGCCCGCCCCGGAGCGGCGCCGGTGGTTCACGAAGAAGCGGAAGTGACGCGTGCGGCTGCACTGAAGGCACGTGCGGTCGCCTGGACCTTTTCCGTCAGCGGTCGCCTGGACCTTTTCCGTCATCGGCCCGGCGCGGCGGGCGGCGCGCCTTTAAGGTCTGCTCGTGGTCGCGCTCATGGCGGTGCTCGGGCTGTTCTGCGGACGCGCCATCAGGGCGCTGGCCGATTCCTACGGCGGCGCCGTAGTGCCCGTGCCGCCCTGGCCGCCCGCCGTCGAGCTGGTGACCGCCGCGGTGATCGCGCTCGTCGCCTGGCGGCTGGGACTCCCGTACGCGTGCTTCGCCGTGATCGGCACGGCCCTGGCCGTCGTGGACTGGCGGACGAGCACGCTGCCCGACGCGATCACGCTGCCCGCGTACCCGATCGTGGCGCTGGCGCTCCTCCCGACGGGAGAGCTGCCGCGGGCGCTGGCCGGCGGGGTGGCGCTCACGGCGATCTACGGGCTGCTGTGGTTCGTCCGGCCCGAGGCGATGGGCCTGGGCGACGTCAAGCTGGCCGGGCTCATCGGGATGGCCGCCGCGGCGCTCGGGTGGCAGGCGTGGGTCGTGGCGGCCTTCTGCGGCCAGCTGCTCGGCGCCCTCTACGGCCTGGCCCTTCTGCTGACCAGGCGCGGGACCAGGCAGACGCAGTTCCCGTTCGGGCCCTTCATGCTGCTCGGCGCGTTCACGGTGCTTTGTCTCGGCTGGTGAACGCGGGACATCCCACTAGGCGACACGTGGAAGACTTGGAGGTATGTTGCGCTGGTTGACCGCCGGAGAGTCTCACGGCCCCGAACTCGTCGCCATCCTCGAGGGCCTCCCGGCCGGGGTGGAGGTGACCACGGCCGCGATCGACGAGGCCCTGCGCCGACGCAGGCTCGGTTACGGCCGCGGTGCCCGGATGAAGTTCGAGCAGGACCAACTCACGATCGCCGGCGGCGTACGCCACGGTCGCACGATGGGCAGCCCGGTCGCGATCCGCATCGGCAACACCGAGTGGCCCAAGTGGGAGAAGGTCATGGCGGCCGACCCGGTCGATCCCGAGGAGCTGGAGGGCCTGGCGCGCAACGCGCCCAGGTCGCGCCCGCGCCCGGGGCACGCCGACCTGGCCGGCATGCAGAAATACGGGTTCGACGACGCCAGGCAGGTGCTCGACCGGGCCAGCGCCCGCGAGACCGCGGCCCGCGTCGCGCTCGGCGAGGTCGCCAGGCGCTTCCTCAAGCAGGCGCTCGGCGTCGACATCGTCAGCCACGTCACCGAGATCGGCGGCGCCCGCACCCCGGCTGAAGACCTGCCGGGCCCCGGCGACCTGGCCAGGATCGACGAGGACCCGGTCCGGTGCCACGACCCCGAGGGCAGCGCCGCGATGGTCGCCGTGATCGACAAGGCCCACAAGGACGGCGACACGCTCGGCGGCGTCGTCGAGGTCCTCGCCTACGGCCTGCCGCCGGGCCTGGGCAGCTACACGCACTGGGACCGCAGGCTCGACTCCAGGCTCGCCGGGGCGCTCATGGGCATCCAGGCGATCAAGGGCGTGGCCGTCGGCGACGGCTTCGAGACCGCGCGCAGGCCCGGCTCCCAGGCCCACGACGAGATCGAATACACCACCGAAGACGGCGTCAGGCGCATCACCAACCGCGCGGGCGGCGTCGAGGGCGGCATGACCAACGGCGAGATCCTGCGGGTCAGCGCCGCCATGAAGCCCATCTCCACGGTGCCCAGGGCGCTGGCCACGATCGACGTCAAGACCGGCGAGGCGGCCAAGGCCCACCACGAGCGCTCCGACGTGTGCGCGGTCCCCGCGGCCGGCATCGTGGCCGAGGCCATGGTCGCGCTGGTGCTGGCGGACGCGGCGCTGGAGAAGTTCGGCGGCGACTCGGTCGAGGAAGTCGCCCGCAATCTGTCCGGATACCTCTCTTCCATGGTGATCAAATGACGATCAAGGCCGTGCTGATTGGGCCTCCCGGCTCCGGCAAGTCCACGCTCGGGCAACTGCTCGCCGAGCGGCTCGGCGTCGGGTTCCGCGACACCGACGCCGACGTGGAGGCCGTGGCGGGCAAGCCCGTCTCCGACGTCTTCATCGAGGACGGCGAGGCCGCCTTCCGCGCGCTGGAGCACCAGGCCGTGCGCCGCGCGCTGGCCGAGCACGACGGGATCCTGTCGCTGGGCGGCGGGGCCGTGCTCGACGCGGAGACGCAGGCCCTGCTCGACGGCCACCACGTCGTCTACCTGCAAGTGGGGCTGGCCGACGCGGTCCAGCGGGTCGGGCTCGCCTCGGCCAGGCCGCTGCTCGTGCTCAACCCGCGCAGCCAGCTGAAGAAGCTGATGGAGGAGCGGCGGCCCGTCTACCAGCGGCTGGCCGTGGTGACCGTGGTCACCGACAAGCGCGAGCCCGCGGAGCTCGCCGACGAGATCTTGAGGGGGCTGCCCGCATGACCGCCACGCGGATCCGGGTACGCGGCGACAGCCCGTACGACGTGGTGGTCGGCGCCGGCGTCCAGGCCGAGCTGCCGACGCTGCTCAAGCCGGGCGTGCGCACGGTCGCGGTGATCCACCCGGCGAGCCTGCCGGAGATCGCCCGGCCGGTCGGCGCGGCGCTGACCGAGGCCGGCTACGAGGTCGTCGAGCTGCCCGTGCCCGACGGCGAGCAGGCCAAGACCGTCGAGGTGGCGGCCCAGCTCTGGTCCGCGCTCGGCCGTTACGGCGTGACCCGGTCCGACGCCGTGGTGGGCGTGGGCGGGGGAGCGACGACCGACCTGGCCGGGTTCGTGGCGGCCACGTGGCTGCGCGGCGTACAGGTCGTGCTCGTGCCCACGACGCTGCTGGCCATGGTGGACGCGGCGGTCGGCGGGAAGAACGGCATCGACACGCCCGAGGGCAAAAACCTCGTGGGCACGTTCCTGCCGCCCGCGGGCGTGCTGTGCGAGCTCGACACGCTGGCCAGCATGCCGAAGGCCGACTACGTGGCCGGCCTGGCCGAGATCATCAAGGGCGGTTTCATCGCCGACCCCACGATCCTCACCCTCATCGAGGCCGACCCGGAGGCCGCCACCAGGCCCGACGGGCCCCACACCCGCGAGCTGGTCGAGCGCAAGATCCAGGTCAAGGCCGACGTCGTGGGCGCCGACCTGCGCGAGGCCGGGCTGCGCGAGATCCTCAACTACGGCCACACGCTCGCCCACGCCATCGAACGCGACGAGCACTACGCCATCCGCCACGGCGAGGCCGTCGCCATCGGCATGGTCTACGCCGCCGAGCTGTCCAGGCTCTCCGGCCGTGCCGACCTCGTCGAGCGCACCCGTGCGATCCTCACGAGCGTCGGCCTGCCCGTCTCCTACCGCGCCGACGCCTGGCCCCGGCTGCGCGACCACATGCGCCTGGACAAGAAGAACCGCGGCGCCAAGCAGCGGTTCGTCGTGCTCGACGACCTGGCCAGGCCGGGGCGGCTGGAAGGCCCCGCGGAAGAGCTGCTCGAAGCCGCGTACAAGGAGATCTCCGCATGATCCTCGTGCTCAACGGACCCAACCTGCGGCGGCTCGGCACCCGCGAGCCCGACGTCTACGGCGCCGAGACGTTCGAGGACCTGGCGGAGCTGTGCCGCGACACCGGCAGGGCGCTCGGGGAGCACGTCGAGGTGCGCCAGACCGACGACGAGGCCGAGCTGATCGGCTGGATCCACGAGGCCATCGACGGCCGCATCCCGGTGGTGCTCAATCCGGCCGCTTTCACCCATTACTCCTACGCCGTGCGCGACGCGATCGCCCAGCGCACGGCCCCGCTCGTCGAGGTGCACATCTCCAACCCGGCGGCCAGGGAAGAGTTTCGCCATACCTCCGTCGTCGCCGGGGTGGCGTCGGGCACCATCGCGGGGTTCGGACTACAGTCATACGTCCTTGCGCTGCACGCTATCGCGGAGATGAAACCCACCTCATGAGGCACTACAAGTCCTTCGTCGCCCTCGGTGACAGCTTCACTGAAGGACTGAACGATCCCGGCCCCGGCGGCCACTACCGTGGCTGGGCCGACCGGGTGGCCGAGCGGCTCGCCGCCGACGACCCGAGTTTCCGCTACGCCAACCTGGCCGTTCGCGGCAAGCTGCTCGACCAGATCGTCACCGAGCAGGTGCCGCTGGCCGTGGAGATGGCCCCCGACCTGGTCAGCCTCTGTGCCGGCGGCAACGACCTGCTCAGACCCGGCAGCGACCCCGACGTGATGGCCAAGAGGCTCGCTCGCGCCGTGCGCGACCTGCGGGCCGGCGGGGCGGACGTGCTGCTGTTCACGGGCGTGGACCCGCGCGACACGCCGCTGATGCGCCGGCTGCGCGGGCGCTTCGCCGTCTTCTACCTGCACGTGCGCTCGATCGCCGACCTCTACGGGTGCCGGCTGGTGGACCAGTGGTCGATGCAGGGGCTGCGCGACTGGCGGGCCTGGAGCGCGGACCGGCTGCACATGAACGAGGACGGCCACCGGCTGGTGGCGGCGCGGGTGCTCGACGTGCTGGGAGTGCCGTTCGAGGACTGGCGCATGGACTGGCCCGAGCGGGCGGTGGATCCGCGGGCGCGGCGCCGCGAGGACGCCCAGTGGCTGCGCGAGCACCTCGTGCCCTGGGTGACCCGCCGTCTGCGCGGCGTCTCCTCCGGCGACGGGCTCACCGCCAAGCGCCCCGACCTGGCCCCCTGGGCGTAAACCCGCTTTTCCGTAGGGGCACCCCCGGCCGCACGGGCTGAGGACCTCCAGGAGACGCTCGCCGACCTGTACGGGCTGAGCGTCTCCAGGAGACGCCCGCTGACCCGCGCGGGCTGAGGGCTCAAGGAGCCGCCGACTGACCCGTACGTGACCGGGCCGGGAGCGGGCGGCGGGGAGTCAGCCTTCCGTGGACAGGCGCTTCAGGGCTGCTCTGGGGATGGCCGGGTCCGTGGTGCGCCAGAACGGCGGCAGGGAGCCCAGGAGGAAACCGCTGTAGCGGGCCGTGGCCAGCCGGGGGTCCAGGACCGCGATCACGCCCTTGTCGTCCTGGGCGCGCAGCAGCCGGCCCGCGCCCTGGGCCAGCAGGAGGGCGGCGTGGTTGGCGGCCACCGCCATGAACCCGTTGCCGCCCTTGGCCGCCACATGGCGCTGCCTGGCCGAGGTGAGCGGGTCGTCGGGCCGGGGGAAGGGCACCCGGTCGATGATGACCAGCCGCAGCGAGGGCCCAGGCACGTCCACGCCCTGCCACAGCGACAGCGTCCCGAACAGGCACGTCGCCTCGTCTTCGGCGAACTGCTTGACCAGCAGCATCGTGGAGTCGTCGCCCTGGCACAGCAGCGGCACGTCCAGCCGCTCGCGCAGCGCCTCGGTGGCGGCCTTGGCGGCGCGCATCGAGGAGAACAGGCCAAGCGTGCGCCCGCCGGCCGCCTCGATCAGCTCCGTGATCTCGTCGAGGTACTGCTGTGGAAGCCCGTCGCGGCCCGGCTGGGGCAGGTGCTTGGCGACGTACAGGATGCCCGCCCGCGGGTGGTCGAACGGCGAGCCCACGTCGATGCCCTGCCAGCTCTTGCTGTCGCCGAGCCCCCACTGCGCGGCCAGCCCGTCGAACGTCCCCCCGAGGGCGAGCGTGGCGGAGGTCAGGACGACCGTGCGCTCGCCGAACAGCTTGTCGCGCAGCATGCCGCTGACGCTCAGCGGCGCCACGCGCAGCGCGGGCGGGCGCCGGTCGGTGCCCGCGTCGAGCCAGACCACCTCGGCCCGGTCGGTCTCGGAGGCGTGCCCGTAGGCCTCCAGCATGCGCACGGCCGTGTCGTGGACCTCGTCCAGCGCCGTGAAGGCCGCCTTACGCTGGCCCGCTTTGTCCGGGTCGTCCTTGTCGGCGTTGCGCGGCCCCAGCGCGGTGATGCACCGCCAGGCGGTGTCGCGCACCAGCGCCAGCGTCAGCCCGAGCACCTGCGGCAGCTCGTCGATACGGCCGGGCGGCGCGGCGGCCAGCAGCGCCTTGAGGTCTTCGCCGGCCTCCATGAGCTGGTCGGCGATCGGCTGCTCGATCAGCCGGCCGACCCGGCGCACCGCCAGCAGCACCGAGGTGTCGGACAGCTCCGAGGTCACCACCGAGGTCACCCGGTCGACCAGCTCGTGGGCCTCGTCCACGACCACGACCTCGTGCTCGGGCAGCACCGGGAGGTCGCCCATGGCGTCGATGGCGAGCAGCGCGTGGTTGGTGACCACCACGTCCACCTCGCCCGCCCGCGCCCTGGACAGCTCGGCGAAGCACTCGGCCCCGCTCGGGCAGCGGGTGGCGCCCAGGCACTCCTGCGCGCTCACCGAGAACTGCCGCCACGCCTGCTCGCTCACCCCCGGCACCAGCTCGTCGCGGTCGCCGGTCTCGGTCTCCTCGGCCCACTCCTGGATGCGCTGCACCATGCGGCCGGTCGCGCTCACCTCGCGCGGGTCGAAGAGCTGGTCCTGCTCGTCCTCCTCGGGCCAGCCCGCCGTCGCCTTGTAGCGGCACAGGTAGTTGCGCCGGCCCTTGAGTATCGCGAACGTCGGCTCGTGCGGCAGCTCCTTGGCCAGCGCCTCCGACAGCCTCGGGAGGTCGCGGTCGACGAGCTGGCGCTGCAGCGCGATCGTGGCCGTGGAGATCACGACGGGCGTCTCGCTGTCCATCGCGTGCCGGATCGCGGGCACGAGGTAGGCCAGCGACTTGCCGGTGCCGGTGCCGGCCTGGACGGCCAGATGCTCCTCGTCGTCGATGGCCTTCTGCACGGCCTGGACCATCGTGATCTGGCCCTGCCGTTCGCTCCCTCCGAGAGCGCTGACCGCGATGCTGAGCAGTTCGTCCACTGACGGGAGATGGGAGTCCGGCACGGCAGTAAACGCTACCCGCAATCCAGGGTCGCCGTGCCGAACGCGGTGTGATCGGCCAGACGCATCCCGGCGTTCACGAATCGTCGTGACGGCTCGCGTGGCACACTGGGCGATCGGAACTCCAACTGGTCCGCTTGGATCTTAACTGGGTGTGACCGAAGGGGTTCCCGGTGTAGATGGGAAGGCCGGTTGAGTAGGGTTTTCCGGGGTTGAGTGGACGAATAAAGGCTGGTTAAAGCAGTATGTCTGCCATGTCGGAAGTTGTCCCGTTGCCGTCGTTCGGCGAAGTCTTCTTCGATGCACGAGGTCAGGAGCGGTGTCTCCGCGTCACGTGGCACGAGGGCACGCTGGTCCTCAGCCTGTGGCGGGGCGAGATGTGCACAGCGAGCTTCCGCATGCCGATGGAGGACGTCGGCCGGCTGCTCGACACGCTCGACGACGGTTTCGCGGAGGCCACGGGCGAGCAGCCCGCCGTGCCCGCGCACGATCCGGGCACCGAGGTCATTCCCGGCACCGGGCAATATCAGCGGCCCGGTCAGCACGCTCCGCAACCGCCGCAGTCCGACGACAGGCCCACGGCCGCCCTGTCGCCCAACGACGTCCTCGTGGCCAGAGGCACCCCGCCGCCCCACCAGGACAAGCTGGTGGCCTCGTACGGCGAGAGCACGGCCCCCAGGGACGCGACTCCGGCCTACGGCGACCGGGTGCCCTTCACCGGCCCCCAGTACGTCGAGTCGACCGCCCCGCAGCCCCAGTACGCCGGCGACCCCTTCAGCGGGCCGCAGTACACGGGTGATCCCTTCAGCGGGCCCCAATACTCCGGCGACCCGCTCAGCGGCCCGCACTACGCCCAGCCCGACACCTTCACGGGCCCCCAGTACGTCGACAGCGAGCCGGTCTACCAGCTGCCGGGCGAGCCGCGCCGCCAGTCGCCGCTGAGCACCGACCCGCTCGGCTTCCCCTCCCAGGCCGCCGACCCCTATCCGCCGGCCCAGCCGTACGCGTCGGACCCTCAGTACCAGCCCGAGCCCCGCTACCAGGCCGAACCCCAGTACCAGTCCGGCGCCCAGTACACCGCCGACCCGCTCAGCGGCCCCCACTACGTCCAGCAGCCGGTCCAGCAGGAGAGCCAGAGCACGGCCGGGCTCGGCACGCCCATGCACGGCATCCCCGGCGCCGGCCGCCCCCGGACGGCCCCGCTGCGGCGGCAGCCGGCGCCGCCCCCGGCCGACGACTACGCCGCCTACCAGGCCCCGCAACCCAACCCGGTGGACCCCCTGCTGGCACTCGGCCGGCAGGAGCAGTACCCGTCGCACTCCCAGCAGCCCGACGCGCAGATGTCGCGTCCCTACGTCGGCGACCCCATGTTCTCCACCGGCGAGCGCCTGCGCCCCGAGCAGCCGGACTACCACGAGAGAAGCGACCGCAGGGAGTGGTGACGCACCCTCCTGCTCCGGGCCGGTACGCTCTCGGCGAGACTGTCCGCGCTGAGGTGATCGGGCCGAGCTAGAAGGAGCGCCGGGTGAATCCGACCATGGGCCTGCAACTGCTGCTGGTGGCCGGGGGCGCGATCGCCGTCGCGGCCGTCGCGCGGCGCAGGGGCTGGCCGGCCCCGCTGCTGCTGGTGGCCGCCGGGCTGCTGGTCTCCCCGATGGTCCCGGCGGTGCCGTTGCAGCCGGAGCTGGTGCTGTTCGTCTTCCTGCCGCCGCTGCTCTACTCGGCCGCGCTCGACAGCTCCTACCTGCGCCTGCGCGACGTCAAGCGGGCCGTGGCGCTGCTGTCGGTCGGGCTGGTGGTCTTCACCGCGGCGGTCGTCGGGTTCGTCGTCCACCTGCTGCTGCCGGACCTGCCGCTGGCGCTGGCCTTCGCGCTCGGCGCCATCATCGCGCCGCCCGACGCCGTGGCCGCCGTCGCGGTGGGCCGCCGGCTCGGCCTGCCGCGCAGGGCGCTGACGATCCTGGTCGGCGAGAGCCTGTTCAACGACGCCACGGCGCTGACCCTCTACCGGGTGGCCATCGGCGCGGCCGTGGGCGGCACCGTGGACCTGCTCGAAGGCGTCGGGGAGTTCCTGTTCGCGGCGGCCGGCGGGGTGCTGATCGGGCTGGCGCTGGCGTTCGTGTTCGCCTGGCTGTTCCAGCGCACCCGCGACTCGCTGGTCGAGAACACGCTGATGCTGCTCATCCCGTTCGCCGCCTACCTGGCGGCGGAGTCCGTGCACGCCTCGGGCGTGATCGCCGTGGTCATCGTCGGCCTCTACCTGGGCAACCGGATGCACCTGCGGGGGTTCGGCACGCGGCTGGTGTCCGACGCGGTGTGGAAGGTCACCGACTTCTTCCTCGAGACGATCGTGTTCGCGCTCATCGGGCTGCAGCTCGTGACCGTGATCGAGGGCATCACCGGCTACAGCCCCTGGGAGGTCGCGGGCTACGCGGCGGCGGTGCTGGCGGTGACGATCGTCAGCAGGTTCGTCTGGGTGCTCGCCGCCACGTCGCTGACGTGGCTGCTGCGCAGGGGCGACCGGCCGCCGACCAGGCAGCAGACGGTGATTCTCGGCTGGGCGGGCATGCGTGGCGTGGTGTCGCTGGCGGCCGCGTTCGCCATCCCGCCCGACATCCCGGCGCGCGACCGCGCGATGATGCTCTTCCTGACGTTCACCACGGTGATCGGCACCCTGCTGATCCAGGGCACCACCTTCCCGACGCTGATCAGGCGGCTCGGCGTGTCGAGCGATCAGGAGGTGTACGAGGACCGCCTGGCCGAGGCGGCGGCCCAGCAGGCGGCACTCGAAGCGGGCCTGGCGGAGCTGGAGCGGCTGGTCGCGGAGCAGGGCGAGCCCGACGAGATCCAGAAGCAGGTCATCGACCAGCTCAGGGAGAAGTCGTGGCGGCGCTCGCTGTCCGCGTGGGAGCGCCTGGGCGGCGGCACGGGCCAGGGTGGCTCGGAGACGCCCAGCTCCCTCTACCGCCGGCTGCGCCGCGACATGCTCCAGGCCGAGCGCGAGGTCTTCGTGCGGCTGCGCGACGAGCGCCGGCTCGACGACGAGGTGCTGCGCGAGGTGATGGCGCAGCTCGACTTCGAAGAGGCCATGATGGAGCGATAGGCCGCAGCTCCGCAGCGGCGGCGCGGGCGGGTCCTAGCCCATCTGGTTGTCCGTGAAGCACCAGCGCCAGCTCTCGCCGGGCTCGAACGACTGGATCACCGGATGCCCCACGGCGTGGTAGTGGGCGGTGGCGTGCTTGCTGGGCGAGGAGTCGCAGCAGCCGATGTGGCCGCACTCCAGGCAGCGCCGCAGGTGCACCCACCGGCCGCCGGTCGCCAGGCACTCCTCGCACCCCTCCGGCGTCTTCGCGGGCGGGTCGTCGGCGTGAGAAAGATGTTCACAAATTGCCATAGGTGAAATCTTATGTCCCGAGTGCCGGCCGATTTTCGGCCGGGGCCCTTGTCGGCTGCCTGGCAAGCGTGGACATTGTGCTCATCAGGGGGAGTGACACAGGCCACACGATCCCGGGAGCCGCGCGTGCTCGAAGTACGCAACCTCGAGGTCGTCTATGACGACGTGATGCTCGTGCTGCGCGGAGTGAGCCTCCGGGTTCCGCCCGGCTCGATCGTGGCCCTGCTCGGCGCGAACGGCGCGGGCAAGACCACCCTGCTGCGCGCCCTCTCGGGCCTGCTCGACGTGCACGACGGCGAGATCACCAAGGGCTCGGTCACCCTCGAAGGCGAGCCCATCCACCACCTCAAACCCGCCCAGATCGTGCGGCGCGGGGTCAGCCAGGTCATGGAGGGCCGCCGCATCCTGGCCGAGCTGACCGTCGAGGAGAACCTCAAGGTCGGCGGCCACACCGCGGGCGAGTCACACCTGGAGCGCGTGTACGGCCTGTTTCCGCTGTTGCGGGAGCGGCGCAGGAGCGTGTCGGGCTACCTGTCGGGCGGCGAGCAGCAGATGCTGGCGGTCGGCCGCGCGCTCATGGCGGGGCCGTCGTACCTGCTGCTCGACGAGCCCAGCCTGGGCCTGGCGCCGTCGATGGTCGGGCAGGTGCGCGACCTGATCGTCGAGATCAACCGGCAGGGCACCACGGTCCTGCTGGTCGAGCAGAACGCCACGATGGCCCTGTCCATCGCCGCGCACGGCTACGTCATGGAAACCGGCAAGATCGTCATGGACAAGCCGGCGCGCGAGCTGCTCGCCGACGAGGACATCAAGGAGTTCTACCTGGGGGCCGTCCGGTCCTTCCGCGAGGTCAAGCACTACAAGCGGAGGAAGCGATGGCTCTCCTGACGTTCGAGGACGTGCACCTGAGCTTCGCCGGCGTCGTGGCCGTCGACGGGGTGTCCTTCGAGGTGGGACAGGCCGAGCTGCTGGCGATCATCGGGCCCAACGGCGCAGGCAAGACGTCGATCTTCAACGTGCTGTCCGGCGTCTACCGGCCCGACCGGGGCCGGGTCACGTTCCTGGGCGAGGACCTGCTGGCCAAGAGGCCGTACGAGATCGCCGCCATGGGCCTGGCCAGGACGTTCCAGAACGTCGAGCTGTTCCACAACCTGACCGTCCTGGACAACCTCATGCTGGGCCGCCACCACCACTTCCGCTACGGCGCGCTGCCCGCCCTCCTCTGGTACGGCCGGGCCAGGCGCGAGGAGCTGGCCGCCCGCGCCAGGGTCGAGGAGATCATCGACTTCCTGGAGCTGGAGGCCTGGCGCCGCCATCCCGTGCGGCTGCTCCCGTACGGGATCCAGAAGCGTGTGGAGCTGGGCCGGGCGCTGGCCATGGAGCCGCGGCTGCTCCTGCTGGACGAGCCGGTGGCCGGCATGAACCTGGAGGAGACCGAGGACATGGCCAGGTTCGTCATGGACGTGCGGGACGAGCTGAGCATCCCCGTCGTGCTGGTCGACCACGACATGGGGCTGGTGATGGACCTGGCCGACCGGGTGCTCGTGCTCGACTTCGGCCGCGCGGTGGCGCTCGGCAGCCCGGCCGAGGTGCAGCAGGATCCCAAGGTCATCGAGGCGTACCTGGGAGGGACGGCATGACCACAGTGACAGGGCAGCTCATGACGGCCACGATCGTCACCCGGGTCCGCGAGCGCGCGAGGAACGCGCCCGCCGCCGTGGCCATGCGGCACAAGGACTTCGGCATCTGGCAGGAGGTCACCTGGGCGGCGTACTGGACGCAGGTCGAGCTCGTCGCGCACGCCCTGCTCGCGCTGGGCGTGGAGCCGGGCGACCGGGTCGCCGTCCACGCCGAGAACCGACCTGAATGGCTCTACGCCGATCTCGGCACGGTCGCGGTCCGGGGCATCACGGTCGGCCTCTACCCCACCAACCCGCCCGCCGAGGTCGCCTACCTGCTGGCCGACTCCGGCGCCAAGGTCCTGATCGCCGAGGACCAGGAGCAGGTGGACAAGGCGCTGGCGGTCCTCGGCGAGTGCCCGGAGCTGCGGCGCATCGTCTACCTGGAGCCGCGCGGCATCCGCGGCCGCTACGACGACGACGTCCTGATGTCCTGGCCCGAGCTGCTCGCGCTGGGGGCCGAGCACCGCGCGGAGCGGCCGGGCGCGGTGGAGCGCCTCATGTCGCAGGTCGCGCCGGACGACGTCATGACGCTCATCTACACCTCGGGCACCACCGGGCCGCCCAAGGGCGTGATGCTCACCGTCGGGAACGTCGAGTTCGCCGTCCGCACGCTCGTCCTGGGCGGCGGCTTCACCTCGCCGCCGCCGTCGGAGCGCGACCTCACCCTGTCCTACCTGCCGCTGTGCCACGTCGCCGAGCGCGCGTTCACCGTGTGGTTCAACGCGGCGGCCGGCGTCCAGGTGAACTTCGCCGAGTCCATCGACACCGTCCAGGCCAACCTGCGCGAGGTGCAGCCGACGATCCTGTTCGGGGTGCCGCGGATCTGGGAGAAGGTGCTGGCCCAGGTGGACATCAAGCTGGAGTCCGCCTCTCCGGTCAAGCGGGCGATCACCCGGTTCTGGCTGCGGGTGGCCGACCGGGCCGGCGACGCGCTCGCGCGCACGGGCGGCCGGCACACGCTGTGGACGCGGGCGGCGTACGCGATCGGGTGGGTGTTCTGCTACCGCTCGCTGCGCGAGCGGCTGGGCATGCGGCGGGTCAGGTACGCCGCCTCGGGGGCCGCGCCGATCGCGCCGGGCGTGCTGAAGTTCTACATGGGGATCGGCGTCCCCATGCACGAGGTGTACGGGATGAGCGAAAACACCGCCATCGCCACCGCCAACCGCCCAGGCAGGGTGCGCCTCGGCACGGTCGGGGAGCCGCAGCCCGGCATCGAGCTGAAGATCGACGAGGCCACCGGCGAGATCATGACCCGGCATCCGGGGAACTTCGCCGGTTACTGGCGCAACCCGCGCGCCACGGCCGACGTGCTCGACGCCGACGGCTGGCTGCACACCGGGGACGTGGGCGAGTTCGTCGAGGGCACGCACGTGCGGATCACCGACCGGATGAAGGACATCATCATCACGGCGGGCGGCAAGAACATCGCGCCCAGCGAGATCGAGAACGCGCTGAAGGCGTCGCCGTACCTGAAGGAAGCGGTGGTGATCGGGGACCAGCGGCCGTACCTGGTCGCGCTGATCGGGATCGAGCTGGACACGGTGGGGGAGTGGGCGCGGCGGCGCGGGCTGCCGTACACGACCTATCGCGATCTGTCGGAGAAGCCGGAGACGCGGGAGCTGGTCCAGCGGATCGTCGACGAGGTGAACGGCCGGTTCGCCCGGACCGAGCAGGTCAAGCGGTTCGCGTTCCTGCCCAAGGAGCTCGACCACGAGGACGGCGAGCTGACCGCCACCCAGAAGGTCAAGCGCAGCGCCATCGCCAAGTTGTTCGAGGACCTGGTCGAAGGGATGTACGCCCGGTGAAGGGGCTGCTCGAGTCCGTCATCAGGGGACTGGGCAACGGCTCGGTCTACGCGCTGCTCGCGCTCGGGTTCGTCATCATCTACAAGGCCACCCGGGTGATCAGCTTCGCGCAGCCCGCGCTGATGCTGGCCGGGGCCGTCGCGGTGAGCTACCTGGTCGAGGTGACCGGGTTCTACCCGGCTGTGCTGCTGTCGGCGCTGCTCATCGCCGGGGTGGCGCTGGGCATCGAGCGGGTCGCGATCAGGCCCATGGTCGGGCGGCCCGTCTTCGTCGTGGCGATCATCACGCTCGGCATCGACGTGGTCGTGCGGGTGGTGGTGAACGGCTTCATCGGCAGGGACGTCCGCCAGGTCGGCGACCCCTGGGGGTTCACGCAGGTGTCGCTCGGGCCGCTGGTCGTGCAGCAGCGCTGGCTGGCCATGCTGGTCGTCACGGCCGGGCTGGTGGCGCTGCTGTTCGCGTTCTTCCGCTACACGAGGTACGGGCTGGCGATGCGGGCGGCGGCCTACGACCAGGAGACCGCCCTGGCCCAGGGGGTGTCGGTCGGCACGGTGTTCGCGCTGTCCTGGGGGCTGGCCGGGTTCCTGGCCGCCGTGGCCGGGATGTTCGTCGGCACCGGGCAGGGCATCGAGCAGATGACCTGGGTGATCGCGCTGAAGGCGCTCCCGGCGATCATCGTGGGCGGGCTCGACTCGCTCGGCGGGGCGGTGGCGGGCGGGCTGGTCGTGGGCGTGGTCGAGTCGCTGTTCCAGTCCTACCAGGGGGAGTTCGCCCCGTGGCTGGGGCAGAACTTCGCGGTCGTGTCGCCGTACGTGGTGATGCTGATCGTCCTGCTGGTCAGGCCGTACGGGCTGTTCGGGACCCGGGAGGTCGAACGGGTATGACCGAGACGCGATCCGCGGACGCCGCCGCCGCTCCTGACATACCGACCGGCCGGTCTCGGAAGGTGCGCGGCCGGCCGCTGCTCTACACCTCCTACGCCCAGGACATGTCCCTGCTCGACACCCGGGCCAAACGGGTGTGGACAGGGCTGCTCGTGCTGCTCGCGTTCGGGCTGGCGGTGCTGCTGCAGGACCGGTCGCTGGAGGTGCTCGCGGGGGCGTACGCGCTGGCCATCGGCGCCATCGGCCTGAACATCGTCACCGGGTACGCCGGGCAGGTCTCGCTCGGCCACGCCTTCTTCGTGGCCATCGGCGCCTACACCGCCGCCGCCCTGTCGGGACCCGTCGGGGGCAAGAACCTCGGCTACGGGATCGCGGAGATCTGGATCTGGCTGCCCGCGGCCGGGCTCGTCGCCGCGGCGGCCGGGGTGCTCGTCGCGCCGCTGGCCACCCGGCTGCGCGGCCTGTACCTGGCCGTGGTGACGCTCGGGCTGGTGTTCCTCGGCGAGCACGTCTTCAAGGAGTGGCAGGAGCTCACCGGCGGGCCGGGGGTGGGCCGCGAGGCGGCGATCCCGCAGCTCGCCGGCGTGCGCCTCGACCAGGACGGGCCGCTCGGGACCAGGGAGCAGACGCTGTACGTGCTCATGCTGGTCCTGCTGATCGTCTTCGCCGTGGCCGCCCGCAACCTGGCGCGCTCGCGCATCGGCCGCGCCTTCGCCGCCATCCGCGACCGGGACATCGCGGCCGCGGTCATCGGGGTGCCGCTCACCCGGTATAAGGTCCTGGCGTTCGGCATCAGCTCCTTCTACGCCGGCTGCGCGGGCGCCCTGCTCTACACGATCTCCGGATACGTGGAGCCCGGCTCGTTCAGCCTGCTGCTGTCGGTGCAGTTCATCGCGATGGTCCTGATCGGGGGCGTGGCCACCGTGTCGGGGTCGATCGCGGGGGCGCTGTTCATCTCGCTGCTGCAGCCGGTGACCAGGTCGCTGCCGGGGCTGGTGCCGTTCGTGAGCGGTGACACGACGCAGACGCCGAACGTGTTCCAGGTCGAGACCGTGCTGTACGGGCTGTTGATCGTGCTGTTCCTCATCTTCGAGCCGCGGGGCCTCTTCGGCCTGTGGATTCGGATCCGCAACTACTGGAAATCCTGGCCTTTTTCGTACTAGAAGGGGTTTTTCATGAAGAGTCGCTATACGGCGTTATTTATCGCCATAGTGGCCCTTCTGTCCGCGTGCGGCGTCTTCCGGGGGGACGACGAGGGCAGCAAGGGCGGCGCCCAGGCTCCAGGTGTCACCACCGAACCGTGCCCCTCAGCGGTCGACACCAAGAAGGGGTGCATCTACCTCGGCACGATCTCCGACCTCACCTCCGGCCCCTTCGCCGCGCTGGCCGTGCCGATCACCGACGCGCAGAAGGCGTTCTGGGCCCGCGTCAACAAGGCCGGCGGCATCGGCGGCAAGTACGAGGTCGACGTCACCAAGTACGTCAAGGACAACAAGTACAACCCGGAGGTGCACCGGCAGGTCTACAACGAGATCAAGGACCAGGTGCTCGGCCTGGCCCAGACGCTCGGCTCGCCCACGACCGCCGCCATCATCGGCGACCTCAAGGCCAACAGCATCGTCGCCGCCCCCGCCTCCTGGACCTCGGCCTGGGAGTTCGAGGACGTGATGATCGAGACCGGGTCCAACTACTGCGTCGAGGCCATGAACTCCGTGGACTACGCGAAGGACACGTACAGCCCGAAGTCGGTCATGGCCGTCCACCTGGCCGGCGACTACGGCGCGGACGCGGCGGCCGGCGCCAAGATCGCCGCCGAGAAGAACGGCCTGACGTTCACCAACGTCGAGACCCCGTCCGGCGCCACCGAGCAGGGCCGGGCCATCACGGAGATCACCAAGAACAAGCCCGACCTGGTCATCCTCACCACGGGCCCGGCGGACGCCGCCACCATCGTCGGCCAGGCGGCGGCCGCCGGCTACAAGGGGCGCTTCATCGGCACGGGCCCGACCTGGAACCCGGCGCTGCTCAAGTCCCCGGCCGCGCCGGCTCTGAAGGCCCTGTACGAGCAGTCGTCCCCGGGCAAGCCGTGGGGCGCCGACACGCCGGGCCACAAGGCGATGCGCGACGCGCTGCCCGGCGTGACGCCTAACGACGGCTACACCTCCGGGTGGGCGTGGGCGTACCCGATGAAGGCGGCCCTGGACGCGATGGTCGCCGGCGGGGACGTGAGCAGGAAAGGGCTGGCGGCGGCGGTGAAGACGCTCAAGACGGTGGACTACGAGGGCATGCTGCCCCCGGAGGCCGGCGACTACGCGGGCGACCCGAACACGTCGACGTTCCGGCAGACGCTGATCAACAAGGTGGACGACAAGGCGCCCACCGGGGTGACCGTCGTGAAGGACTTCTTCACGGGTCCGACGGCACAGTCGTACACCTTCGACGGGCCCTGCTTCACCAAGCTGTAGAGGGTCCGGAGCCCGACCGCGCGCGGGGCGCGCTTCGCGTGCGGGTTCGGGGCTCGGCTGCGCGGGCCTCCGCAAGGGGCGCTTCGCGCAGCCGGGCTCCGGACGTGCCTCCCAGGGGGCTCACGCCCCCTTACTCGCTCCGCTCGCCATCGCGCCCACCCCTTGCCCTGCTGGAGTGTGGGCCTGCTGATTCCCGCCCCGAGCGGTCCTCACTGACGCTCGGCCGTCCCCCCGAGGCACGGGCTCCGCCCGCGCGCGGACCCGGTCCCCGGCGGTAGGGTAGAGCAGCCGCAGGCGGCACGGCGGAGGTTGTCGATCACGCTGCCCCGATCACGCGAGGCCGGAGGCGAACGCGGCGTGCGCTGACGCGCCGTTAAGATCGGGTCATGCCTTTGACGGTGGATGACGTCGACCGATTCGAGCTATCGAGGCGCCGTCTCGAGGCCATCGCCTACCGTCTCCTCGGCTCCGCGGACGAGGCTCAGGATGTCGTGCAGGAGACGTTCCTGCGCTGGCAGGCCGCCGACGTCGACCGCGTCGAGGTCCCCGAGGCCTGGCTGACGAAGGTCCTCACCAACCTGTGCCTCAACCAGCTCACCTCCGCGCGGGCGCGCCGCGAGACCTATGTGGGCCGATGGCTCCCCGAGCCGCTGCTCGCCGGCGACCCGATGCTCGGCCCCGCCGACACCGCCGAGCAGCGCGAATCGGTCTCGTACGCGGTCCTCACCCTCATGGAGCGCCTGTCCCCCAACGAGCGGGCGGTGTACGTGCTGCGGGAGGCGTTCGACTACCCGCACCGGGAGATCGCCGAGATCCTCTCCATCACCGAGGTGGCCAGCCAGCAGATCTTCCACCGCGCCAAGAAGCACGTCGCGTACGGCAAGGCCCGCGCCGAGATCGACGATGCCGCCGCCCGGCGGATCGTCGAGGAGTTCCTGGCCGCCGCCACCAGCGGCCAGACCGATGAGCTCGTACGCCTGCTCACCAAGGACGCCGTCTCCGTCGGCGACGGCGGAGGGAAGGTCCCGGCGCGCACCAAGGCGTTCGAGGGAGCCGTCGCGGTCGCGAAGTTCATGTGGAGCATGTTCAAGCCCGCCGAGGCCAAGCGGGCCGTCGTCGGCGGCCCGCCCGAGATCTACGCCTGGACCGCCAACGGCGAACCCGCCGTGGTGGCCGTCGTGGAGGGCCGGGTCGTCGCCGTCATGTGCCTGGAGGTCACCGCCGAGGGCATCACCGCCTGCCGTACCCAGGCGAACCCCGACAAGCTCGAACGCGCCACCGAGCAGTGGGCCGCGGCAAGCCATGGAGAGCCCCTGTTCGTGATGTGACGTGTCTCACATCGCGGTCCTGTCAGGAAATGGCGGGCTGTCCGGTTCAAGTGACAAATCCGAACCGGACAGGAGCCTGAAATGCAGCACCGCATCGTCGTTCTCGGAGCCGGCTACACCGGAGCCAGCGCCGCCGGCCGTCTCGCCAAGCGGCTGCGCCGCGAGGACGTGGCCATCACCCTCGTCAACCCCGAGCCTGACTTCGTCGAGCGCGTCCGCAACCACCAGCTGGCGACCGGCCAGGCCCTCAGGCCCCGGCCGCTCAGCGAGATCTACGCCGGCACCGGCGTCGAACTGAGGCTCGCGAAGGTCACAGGCGTGGACGTCGACCGCAAGACCGTCGCCATCACCGGCGCGAACGGCGCGGAAGAGCTGGAGTACGACACCCTCGTGTACGCCCTCGGCAGCGGCTGGAACAGCCAGGCCGTACCCGGGACCGCCGAGCACGCCTACCAGATCGCCGGCCGTGCCGGAGCGCTCGGGCTGCGCGAGCGCCTGGCGAGCCTCGGCGCCGGGCAGAGCGTGGTGGTGGTCGGCGGCGGGCTCACCGGCGTGGAGGCCTCCACCGAGATCGCCGAGGCCCGCCCGGACCTCGACGTCGCCCTCGCCGTCAGCGGCGGCCTCGGCGACTGGCTCTCCCCCAAGGGCCGCGAGCATGTACGGAAGGTCTTCGGCAAGCTCGGCATCACCGCATACGAGCACACCGCCGTCACCGGGGTCGAAGCCGACCACGTCACCACCGCCGACGGCAGGGTCATCCCGGCCGAGGTCACCGTATGGACCGCCGGTTTCGCGGTGCACCCCATCGCGAAGGCGACCCTCTTGGAGGTTTCCGACACCGGCCAGATCGTGGTCGACCGGACCATGCGCTCGGTTTCGCACCCCGATGTGTACGCCGTCGGCGACGCGGCCATGGCGATGGGCGCCGGAGACAAGCCGCTCCGGATGTCGTGCGCCTCGGGAATCCCCACCGCCTGGCTGGCCGCCGACGTCATCGCGGCGCGCCTGACCGGCCGGAAGGTCCCGGACAAGACGATCGGCTACGCCAACCAGTGCATCTCACTGGGCCGCAAGGAGGGCCTGATCCAGTACGTCACGGCCGACGACCGCGCCAAGCAGATGGTCCTGCGCGGCCGGCTGGCCGCCGCGTACAAGGAGCTGATCTGCAAGAGCGCGGCATGGAGCGTCGCGTACCCGACGCTTGGGATGCCGACCCGGCAGCACCGGGTGGCGCGCGAGCAGACGCTGAAGCAGCAGGCTGCGTGAGCATCGTGGTGGACGGTCTTTCCGGCCCGCACGGCTGTGAGATCACGGGACCGCGCAGGTCGGGGAGCGCTTTGATATGGGGACGGGCCGGTCGATCGACCTGCCGGGACGAGCGCCGATGCCCTCCGCGGCCGGGAGAAAGCGATGGAGGGCGAGCGAAAGGCCCGCCCTCCGACCGCCCCGCATCCGGAGTCCCGTCCGGGATGTTCGGTTACCGGCCCGGGTTCGGGAGGGTCACGTCCGGGAGGATCCCGGCCCCGTCGGGCTCGGCGCCGGCGTCCTCCGACTCCGGCGGGCCGCCGTCCGGGCCGGGGCCCGGCGTGGCGCTCCCGCCGGGGGAGTTCCCCAGGGCATCCCCCAGAGCGTCCTCCGGGCTCTCCGGCGGCGCGGCCGGGCGGCAGCTTCCGGCGCAGCCGCCGAACCGGGACAGGTCGACCGGCGTGAACGGCGTCGGCTCCACCCCCTTCAGCGCCGCCACCATCGTGTCCTTCCAGATCGGCCCCGGCAGGCTGGCACCGGCCACCAGGGCGTAGTACCGCCCGCCGATCGTCACCCCCGTCAGCTTGTGCTCCTGGGCGCCGCGCGGGTCGCCGAGGCTCACCGCAGCCGCCAGATCCGGGGTGAATCCGGCGAACCAGGCGGCGGCGTAGTCGTCCGTGGTGCCCGTCTTGCCCGCCGCGTCCCGTCCGATGCCGCCGACGCCGCGCATCGTGCCCTTGGTGAAGACGCCCGACAGCACGTCGGCCGTCGCGTCCGCGACCGCCGGGTCCAGGACCGTGCGGCACTTCGGCTGGTAGCGGGTGGTCCTGCCGTCGCGGTCGGTGATGCGAGTGATCGCCATCGGCGCGCAGTACTCGCCGCGAGCGGCGATGGCGGCGTAGGCGGTGGCCACGGTCACCGGGTCCATCTCGTTGATGCCGAGCGTGAACGTCTCGTACTCCTGCAGCTTCTTCCCGTCCGCGCGCCGGATGCCCAGCGACTTGGCCGTCGTGACCGTGTCGCAGAGCCCGACCCGCTCCTCCAGCTCCAGGAAGAACGTGTTCACCGACCCCCAGGTGCCGGTCCGCAGCGTCTTCCAGCCGGGGGAGCCCTCGTCGTTGGTGACGGTGTGGGTCGGGTCGCCGATGCTCTGGCCCTTGCAGTTCTTGAACGTCGAGTACTCCGGCGCCCGGTAACCGGCACCCGCGGTGAGGCCGTCGTCCAGCTTCATGCCCTGCGTCAGCGCCGTGACCAGGGTGAACGTCTTGAACGTCGAGCCCGCCTGGAAGCCGGTCCCGCCGCCGTGGGCGGCGTCCGCGACCAGGTTGTACGACATCTCGTTCGCGGAGGCGTCACCTCCGTACGTCCGGCTGGCGGCCATGGCCTTGATCTCCCCGGTCCCCGGCTGGACCAGGGCCTCGGACGCGACGGGCTCGTCGGAGGCGTGCACCCACTTCCTGATCGCCCGCTCCGCCGCCCCCTGCATGTCCGGGTCGAGCGTGGTCCTGATGGTCAGGCCGCCGCGGTTGAGCAGCTGCAACCGCGCCTCGGCCGTGCGGCCGAAGTCGGAGTTGTTGAGGATCTCCTCGCGGACGTACAGGCAGAAATAGGGATAGTCGCTGGCCTCGCAGCCGCCGGGCAGCCGCGTGCCCTTGTAGCCGAGTTTGGCGGCCTTCGCCTGCTCCGCCTCCGACCGGGAGATCTTGCCCAGCTCCGCCATCCGGTTCAGGACGACGTCGCGGCGGTTCAGCAGCCGCTCGCGCTGCGCCTTGCCCAGGTTCGGGTCGGTGGCGTTGGGGTCCTGCACCGCGCCGGCCAGCGTCGCCGCCTGCGGCAGCGTGAGCGCATCGGCCTTGACGCCGAAGAAGCGCTTGGCCGCCGCCTCGACGCCGTACGCCCCGGCGCCGAAGTACGCGATGTTCAGGTATTTCTCCAGGATCTGGTCCTTGGTGTATTTCTTCTCGACCCCCATGGCGTACCGCAGCTCGTTGAGCTTGCGCGCGTAGCTGGCCTCCAGTGCCGCGTTGCGCTCCTGCTCGGTGTCGGCCGAGTTGAGCAGGACCTGCTTGACGTACTGCTGGGTGATGCTCGACCCGCCCTGGCTCACCCGGCCCGCCTGGAGGTTCCTGGCGAAGGCGCGGATCGTCCCCTCGATGTCGATCGCGCCGTGCTGGTAGAAGCGGTAGTCCTCGATCGCGACGATCGCCGTCTTCATCGTCTCGGCGACCTGGTCGAGGCCGACGACCTCGCGGTACTCCTCGTAGAAGCGCGCGATCTCGCCGCCCTCGGCGTCCTGCACGATCGTGACCTCGGCGGGGGGCGGCTCGGCCAGGTCGGCCGGCCTGAGATTCACCTCGCCGGCCGCGGTCCTGAGCCCGTAGCCCGCGCCCCCGACGGCCGGGAACGTGATCCCGGCCACGACCACGCCCGCGGCCGCCCCCGCGGCCAGGAGCCTGATGATTGCCGTCCCCCGATGTGACATCAGAGCTTGCCGAGTCCGCGGGCGAGGATGGTGGCGGTCTTCGCGATGGCCTGGTTGCTCGCGTCGGCGTCCGAGGCCGAGCGGTTGGTGTAGATCGACAGGATGATGGGCGCGGCCGACTTGCCCGGCCAGACGACGGCGACGTCGTTGGTGAGCCCGGCGGGCACGTTCGCGCCCGTCTTGTCGCCGACGGTCCACGACGGGGGCAGGCCGGCGCGGATGCGGGCGTCGCCGGTCTGGTTCGCCTTCAGCCAGGCGTTCAGCGTCTTGCGGTCCTTGGCGGTGAGGGCGGACCCGGTCGTGAGCGCACGCAGGTCACGGCCCATGGCGGCGGGCGTCGTGGTGTCTCGCTTCTCCTTGGGCGTCCAGTCGTTGAGCTCGGTCTCCCAGCGGTCGAGGCGGGAGACCGGGTCCTTCAGCGTGCGGAAATACCTGGTCAGCCCGGCCGGGCCGCCGATCTGCTTCAGCACCATGTTGCCCGCGGTGTTGTCGCTGAGGGTGATGGCCGCCTCGCACAGCGCGGAGACCGTCATCCCGTCCCGCACGTGCTTCTCGGTGGCGGGGGAGTTCTCCTTCACCTCGGCGCTCGTCCAGTGGACGACCTTCGCCATCAGCCCCGGCTCCGAGGTGCGCGCCTTGTTCAGCGCGGCCGCGCACGCCACCGCCTTGAACGTGGACAGCAGCGGGAAGCTCTCGCCAGACCGGTACGCGATCGTCCTCCCGGTCCCGGTGTCGATCGCGTACGCGCCGATGCGCCCCTTGAAGGAGGCCTCCAGCGCGCGCAGCTCCTTCGTGACCTGGCCCTGCCCCGCCTGGACGGCCTGGGCGGCGGGCGCCGCCGAGGCCGGGCCCGCGGTGAGGGCGCCGCCCGTCAGGAGGGAGAACGCCAGAGCGGTCGCCAGGTAGCGGCCGTGTCGCATGTCGAAGTCCTTGCTGTCGTCCGTCAGAAGGCAGGAGCAAAGCAGATGCCGTCAGCCGATGTCTAATAGCGATATCGCGAACGGATCGATATCGAATCACGCATGATCGCAGGTAGACGCCACAAGGGGCGATGTTTTACCCGCGCGGCCGGCGCATCAGGGTCAGGGCCATCAGCCCGGCGATCAGCAGCCCGCCCGCGTGCACGCACAGCGTCCCCACGATGCCGGCCGAGCCGCCCAGCGCGTGGCCCAGCACACCGGCGAGCACGCCGGCGAGCAGGGTGCCGAGCAGCGCCGTGGTGGCGTGGGCGCTGCCCAGGAGGCCGAAGACGCTGCCGCCGCGCTCCTCGCCGCCGACGCGCTGGGCCAGGGTGGTGAAGGCCGCCGTCATCGCCGCCCCGGGCACCCCGGCCAGCCCGATCAGCACGAGCGCCGGCCAGAACGCCGGCACGGCCAGCGGATAGGTGAACAGCGCCAGGTCGAGCAGCCCGAAGGCGATCGTCGCGCAGCCGAGCAGCAGCCCGGGCGCCGCCCTGCCCGGATACGCCGCCACGACCAGCCCGCCGGCGATCCCGCCGATCGCCTGCACCGACATGAACAGCCCGTAGGCGTCACCGCCGCCGCCCAGCACGTCGGCGACGAACGGCGCGGCGAGCGTGCCGAAGATCCCCTCCCCGAGCCCGGTGATCATCATGAACGCCACCAGCAGCCGGAGGCCCGGGTCCCGGGCGGCCAGCCGCAGCCCGTCGATCCACTGCCCGCCGACCGTCGTCATGGGCGCGGGACGGCCGGGCACGCGCAGGCTCGCCTGCAGGGCCGCCGAGATCGCGAAACCGGCCACGCCGAGCAGCACGACCGCGCTCAGCCCGCCGGCGCTGACGGCGACCCCGCCCGCCATCGCCCCCGCCAGCCGGGCCACCTCGCCGCACTGGCCGTGCAGCGCGTTGGCCCGTACGAGCTGCGACCCTGCCACGAGCTGGGGGACCAGCGACTTCTGCGCGGGGGCGAGCAGCGTGCTGAGCACCCCCGCCCACAGGGCGACCGCGTAGACGATCCACATCTGGGCCGGCTGGCGTACCAGCAGCAGCGGCAGCAGCCCGGCCGCCAGCAGCAGATCGGTGCCGACCAGTAACCGGCGGCGGTCCCAGCGATCGGCCAGCACCCCGGCCACGGAGCCGAGCACGACGTCGGGCAGCCGCGAGACCAGCAGCGTGATCGCGGAGGACAGCGTCGAGCCGGTCAGGTCGTAGACGTAGAAGGCCAGGCCGGTGCCCACCGCCCAGTCGCCGGTCTGGGAGATCACACCGGCCAGCAGCAGCCGGCGGAAGTCGCGGTTGCCGCGCAGCGCGGGCGGGGCCTCAGTCACCGGACGCCGTCGGGGCCAGCGGCACCCAGAGCTGCGTCAGCAGCACCGGCCGGGCGCCCCCGGGCCGCGTGGCCGGGTCGTCGATGCGGGCGATGAGCGGTTCGAGCAGGCCCGCGATGGCCTCGCCGAGGGCCTGGAACTCCTCGGCGGTGGCGTACACGTAGGAGTTGCTCAGGCCGCCGGCCGCCTGCCAGGGCTCCGGTTCGTCCCCGCGCCGCTCCTGCCACTCGACCAGCCGGGCCAGGGCCCGCTCGGCCATGACCTGCTCCAGCAGGCTCCGGGCGGCCGTGCCTTCGGGGCCCGCGGTGTCGCCCCAGTCCTGGCGGCTCTCGCTCGCCTTCCACGGCCGCTCGCGCTCGTCGCGCGGCTCGGCCTGCGTCACCAGGCCGTACTTGGCCAGCTGCCGCAGGTGGTAGGAGGCCAGGGCCTGGCTGACGCCCACTTCCCTGGCGGCGTCGGCGGCGGTCGTCGGGCCGGCGCGCATGAGCAGTTCGTGCAGCGCGAGCCGGACCGGGTGGGCGAAGGCCCGCATGGCCGCGGCGTCGAGCACCCGCCGCGGGCGTCCTTCCGAAGATTCCAAAGACATGCTTGGAATCTTCGGCACCGGAGCCCGGCGATGTCAAGGATTCCTTTGGAATGCGCGACGGTTTGCCGGACCGGCAACGCCGTTCGCTTGGATCGGGGCCCGCCCCGCATGATCTGGAGTGCCAACTCAAGCGAGGCTCGCATGGAGGACGAATGTCGCAGACACATCGGCTGGTGGAGACGCCCGGCGGCCGCATCCATCTGGTGGAGCAGGGGGCCGGCCCGCTGGTGCTCCTCGTGCACGGTTTCCCCGAGTCGTGGTACTCCTGGCGCCACCAGCTCCCGGCGCTCGCCGCGGCCGGCTTCCGCGCGGTGGCCATCGACGTGCGGGGCTACGGGCGCTCGTCGAAGCCGGGGGAGACGGCGGCGTACGCCATGACGGCGCACGTCGCGGACAACGTGGCCGTCGTGCGGGCGCTGGGCGAGCGGTCCGCGGTGATCGTGGGGCACGACTGGGGCTCCTCCATCGCCACCGGCAGCGCGCTGCTCCGGCCCGATCTGTTCCGGGCCGTGGGCATGCTGAGCGTGCCGTACGCGCCGCGCGGCGGCCCCCGCCCGACGGAGGCGTTCGCCCGGCTGGGGAGCGGGGGTGAGGAGTTCTACGTCAGCTACTTCCAGGCTCCCGGGCGGGCGGAGGCGGAGATCGAGCCCGACGTCCGCGGCTGGCTGGCGGGCTTCTACGCCGCCCTCTCGGCCGACACGATGCCCGCGACCGGCGGGGACGGCGTCCATTTCGTCGCCGCGGGCGGCAGGCTCTCCGACCGCTTCCCCTCCGGCGTCCTGCCGTCCTGGCTCACGGAGGCGGACCTCGACGTCTACGCGGGCGAGTTCGAGCGTACGGGGCTGACCGGCGCGCTCAACCGCTACCGCAACGTGGACCGGGACTGGGCGGACCTCGCCGCGTGGGACGGGGCGCCGATCACGCAGCCCGCGCTGTTCGCCGGGGGCCGGCTGGACGCCAGCACCACCTGGATGGCCGGGGCCATCGAGGACTTCCCCCGGACCCTGCCGAACCTGACCTCCTGCCACCTCCTCGACGGCTGCGGGCACTGGATCCAGCAGGAACGCGCCGGCGAGGTCAACCGGCTGCTGATCGACTGGCTGCGCGCGCTGCCGTCCTGAGCATCCGGTTCGGTCAATTGGTGGTCATCGGAAAAGTTTCGGTCACAGCACGTGGCCGGACCCTTGGGTAGGGTCAAATCATGCGTCACCTCAAAAGCCGGTTCGTGCCCCTGGCCGCTTTCGCCTTGTGCGTCTTCGCCGCCGGATGCGGTGAGGTCAACAACACCATCGACAAGGCCCAGGCGTGCCTCGAGGCGCCGAAGATCGTCACCGACCTGGGCGCGCAGATCACCAAGCTCACCGACGACCCCCAGGCCATGGACAAAGCCCTGGACGATGCCGCGGCCAAGCTCAACGGCGTGGCCGACAAGGCTGCCAACACCACGCTCAAAGAGGCCTCCGACGACCTGGCCAAGACCCTGAGCGGCATCAGCGTCGACAACGTCAACGAAGCCGTCGACGCGGCACAGAAGGTCGCGACGGAAAGCGCCGCCTACGTGGAGAAGGTGGCCAAGGCCTGTAGCTGACAATTTGGGAGAATCCCTGCTTCTCTAGGGGAAATGGGGACGAATTACCGTTTTCTTATGGAGCCCGACCCGCGTTTCACCTTGGCCAACGAACGAACCTTCCTCACGTGGCTGAGCACGGCGCTGGCGCTGAGCGCGGGCGGGGTGGCGATGGCCGCGGTGCCGCCCGACGTGTTCGTGCCGTGGATCCGTACCGGACTGGCGATCATGCTGGTCACCCTCTCCGCGCTGGCGGCGGGCATGGCCTACCCCCGCTGGCGCAACATCCAGCGCGCCCTGCGCAAGCAGGCGCCGCTCCCGCCGCCCGCGCTCGCGGCCGTCTTCGGCTACGGCGTGGCGGCCGTGGCCGTGATCGCCCTCGTGCTCATCATCCTGTCGATCTGACCCGCGGACATGTCGAGGGAAGAGGAGATCTGGGACGAGGGGCTGCAGAGCGAGCGCACCCGGCTCGCCTGGGTGCGTACGGCGGTGGCCCTGTCCACCGGCGGGCTGGGCGCGGCCGGCCTGTCGCTCAGGCACGGCCTGCCGGTGCTCGCGGTGGTGGCGTTCACGCTGGCCGCGCTGTGCGGCGGGGTGCTGCTGATCAGGACGGGGGTGCGCTTCCGCCGGGTGCAGGCGGCCCTGCACGGCGGCACGCCGCTGAACGCGGGGCTCGACGTCCTTTTCGCCTGGCTCGGCACGTTGAGCGTGGTCGCGGGCGCCATCACCTTTGTGCTCGCCGTCAAGTGAGGCCGGTTGCGAGATGGGGAGTGATGGGCGGACACTCTAAGTGAGGGGGGTGACCTCATTGGTAGAAGAACTCAGGATGGTGCCGTTCGAATGCCGCTGCTGCTGGCATGTCTGGGAGGAGGAATACCTCGTCCGGCACGTGGAAGACCGCCATGGCAACGACAGCGAGGTCTGGTTCGCAGCCGGCCTGCGCGTGCCGCCGCCTTGGCAGGGCGCCGTCTGCCCGCAATGCGGATCCCAGCAGACGACCACCTTCCCTGACGGATATCTGTCCCGTCATCCGGAGCTGTTCCCGCCGCTCGGGCCGGTCGTGCCGGACCCGACGCCGCTGATCAGCCCGGTACGGAAGCCGGCTTACTGACCACCTAACCTGACACTTGGTGAGCATTTCGTAGCGGCAAGTGTCATAAGCCCGCCTTGCGGGGGTGCGGGGCCGGGCGGACACTCAGGATCGAGCGGCGATCTCTAGCCGGGGGTGGTCCTAGTGCCCGACGGGTTCGACACCCGCGAGACGTGGCCTTTCGAGTGCCTTCGTTGCCTGTATGTCTGGGAGGAGGATTTCGTCGTCAGACACCTCACCGACAACTACGGCAACGAGGTGGAGATCTGGCTCAGCTCGGGCGTGTCCGTGCCGCCGCCCAGATCTGGGGGTTGCTGCCCGCACTGCGGGGCGTACCACGTGACCTCCTTCCCCTCGGGGTATCTGGCGCGGCACCCCGAGCTCGTGCCGGCCCCGGAGCCGGAGCCGGCCCCGGTGTTCGTGCCGGCGATCGAGCCGGTCAGGGTGCCCGACGAGCGCTCGCACCTGCCCGGCCGCCTGCTCGTCGCGTTAGGGGTGCCGCTGGCGGCGTTCGTCGGTTACGAGCTGTACGCGAACCTCGTGGCCGCCGCCCGCCCGCACCACTGAAAAGGCGCCACCAGGCGGGCGGCAATGACCGGGACCGGGAGCCCGTGCCCAGCCGGGCAGGGGCCCCGCGCCCGTCGATCACTGGCTCAGGCTGTCCAGCCACGCCTGGTGCAGCCCGGCGAACCGGCCTGAGGCGGCGATGAGCCGGTCCGGCGGGCCGTCCTCGACGATTTCGCCGCGCTCCATCACCAGCACCCGGTCGGCGATCTCCACCGTCGAGAGCCGGTGCGCGATGATCAGCGCCGTCCGGTCGGCGAGGATCGTC
This sequence comes from Nonomuraea zeae, assembly GCF_005889725.1. Classification (GTDB taxonomy): domain Bacteria; phylum Actinomycetota; class Actinomycetes; order Streptosporangiales; family Streptosporangiaceae; genus Nonomuraea; species Nonomuraea zeae. Next base: position 36,373 of record NZ_VCKX01000058.1, read on the forward strand.
TTCAGCGCCCGCTGCACGAGCCGCTCGCTCGGCACGTCGAGGCTGGAGGTGGCCTCGTCCAGGATCAGCACCGCGGGATCGGCGAGGAACGCCCTGGCGAACGCCACGAGCTGGCGCTGCCCGGCCGACATGCGGCCGCCGCGCTTGCCGACCTCGGTGTCATAGCCGTCCGGCAGGCCCGAGATGAACTCGTGCGCGCCGATCGCCTTGGCCGCCTCGCGAATCTGCCGGTCGGTGGCGTCGGGCCGGCCGAACCTGATGTTGTCCGCCACCGAGCCGCTGAACAGGAAGTTCTCCTGCGTCACCATGACCACGGCCTGGCGCAGCGTCGGCTCGTCCAGCGCGCGCAGATCGACGCCGTCGAGCAGCACGCGGCCGTCGGTGGGGTCGTAGAACCGGGAGATCAGCTTGGCCAGCGTCGTCTTGCCCGCTCCCGTCGCGCCCACCAGCGCCACGCTCTGCCCGGCCGGGACGGTCAGGTCGAGGCGGGGCAGGATCGGCATCTCCTCGACGTAGGCGAACCTGACGCCCTCGAAGCGCACCTTGCCGCGCGCCCTGCCCTGCGGCAGCGCCTCCGGCTTGCGCGGCTCGGGCACGGACGGCTCCTCCTCCAGCACGCCCGACAGCTTCTCCAGCGCCGCGCCCGCCGACTGCAGGGTGTTGTAGAACTGGCTGACCTCCTGCATCGGCTCGTAGAACTGCCGCAGGTACAGCAGGAACGCGGTCAGCACGCCGACCTTGACCTCGCCCTGCAGCGCCAGCCAGCCGCCGTAGAGCAGCACCCCGCCGATCGTCATGTTGCCGATCAGCTTGATGCCGGTCATGAACGTCGCGCCGAGCTGCATGCTGCGCGCGTTCGCGCCCCGGTAGTCGTCGTTGAGCTGCTGGAAGATCTCCTGGTTGCGCGGCTGCCTGCGGAAGGCCTGCACCGCGCGGATGCCGGTCATCGACTCCACGAAGTGCACGATCACCAGCGCCACCGTCTCCCGCGTACGCCGGTAGACGATCGCCGACTGCCGCCGGAACCACTTGGTGAACAGCAGCAGCAGCGGCAGCGGGACCAGCGCCACCAGGCCGAGGTGCACGTCCAGCACCAGCAGCAGCACGGCCGTGCCCACCATGGTCAGCACGGCCTTGACCAGCGCGTCGAAGCCCGACTGGAGCAGCTCGGCGATGGCCTCGATGTCGGAGGTCAGCCGGGAGATGACGCGCCCGGAGGTGTACTGCTCGTGGAAGCTCAGCGACAGCCGCTGGAAGTGGTCGAACACCCGCCTGCGCAGCTCCAGCAGGATGCTCTGGCCGATCTTGCCCGACAGCCGCAGGAACGCCTGCCGCGTGAGCGCCTGGGTGACGGCCGCGAACAGGATCACCCCGACCACGGTCAGCAGGACCGACGGGCCGGTCCCCTTCTGGATCAGCGGGATGCCGGAGTCGATGCCGACCGACACCAGGAAGGGGATCGACAGCCCGGCCGCGTTCGAGACCACGATGATCGCGATCAGCAGGGCGATCTTCTTCCGGTACGGCCCGAGCAACTGGCCGAGCAGCCGCCGGGAGCGCTCCCGCAGCAGGACGGAGACCTTCTCCGGCAGCTCGTCCTGGTCCTCGGAGGCGACACCGCGCCAGGAGCTCTTGGGAGGCCCGGCAGGGGGTTCGGTGGTCGTCGCGGTCATGCCAGCGCCCCTTCCGACGCGCCGTCGAAGTCGGCGTCCTGGGCCAGCAGCTCACGGTATTCGGGCACCTGGGCCAGCAGCTCGTGGTGCTGTCCGACGTGCGTGATCGTGCCGTTCCGCAGCAGCGCCACCTTGTCGGCGAGCAGCACGGTGGAGGCGCGGTGGGCGACCACGATGCCGGTGGCGTCGCGCAGCACGTGGCGCAGCGCCTCCTCCACCAGGGCCTCGGTCTCCACGTCGAGCGCGGACAGCGTGTCGTCGAGCACCAGGATCCTGGGCTTGCTCAGCACGGCCCGCGCCAGGGCGAGCCGCTGGCGCTGACCGCCGGACAGCGACAGTCCCTGCTCGCCGATGCGGGTGTCGAGGCCCCACGGCAGGTCGTACACGAACATGGCCTGCGCGGTCTGGATCGCGTCGGCCAGCTCCTCCTCGGTGGCGTCGAGCCGGCCGAGCGTGAGGTTCTCGCGCACGCTCATCGAGAACAGCGTCGGCTCCTCGAACGCGGTGGCCACCACCGAGCGCAGCGCGGGCAGCGTCAGCTCGCGCACGTCGTGGCCGTCGATCGTGACCCGGCCCTCGGTGGGGTCGATCAGCCGGGGGACCAGCGCGGTCAGCGTGGTCTTGCCGGAGCCGGTCGCGCCCACGATGGCCACGGTCTCGCCCGGACGCACCTCCAGCCAGACGTCGCGCAGCACCGGCTCCTCGGAGTCGGCGAAGCGGAACCCGACGCCCTCGAAGCGCAGGTGGCCGCGCGGCCTGGCGACGGTCTCGGTGCCACCCTCGATGGCGGGGACGGTGTCCATGACCTCCATGACGCGGTCGGCCGAGGTCATGGCCTCCTGCGCCATGGCCAGGATGTAGCCGAGGCTCGCGATCGGCCACACGAGCTGGAGCATCAGCGTGGTGAAGGCGACCAGCGCGCCCAGCGTCAGCGCGCCCGAGCCGACCGCCAGCGCGCCGAGCAGCAGCACCAGCGCCAGCGTGATGTTGGGGATCACTTCAAGGAAGGCGAAGAACTTGGCGGACAGGCGGACCTTGTCCATCGACGTGCCGTAGACCTTGAGCGCGGCGTCGTCGTAGCGGTCGTAGACGTGGTGGCGGCGGCCGAAGGCCTTGATCGTGCGGATGCCGATCGCGGACTCCTCGACGAGCGTGGCGAGGTCGCCCTGCTCGTCCTGCACCTGGCGGGAGATCTTGATGTAGCGCTTCTCGAAGCGGAGCGAGACCCACACGATCGGCACGGACGAGGCCAGCACCAGCAGCCCGAGCGGCCAGTACTTGTTCAGCAGCAGCACGGTCACCGTGATGAGCTGCAGGATGTTCATGACCAGGAAGAGCATGCCGAAGCCGAGGAAGCGGCGGATCGTGGACAGGTCCGTCGTCGCCCGCGACAGCAACTGGCCCGACTGCCAGTCGCCGTGGAAGCCCATGGGCAGGCGCTGCAGGTGCTCGTACAGGTCGTCGCGGATGGCGGTCTCCAGGCCGAGCACCGGCCGGACCTGGGCCCACCGCCTGAGGAAGATCAGCAGCGCCTCGACGACGCCGACGCCGATGGCGAGGAGCCCGAGCGGGAGTAATCCGCCGGAATCGCCATGGGCCACGGGACCGTCGATGACCTGCTCGCTGATGAGCGGGAGCGCGATGCCGGCGGCGATGCCGACGATCGCGGCCAGCCAGATGAAGACCAGTCTGACGACGTAGGGGCGGAGGTAGGACTTCATCCGCCAGAGGGAGTTGGAGGACAGCATGGGACGGCGAGGGTGGTGCGTATCGGGAGGCATCCCTTCTAGGCTAATACGGGAGATCAAGCGATTTTCTGTCGCCCTAGGGTGGGGTACTTGTACATGACGTGCAGAAACGTGAAAGATCATGAATATACGGCGGACTGTAACCTTCGTGGTGGTGTGCGCGGGCATGTTCTTCGTGCTGCTCGACATCACCATCGTGAATGTCGCTCTCCCCTCAATCGGGCGCGGCACCGGAGCGACGCATGTCGCTGATCTGCAGTGGGTGATCGACACCTACCAGCTCAACTGGATGGGACTTCATGATCGAGGAATCTGAGCTGCCTCACCTGCGCCGCTGCGTCGAGCTGGCCCGGCAGGCCCTGGAGGCCGGCGACGAGCCGTTCGGGTCGGTGCTGGTCTCCGGCGACGGCGCCGTGCTGGCCGAGGACCACAACCGGGTGGCCGGCGGGGATCGCACGCAGCACCCGGAGTTCGCGCTGGCCCGCTGGTCGGCCGCGCACCTGACGCCCGGGGAGCGGGCGGCGGCCACCGTCTACACCTCGGGCGAGCACTGCCCGATGTGCGCCGCCGCGCACGCCTGGGTGGGGCTGGGCCGGATCGTGTACGCGGCGTCGTCGGAGCAGCTCGCCGGCTGGCTGTCCGAGCTGGGCGTGCCCGCGCCGCCGGTGCGCACGCTGCCGATCAACGAGGTCGCGCCCGGGGTGACGGTGGAGGGGCCGGTGCCGGAGCTGGCGGAGGAGATACGCGAGCTGCACCGCCGCTGTCATTCCTGAGGCGTCCCCGGCGGGTCCGGCTCCATGGCGGGTCCGATGCCCACCGCCTGCTGGTCCTTGTTGGCGATGATGGCGGAGACGCTCTGCAGGTAGCGGTCGTCGACGTCCGGCCGGGCGGACAGGCTCCAGAGGATGCGCTTCAGCCGGCCGGGGCCGCTCCACCGGACGGCGGCGATGTGCAGCAGGCCGAGCAGATCGGGGCTGGACAGCCGGTGGCAGTCCGTTTCGAGCTGCCTGAGCACCCGGTCGAGGTAGCTCCAGCTCGGCCCCCGCAGCAGGGCCCGCCGGTAGGTCTCCAGGTTCGGCTCCGGGCTCAGCACGATGGTCAGCAGGTCGGCGACATGGTGCTCCGGATGGGGGTTCAGGTCCGGGTCGATCTCCTTCGCGTACGGCAGCACGTCGAGGAAGAGGTTCCCGAGCACGGTGTCGTCGCGGAAGGAGATCTCGCGCATCCACGGCGCCAGCGCCTCGACCGGCGAATCGTAGGGGTAGCGATCGGGGACGGCGTCCGGCCAGCTGAGGAAGACCAGGTCGCGCAGGTTGAAGGGCTGTCCCCGGTCGAGGGACACCTCCATCCGCCTGGTCGCGCCGTCGAGGAAGTGCCGCACCCGGACGGTGTTGACGAGCGAGTCCCACTCGGCCCTGGCCAGCTGGGAGTGCCACAGGCGGGCGATCCTGCGCCACCGCTCGTTCGCCTGCTCAGCCCGGTCCATGACGAACAGGTCCGTGCCGGGGATCGGCCCGTCGGACGACAGCACCGCGAGCAGCAGCAGGTTGGCGCTGTAGGCGGCGCACCGGACCGTCGCCTCGGCCGCCACCGGCCGGTAGCCGTCGAAGGCCGAGCCCGTCCTGGCCATCAGGGACACCGTGAACAGGCCGCACAGGTGCCGCCGCAGCAGCGCCCGCCGGTCCTCCGGGATGAGGTGGGTGAGGCCGTAGCCGAGGAAGCCGACGACGGGGCCGCGCCCGGCGAGCGCGGCGAAGGAGAGCAGGGCGTGGAGATACGCGTCGTCCGGCTTGGCCGGGCGGTTGCGCGACCGGGCCAGGGCCAGCTCCTCCGCCAGATCGGCCAGCTCGCGGACGACCAGGCGGGCGACGAGGTACTCGCCGAACGTGGCGTGCAGGAACTCGTAGGTCTTGAGCCGCTCCTCCTCGCGCAGGGCCTGCGTGGTGTGCACGAAGAAGAACCGGCCGATCACGCCCTCGGCGCGGGTCAGGGCGCGGCGGAAGCCGGGCGGCCGCGGCGGCTCCTGCCCGCCCGGGAGCAGCGCGCGCAGATCCGCGTCCAGGTCGTGCTCGCCGATCCACTGCAGGCCGCGGTTGAACATCGCGAACGCCGCGACCGACAGGCGTAGCAGCTCGTCCTCCACCGCCCGCGCCAGGTCCGCCTCCGCCAGGCCCCTGGCGGTCTTGCCCACCTCGCGGGCGGCGAAGCCGCGCAGCAGCCGCTCGTACAGCTCCGACTCGTGCAGGTCCGCGCGCACGAGGCGCAGCGCGTTCGCGTCGGCGTCGTACAGGGCCAGCATGAGCAGCAGCAGCGGCTGCTCCGCCAGGTTCGGGACGGCCAGCACGCTGTCCGCCGACAGCGGTTCGAGCTCGCGGCGCAGGAAGTAGCCGCGGTTGCCGTCGTTCCACAGGTCCACCCACTGGCGGATCTGTCCCTCGTCGAACGGTTCGAGCCGCAGCACCATCGAGGTCTCCGGGACCCGCGCCCGGTTCGCCACGGCCGTCCTGGAGGTGACGACGACGGCCAGCGCCCGGCCCTTCTCCGCCTGGTCGCGCTGGAAGTCGGCGACCCGCTCCAGATAGTCGGTCTGGCTGACCCCCGTGGCCTGGAGCAGCTCGTCGAACCCGTCCAGCATGACGACGGGCAGCGCCCCCTGCGCCGCGTGCACCAGCTCGGGCCAGGACATCACCTCGTCCAGCGCGTCCTTGATGCCGTGCTCGATCTGCGCCAGCACGTCGCCGTCGGCGGGGACGCCGCGCAGCTCCACCCGGAGCGGGAGGAACTCGGCGGCGGGCAGCCGGGCCGCGAGCACGCGGGTCAGCAGGGACTTGCCCGCGCCCGGCTGGCCCAGCACGAGCAGCGGCCCCTGCGCCGCCTGCGGCAGCGTGAGGTGGCCGGACAGGAACGCGCCCAGGTCGTCGCGGCGGGGGAGCTCCGCCCACGTCTCCTCCGAGGTGACAAGATGCCGCCGGCCGGGCAGCAGCACGCGGTAGCCGGGGTCGACGTAGCCCTGGCCCAGCGAGGGGATCGTCATGCCCGGCGGCGCGTCGGCGGCGGCGACGATCGGGCGCTTGAGCGCGGCCGCGTTCGCCTGGACCAGCGCGGCCAGCCGGTCGGACGGGCGGCGGGCCGAGACGATCTTGGCGAGCTGGTCGTGCAGCCCGTCCAGGCCCCGGGCGAGGCTCCTGACCTCCGCCCGGGTGGCCTGGTGGCCGACCAGGTCGGACCAGCAGGCGACCTCGGGGAAGTCGGCGACGAGCCGGCGGAACAGCTCGTCGTAGCGGCGCAGCGCCCGCGCGGGGAGGCCGGCGGCCAGCCGGGTACGGGTGGTCTCGTCCCAGGTGTCCCAGCGGGCGAGGCCGGGCAGGAAGCCGAACAAGGCGTCGGTGAGCGTCCTGTAGTGGACGGCCAGATCCCGGCGCACGTCCTCGTGCGGGTGCTGCGGCGCTGGGACCGGCATGGGGAAGTCGACGAGGTACGGGCGCACGCGGCTCGTCCTGGTGATCCGCCGCTGGTCCTCGGAGGTCAGATCGCGCAGCACGCCGGCCTCGTCGAGCACCTCCAGATAGGCGCTGATCACGATGACCGTGTGCGCCGCCGTCAGCCGCTGCGTCCTGTCGTACCTGCTCAGGCCGTTGACCCGGTCACGCAGGCCGCGGATGAAGCCGTCACCCAGCCGCACCGCCTCGGCGCGGGCGTCGAACAGGTCGATCCCGCCCAGCCCGAACAGCGCCAGGGCCGACGCCTTGTCCAGGGCGCCGGTGAGCGCGCTGTCGCCACCGAGCAGGACCACGGCGTCGCGGTAGCTCAGGATCTGCCGCAAGGAGGACTCCCGAAGTTCGATCTGCCCGCAGTCTGCCGAAACGAAGGGCTCGTCGCGCACGCTTACGGGATTCGACCGGCTTCGGGGGCCCGGAGGCTCAGGACCCGCCGAGCGCGATCGTGTCGGCGACCTCGGCGTGCCGCTCGGCCTCCTCCTCGGCGAAGCGGGCCTCGTCGATCTTGTCGGCGATCTCCTCGTCCTGCTTCATCAGCGCGTCGAGCGACTGGCCGGCCATCTCCAGCACGCCCATCTCCGCGTACGCCTCCTGCAGCCGCGGGCTCCACAGCCCGATGTCCTTCACGCACGGCACGATCCGGCTGAACAGCAGCGACCTGAACAGCTTCAGGTAGTCCGACTGGTCGGTGGCCACCATGGCCTCCTCCACCTCGGACTTCGACAGGCCCAGGTTCTCCCAGGTCTCCCGGCCGCGCAGGCGGTCGCGCATCAGGTAGCAGCCCTCGATGACGAAGTCCTCGCGCTCGCGCAGCTCCGTCTCCGACAGGTTGCGGTAGTAGTCGCGCAGCGCCATCCGCCCGAACGCGACGTGCCTGGCCTCGTCCTGCATCACGTACGCGAGGATCTGCTTGGGCAGCGGCTTGGTGGTGATGTCGCGCATCACCCCGAACGCGGCCAGCGCCAGCCCCTCGATGAGCACCTGCATGCCCAGGTACGGCATGTCCCACCGGGAGTCGCTCAGCGTGCTGTCCAGCAGCGCCTTGAGATGCTCGTTGATCGGGTAGGCCAGGCCCACCTTCTCCTGGAGGAACCGGGCGTAGGTCTCGGCGTGGCGGGCCTCGTCCATCGTCTGCGTGGCGGCGTAGAACTTCGAGTCGAGGTCGGGCACCGATTCGACGATCTTGGCCGAGCAGATCATCGCGCCCTGCTCCCCGTGCAGGAACTGGGAGAACTGCCAGGCCGCGCCGTGCAGCCGGACGTCCTGGCGGGTCTTGTCGTCCATCCGCTCCCAGAGCGGGGTGCCGTAGATGGCGATGGTCTGGTCGGGGATCCCCAGCACGTTGTACGGGTCGACGTCGAGGTCCCAGTCGATGCGCTTGACCGAGTCCCACTGCTTGTCCTTGCCCTTCTGGTAGAGGGCCAGCATCCGATCTCTGCCGTCGTCGTACTCCCAGGTGAACCGGCTGGCGCCGGACATCTCGACGTTCCAGGTGGAGAGCTCGGCGGGGATGGTGTAGAGATCGTGCGTCGACATGGAGGACCTCCGCGGGGGGTTACGTACACCGTACGTCCACGGTTTCGAGGCTTGCACGTACGCCGTACGGCAGTCAATAGAATGAGCTATGCCCACCGAGCCCCTGTCGCGCGTCCGCATCGTCGCCGCGGCCATCGACCTCATCGAGCGCGAGGGCGCCGACGCGGTCTCCATGCGGCGCATCGCGGCCGAGCTGGGCGTCGGGGTGATGTCCCTCTACAACCACGTGCCCAACAAGGACGCCCTGCTCAACGGGGTGGCCGAGACGGTGCTGAGCGAGATCGAGTTCACCGACGACCCCGACGCGCACTGGACCGACCGGGTGCGCATGCAGGCGCGGGCGTTCCGGCAGATCGCGCACGACCACCCGCGCTCGACCATGCTCGTGGTCAGCCGCCAGCTCCACTCCGCGGCCGGGCTGCTGCCGGTCGAGCGGGCGCTGGCCACCCTGCGGGGCGCCGGGTTCGACGGGGCGGACGCGGTCAGGATGCTGCGGATGTTCATCGCGTTCATCGTGGGCTCGCTGCTGCGCGAGGTCGGGGTGACGCCGACGTTCGCCCCGGTGCAGACCAGGACGATCAAGGCCGACGGGGTCGATCCCGCGCTGTTCCCCACGGTGAGCTCGCTGGCGCCGCTGCTGGACGAGTGCGACCACGAGGCCGAGTTCGAGTTCGGCGTCGAGCTGCTGATCCAGGCGATGGAGGTGCACTCGGGGCGCAGGGAGGGCACCCGGTGAGCTCCGGATGCCCTCCGGAGCCGGCTAGTACCAGTTGTGCGATCTCCAGTGACCCCAGGCGCCGCACGGCCTGCCGTACCTGCCCTTGATGTAGGCCAGGCCCCAGCGGATCTGCGTCTCCGGGTTGGACTTCCAGTCCGGTCCGGCGCCTCGCATCTTGCCCGCGGGCAGCGCCTGCGGGATGCCGTACGCGCCGGATGAGTGGTTGAGTGCTCGATGATTCCAGTTGCTCTCCCTTGTCCACAGGTTGTCCAGGCAGCGGAACTCCTGGAAGTTCCAGGCCCGCTGGACGACCTGGCCCAGGGCGATCTGCTTGTTCCTGCTCGGCCCGACGATCGGGACCTTCGGCTGCGCCGACGTCGTCCAGGTCCGCACCTTGATCGGAGCCGGTGACTCCGCCCAGGCCGGCGAGGCCGTGCCCAGGGTCGTGAATGCGGTGACGGAGATGAGTGTGCCGCGAAGCGCGCGCTTGCTGTCCACAACAATCCTTGCTGCCGGGTCGCGTGCGGACGGGCGCACAATGGCGGGCGCCCTGCCGATCCGCGTCCGTGGCTCGGACGTGGAGGGTCCGCGTGGCCCTCCGGGTTCCGGTACCGCCCGATCATGCTGGGCGGCCCGGAGGGCACCGCGACGTGTCCTTTAGCACGATTCCTATTACGCACGGTCACTGCGGGTCATACATCTCGACACGCGAAGGACAGGTGTTTGTGCGCTCGTTGCGGATAAAGGGCTCGTTCGCTGGGCCGGGATTGCCCGGTCCGCCGCTCTTATGGGCGGCGCTTGCCGTAAAGCGCGCACAAGCCTGGGGTTTGGCTCAGTACCAACGGTGGGATTGGAAGTGCCCCCACGCGCGACACGGCGATCCGTACCTCCCCTTGATGTAGGACAGGCCCCAGGCGATCTGGGTGCGGGGGTTGGTCCTCCAGTCGCGGCCCGAAGAGGCCATCTTGTGCCCGGGCAGCGCCTGCGGGATGCCGTACGCGCCTGAGCCGTTGCCGGCGCGGTGGTTCCATCCGCTCTCTCTGGCCCAGAGCCTTTCCAGGCATCTGAACTGGGCCTTGTTCCAGCCGCGCTTGGCCACCATCGGCTTGGCTATCGCTTTGTTCCTGCCGCTGGTCTGGGAGCTCTGCGCCTGTGCGGCCGGGGCGCCGGCCGCCGCCACCAGGGTGGCGGACAGGACCAGGACGCCGGTACGGCGGAGCATGGGCATGCGGATTCCCTTTCAGTGGGGTTCGAGGGACCGCGCCACCCTGCCTGATTCACTCCCTTTACAGCGAATTGACCATGGAAAGGTAGATCGTAAGTAAAGATTCCGATATATCCGCGTTCAGGGGGTTTGCCGGGAAAATGAGGACTACGTCACATTTCTGGGCATGACTCGTTCTGTAGGGTCGGAACATGAGCCTCAGCGACATCCCGCTCCGCACACTCGCGGACGCCCCGACCACCCTTGGGGAACTGGCGGCCGGCAAGGCCGCCCTGATCGTGAACGTGGCCTCCAGGTGTGGCCTGACCCCGCAGTACGGCGGCCTGGTGAGCCTTCAGCAGCAGTACGGCGAGCGTGGTTTCACGGTGATCGGCATGCCCTGCAACCAGTTCGCCGGCCAGGAGCCGGGCACGGCGGAGGAGATCGAGCAGTTCTGCGCCACGACGTACGGCGTGGACTTCCCGCTCCTGGAGAAGGCCGACGTCAACGGCACTGGCCGGCACCCGCTCTACGAGGAGCTGACCAGGATCGAGGACGCCGAGGGCGCGGCGGGCGACGTCCAGTGGAACTTCGAGAAGTTCCTCGTGGACCGCGAAGGCAACGTCGTGGCCCGCTTCCGCCCCCGCACCGCCCCGGACGACCCGTCGGTCACCGCGGCCATCGAGAAGCTCCTCTAGCCGTCACGTCCCGTTCGCCGTGTGCGCGAGGACGGCCCCGGCCAGCTCCTCGTGCACCTCGGGCGGCAGGGTGTGGCCCATCCCGTCGATCATCAGCAGCCGCGCGCCGGGGATCCGCTCGGCGATGATCGCGCCGTGGCCGGGCTTGGCGGGCTCGTGGGTGCCCTCGACGACCAGGGTGGGCGCCTTGACCTGATCCAGCACGCCGACCGGCTCGAAGCCGGGCGCCGCCGCGGCGGCCAGCCGGTGGTTGACGACGGCGGCCAGGCTCCGCGCCCGGTCGTAGACGCGCTCCTGCAGCCGTCGGGCGGCGTCCTCGTCGAACGGCAGCGCCGTGCCGTGCAGCACCCGCTGCTCGGCGATCATGCGCTCGATCTGCTCGCGCCGGTCGGCCGGGGGCGGGGCGACGATCAGCTCGCGGAAGAACGCCACGAACTCCGGCGTCGGCTCGGGCAGGCTGCCCTCGGGCTGCGGCTCGCCCATCAGCGCCCGCATGAGCACCGCGCCCTCCCCGCCGCCGAGCGGCGAGGAGCCGATCACGGTCAGCGTCCGCACGCGCTCGGGCCGCTCCACGGCGACGAGCTGCCCGAGCAGCCCGCCCGCCGAGTGGCCGACCAGGTGGGCGCTGTCCAGCCCGTGCGCGTCCATCACCCGCAGCAGGTCGTCCTTGATGTCGTGCCACGTGTAGGGGTGCCGCTCGAAGTCGACGGTGTCCGAGGCGCCGGTGTCGCGGTGGTCGTACCTGACCACCCGCCGGCCGCCCGCGGCGAGCCGGCCCACGAACTCGTCCGGCCACAGGATGCCCTGCGACATCGAACCCATCACCAGCACGATCGGCTCGTCCGTCGCGGCGCCGAACTCTTCACTCCAGATGTTGATTTGCATGCTCAAAGCTTGTCCTGCGGCGCTACGGGTGCCTTCTGTAGAACTACTAGCCTCGCCAGCTCAGTACGGGTACCGACGCCCACCTTCGGATAGATCTTGTACAGGTGGTACTCGACCGTGCGGGGGCTGAGGATGAGCTGGGCGGCGATCTCCTTGCTGGACAGGCCGTCCGCGACCAGACCGGCGATGCGCAGCTCCTGCGGGGTCAGCCCGTCGAGCGCCGAGCCGCGCGGGGCCTGAGTGCTCTCTCCGGCCGCCCGCAGCTCATCGTGCGCCCGCCGCGCCCACGGCCCGGCGCCGGCCCGCTGGAACGCTTCCAGCGCCGTACGCAGATGCGCCCGCGCCTCACCGGGCCGGTGCGCGCGCCGCAGCCGCTCGCCGAGGAGCAACGCGGTCCTGGCGGCCTCGAAGGGGTTGGCATGCAACCGCAACGCCTCCTCGAACTCCGCAAAAGCACTCTCCTCGTGGTGGGGCCGAGGACGGGTGCCTGGGGCCGCCGTCTCGTGGTCCGCGACCAGGCCGCGGCAGCGGGCGATGAGCGCGCGTGACTCCGCCGTGCTCGCGTGGACGGACCACCGCTCGTACGCCTCCAACGCCGCCCTGGCCGCCGCGAGATCGCCCGTCCCGACGGCGGCCTCGATCCGGTCCGGGGTCGTACGCCAGACCACGGTCGGATGCCCGGCCCCCGGACCCGCGGACACGATCGCCAGGAACCGGTCATGGGCGGCGGCGTACCGGCCCAGGCTCAGATCGAGCATGGCCAGGGCGTAGGCGGCGACCCCGGCGCGCAGGCCCACCCGGTGCGGCACGGCGATGGTGAGGGCCTCCTGGGCATGCCGCCGGCAGGACTCCTCCTCGCCCCGCAACGCCGCCACCACGGCGAGGTTGGCCAGGTGCGCCGCCACGGTGTTGCGGTATCCGGCCTCGCGGGCCAGCTCCAGACCCTCCTCCGAGACGGCCCGGCTCTCCGCGAGCCGCCCGGCCAGCCGCTCGGCCGTCGCGACGAACTCCAGGACCACGGGCAACTGGCCGGTCATCCCCGACACCCGCGCCACCCGGCCGGCCCGGCCGGCGAACTCGACGGCCAGGTCGCCCTCGCCCAGATAGCTCGCCGCCGCGGCCGCCCACAGGAGCTCGGCCGCCTCCGTCAGCTCGCCCGCCCGCTCCAGCGCCCGCCTGAGCAGCCCGTACCCGTCGTCCCTGCCGCCGCCGGCGCCAGGCCTACCGCGGCCGACGCCAGGCGTCCCGCCGCCATCCTCGCCGGTGTTGTCGACCAGCGTGCCGATCCCGGTGACCACGTCGCGCAGGAACCCCTCGGGGAAAGCCGCCGCCCGCCGCCCGATCTCGGCCATGGCGGCCGTGTCGCCCACGTAGGAGGCCGCCTCCGAGGCGTCGGCGAGCATGCTCAGGCTCTCCCCGGCCGCCAGGATCCGTACGGCCTCGGCGGCGTTGCCCGAGTTCAGCTCGAACCTGCCGCGCAACTGGGCGATCTCCATGGTCAGGGTGGTGTCCCCGCCCACGTGCTCGCCCGCCTCCGCCAGCAGCGACTCCGCCTGCCCCGGACTGCCGCCGAGCCAGGCGGAGACGGCGGCGTCCTTGAGGCGTTCCGCGCGGGTGAGCGCTGCGGGGGTGAGCTCGGCGGCCCTGATCAGGGCCGTGGCGGCGGCGCCGAACCCGCCACGGTCGCGAGCCCGCTCCGCGGCTGCCGCCAGCGCGGCGGCGACCACCTCGTCCTGCCCGAGCGCCGCCCCAGCCAGATGCCACGCCCACCGATCACCCACCACCCCGTCACCGAGCCCACGAGAC
>NZ_VCKX01000588.1 GCF_005889725.1 Nonomuraea zeae
AGATGTATATAAGAGACAGGCCCACCGCCAGGCCCGCCAGGCCCGCTCCCGAGGGCCGCGATCAGGTGGCCCGATCGCCGGGGCGGGGCGCGGGGCGGGGCTCCCGGCGGGTCATGACAGCCCGTGCCGCGCGCACCACTCCTCCGCGCTGCCCGCCGCCCGCTCGGCGGCCTGCCGCCAGTGCGGATCGGAGCCGATCGCGTCGAGGACGGTCGGCCGGGGTGGCAGCACCGACGCCAGCCCGGTGACCCGCAGGACCCGCAGGATGCGCTCGGACCCGGTCACGAGGATCAGCGAGCCGTCGTGGCGGCTCATCCGCTTGCGCCCGCCGACGAGTACGCCCAGGCCGGTCGAGTCGAGGAAGTCCACACCGGTCAGGTCGGCGATGACGTGCCGGATCCCCTTCCCGGCCAGGTCCAGTAACCGCTCGCGGATGCGGGGCGCGGTGTCCAGGTCGATCTCGCCCGCGACGACGAGGACGGCGCAGTCGCCGATCGGGCCCTTCACGTCTAGCTGGAAATCTGGCATGTCACGCCCCATCCGCCAAGCTTGTCATGGACGGCATTGACCAGTAATTCTGTACCTTTACACTACGTGATAGAGATTTTTCGGTCAATGCCCTCGTTTCGTTGTCATCGCGGGGCATGACACTCCAAGGAGAGATCGGGTGCGGGTCGAAGAGGCGATCGGGCGGCAGATCGCGCGTCTGCGCGCCGAGCGGAAGCTGTCGCTGACCGAGCTGGGCGAGGCGCTGGGCCGCTACCTGGACAAACCGTGGAGCCGGCAGGCCGTCCACCAGGCCGAGCGCGGGCAGCGCGCCTTCACGGCCGCCGAGCTGACCGGTCTCGCGCTGGCTTTGGACACCTCCATCCCCGCCCTGTTCCGCGTGGAGGACGGCGGGGTGGAGCTGCCCGGCCGCGCCGTCTCCCCGGAGGACTACCGGAGCGTCCTGCTGAGCAGGGAGCGGGAGTCGCCGCTGGACGGCCTGGAGGAGCTGATCGTCGCGCTGCACGACATCGAGGCGGTCCTGTCGCGCCCCGCCCTGGCCCGCCTGGCGCGGATCGGGCGGGTGGCCGAACAGGTCGCCGGGCAGGTCGCCGCGGCTGAAGGGGCGTGACGCCGCCCGGGAATATTGCGTTGCGTCCGGCTGCTGACAACCCCACTATGGTCATCATGTTCCTGCACGCTCACCTCGCGACGCCCGCCCTGCCGGGCGCGTTCGAGCGTGCCTGCGACGGCCTGGAGCGCTGACCTCTTCCCGTAAGTCCTGAAGTGACCCGGCGGGGGGAGGTTGACGACCCTGACGGGTCACGAGGATTCCAGGCGTCAAAGGGAAGGAACCATGGCCAAGCAGGCCTACGTACGGAACAAGCCGCATCTCAACATCGGCACGATGGGGCACGTCGACCACGGCAAGACCACGCTCACCGCCGCGATCACGAAGGTGCTGGCGGCGCGCGGGCAGGCCACGTACACGCCGTTCGAGCGGATCGACCGGACCCCGGAGGAGGCCTCCAGGGGCATCACGATCAACATCTCGCACGTCGAGTACGAGACCGCCACCAGGCACTACGCGCACGTGGACATGCCGGGCCACGCCGACTACGTGAAGAACATGATCACGGGGGCGGCGCAGCTCGACGGAGCCATCCTCGTGGTGTCCGCGCACGACGGGATCATGCCGCAGACCCGCGAGCACGTGCTGCTCGCCAAGCGGGTCGGCGTCGAGCACCTGGTCGTGGCGGTCAACAAGGCCGACGGTGCCGACCCCGAGCTGACCGACCTGGTCGAGCTGGAGCTGCAGGAGATGCTGGCCGAGCACGGCTACCACGACGTGCCAATGGTACGGGTGTCCGGGCTGCGCGCGCTGGAGGGCGACCCGGTCTGGACGGCGTCGGTCGAGGCGCTGCTCCAGGCGGTGGACGAGCACATCCCCGTACCGATGCGGTACGTGGACGCGCCGTTCCTGATGCCGGTGGAGAACGTGCTGACGGTCACCGGCCGCGGCACGGTCGTCACCGGGGCCATCGAGCGCGGCACCGTGCGGATCGGCGACACGGTGGAGGCCGTCGGGTTCGGCGAGCCGACCGGCAGCGTGTTCGCCGCCGTCGTGACGGGGGTGGAGACGTTCGGCAAGACGATGGAGCGCGGCGAGGCCGGGGACAACGCGGCCGTGCTGCTGCGCGGCGTGCGCCGCGAGCAGGTGCGGCGCGGCATGGTCCTGGCCGAGCCGGGCAGCCAGCGGGCCCGCACGTCGTTCACCGCGCGCGTCTACCTCCTGACCGCGGAGGAGGGCGGGCGGCGCAGGCCGATCGCGTCCGGCTACCGGCCGCAGTTCTACCTGCGCACGACCGACGTGCCCGGCGAGCTGAGCCTGGCCGGGCCCGCGCAGCCGGGCGACACGGTGGAGGTGACGGTCGAGCTGGGCAAGGCGGTCGCGCTCGAGCCGGGGCTCGGCTTCGCCATCCGCGAGGGCGGGCTGACGGTCGGGGCGGGCACGATCCTCACCGTCCCCGCCTGACAGTGAGGATGTAGATGAGCGCTTCCCGCCAGGGGCTGACCCACCGCCTGACTGACTTCGGGTCCTTAACGGGATGTGTCGTCCCTGGCCGGGAGGCGCTCATGTGCACTCACCGGACG
>NZ_VCKX01000589.1 GCF_005889725.1 Nonomuraea zeae
GCATCCCCCGGCTCGGGCCGGGACGTCCCCGCACCCGGCCCGACAGCCTGACCGCGGACAAGGCCTACTCCTCCCGCGCCAACCGCGCCTACCTGCGCCGCCGTAAGATCCGCCACACCATCCCCGAGCCGCGCGATCAACGCGCCCACCGGCGTCGGCGCGGCTCGGCCGGGGGACGGCCCACCGGTTTTGACGCCGAACGCTACAAGGGCAGGAACGTCGTCGAACGGGCGATCAACCGGCTGAAGAGCTTCCGGGCCGTGGCCACGCGTTACGACAAACGCGCCTACATCTTTCGCGGCACCGTCACCCTGGCAGCCCTGGTCATCTGGCTCCGCACCTGATCTAAGAAACAGCTCTTAGGCATGCTGGGCTGGCTTCGTCTCACGGTCCCAGGTCAGCGAACGGCGTAGCTGCTTGGGGGACTCGTCCGGATCGTCAAACGCATACTGAAGAAGATCCAGTACAAGCCCCACCTACTCACCGGATGCCTGACCCAGACCGAACTCACCCTCGACACGCCGGCAAATCCATGACCGACCCTACGAATTCAACCGGTGTAGTAATGGCAGGATTCGTACGAAGATCGGCTGCTTCGCGCCTTTCGCGCAGATCTAGTTTGTTCTTCAATGGAAATGTTCAAATGCTGGTCAAAGAAGTCATGCCGGCGCCCGGATGCATAGCCTTTTCGACTTGTTGCCGCAGGTCAGAGCCGGTGAGAGGTGATCGAGACCGCACGGCCCGCACAGCTGTGGGCTCGTGCGGTGCTCAGAGGAGATCTGGAGGGAGTGCTCCACCCCTGCTCGGGAGCCTCTCCGAAGCAGGATGAAAAAGGTTCCATGTTTCGACAAAGGATAAGAATGACGTTTCTCGAAACCACGAAAAGGTTCGCCATCGTGGCGGCGGCCGTGGCGAGCCTCACTTCGATGGCGCCAGCCGCCCAGGCGGCATCGACTGATGTCGGGGCGGCGATCGCCACGAATCCAGGCAACGAGGGAGGAGTGGGTACGAATACAGCTCCGCCGGGGGTACGATGTGGTGCCTATGTGGACTTCACCCATCTCTGGTACAAGCACTGCGGAGATAGCTACATCGAAGTCGAAGTCGACAAAATCAAGGGCGACAACGTTTTTATTTGCATAGGTCCGTGGGAACACAAGGCCATCGCCAGTCTTCTATTTTATGACAATGCGTGGTACACCGGGCGGTCGTGCTAGTTAAGCCATCCTGAGGTCATCATCCGCGATCGGGGAATTTCTTTGGGATGATGACCTCGTTGATTCTCATTATGGATACCCTCAACGCCAGCGCCATTCGACCTGCCGAGACGAGGACCGGACAGATACCCGTTCGAGAAGAAACGGTAGACAATCTTGACGGCAGAGGTCACCATGTCAAAACATCCGACACGGGAGCCGTGCCGAATTATCACCAGGAAAGAGGCATGGATGCCATCTACACTTCGGAGGCGTCACTCGGTCCGCAGCGGAAGGGGCGCCGCCATAGCGCTACTGGTACTTGGTGCGCTCTCGGCCACGCCTGGCGCGGCTTTCGCGATCACCCGTACGGTAGCGGACCCCTCACCAGTGTCGTCCATGATCAACTGTATCGGATGTGTTTACCACAGCAGTTACTACGATGTCACAAAATGGCAGGCCTGGAATCAGTGTCAGAGCGTCGGGGAAAACGGTTTCAGGAGAGGTTACTGGCGCGACTACGCTTGCAATTACACACAGAATAATTTTGGCGCTGATCTAAAAGTTCTATGGAATGCATAGGACGTCCGATAGGTCGATGATGCCATGCCATGCCATGCCGTGACCTGTGCCGTTGAAATCCGCCACCTGGTGTCCCCCATCGAAAATTTGTCAGCAATGCCCGGGCAAGTGATTCAAGAATCTCCTCACCTGCCTTTTGTATCCATTCACGCCTGCCGTGGAGTTGGGGTCTGGTTTGCGGTAGAAGCTCCGGTTTCTGATGAATACGTGGATCTTGGGATGGGGGCTCTTCGAACTTGATCGGGGTTGAGGCCTGACTGCTCGTGCTCGCGTGGCTGGGGTGGCGGTGGCTCTTGAGGGAGCTCGCGGCTTCCGTCGATCATTTCTGTTGTCGACGCAGAAGATCACAACAGAGAAGCCGCGAGCATGGTCAAAGATACGACCCGATTACTGGGTTTGGATGGCCTGGCCATCGTCGAGGTCATCGCAAGAGATGAGCACGCTGGTCTGGGGCCAATCGTCTGGTTGGCGACGATGGATGAACGGGCGAGGGTGTGCCCCGGCTGCGGGGTGGTGGCCACGCGGATGAAAGGGAGTGGGTGACCACTCGGCCGCGGGATCTGCCGGTTGCCGGGCGTCGCTGTGAGCTGCTGTGGCGCAAGAGGCGCTGGATCTGTTCGACGGCGGTGTGCCCGCGCAGGACCTTCACCGAGCAGGTGCCGCAGGTGCCCGCGCGAGCGCGGCTGACCCAGCGGTTACGCCAGGCCGCCAGCGGGAGGGCGGTGGCCGATGGAGGTGGGATCTGTGGAGCGCCCGGTGCCTTGAGAGGGGCACGCCGGGTGCGGGAAACGGTCCGGGGAAACCCGCGTTCCGCAGCTAATCCGTGATCCAGGGCATGTTCGGGTCTGAACCCGCAGGTCAGCGCGTTCTGGCCTGGTGGAAACGGTGGAAAGCCCTAGTGACACGACTTCGCTGATAACCCCGTCACG
>NZ_VCKX01000590.1 GCF_005889725.1 Nonomuraea zeae
AGATGTGTATAAGAGGCAGCCCCGTGACCAGGGCGGCGCTGACCGCCCCCCAGGCCGGGCAGGCCGTGAAGGAGTGGGTGACCAAGTACAACGCGCTGCTCAAGAAGCGCAAGTGGTGGACGCAGGACGCCCGGCTCGACGCGCTGTTCATGGAGGGGGCGCTGCACGAGGCCGTGCTCGAAGGCAACCATGAGGCGTTCGGGTGGAAGCCGGGGCACAAGCCGATCAACCTGACCGGCGCCCTGACGGTCTACCTGCCGAGGCCGGAGCAGCAGCCGCCGATCGGTGACTGGTTCATCGGGCAGGCGACGTACAAGGACACCAAGGGCTATGCCCGCCCGCACGTGCTGGCGTTCTTCCGTACCCCCGGGCAGCCCTTCCGGCTGGCCGTCTCGACCCCGATCCACTGGGGCCAGCGGATGCCCAAGGCGCGGCTCGACGCCGACGGCTACGTCACCGACATGGACAACACCATGGCGGGCGCCGTGGCCGAGGAGTACCAGAACTTCTGGAACAACGAGAAGAAGGAGGGCGCCTCCGGCTACCGCCTGGCCAGGAACAGCTACAGCCGCAAGGCGTTCCCCGCGGTGAACAAGGGGCTGTACGCCAGGTTCGCCGGCCGGGGCTCGGTCTTCGGCTTCCGCACGGCGGACGGCGGATCCTTCTTCCTGTTCGCCATGCTCAACAAGCCCAAGGGCATCAACCAGGTGCTGAGCGAGGCGCTGCTGGTGCCCAAGGGCAGCAAGACGATCCAGGAGCTCGGCGCCAACTGGTTCTCCTAGCCGGTCCCGTCCGCCGCTGGATGGGACGGGGATGGATGGGACGGGGATGGTCATGCCACTGATCGTGAGGTATATGCATGTAGGGAAATGAATGCTGCAAAAGCGACAGAAGGCGTGACACTGGACGCCAGAGGCCCGGCGCTCATCGGCCGGGCCGGCGCGATGGCGACGGTGGTGGACGCGCTCGCACAGCCCGCCGCGCTCGTCCTGATCGAGGGCGAGGCGGGCATCGGCAAGTCCCGCCTGGTCGACGAATGCCTGGCCACGCCCGCGCTGCGCGATCTGCGGGTGCTGATGGCGGTGTGCCCGGACCTGCGCGAGCCCTTCCCGCTCGGCGCCGTCGTCGACGGGCTGCGGCTCTTCCACGATCGGCTCGGCGCACTCGACCTGAGCCCGCTGGCCGGAGCGTTACGCCCGCTGTTCCCGGAGTGGAGCACGCTGCTGCCGCCCGCGCTGGAGTCGCTCGCCGATCCCCAGGAGACCCGCCACCGGCTGTTCCGCGCGCTCACCGAGCTCATCGACGCCCTCGGCATCGACGTGCTGGTCGTGGAGGACGCGCACTGGGCGGACGCCGCCACCCTCGACTGGCTGCTGATGCTCTGCGCGTCGCGCGCCGGGGGACGCTCGATCGTGGCCACCTACCGCCCGTCGGACGTCAGCGAACGATCCCCGCTGCTGCGACTGACCTCGCGCCTGCCCCGGAGGATGACGCAGGAACGCGTCTCCCTTGAGCCCCTGGACGTGCCGCAGACGCGGGCCTTCGTGGCGTCGATGTTCTCGGACACGGAGGTGTCGGAGAAGTTCGCGGCGTTCCTGCGCGAGCACACCGGCGGCATCCCGCTGGCCGTGGAGCAGACCGTCCGGCTGATGCGCGACCGGCGCGACATCTTCCGGACCGAGACCGGGTGGCGGCGGCGGCTCATGGCGGAGCTGCAGGTCCCGCCGACGGTGCGGGACTCGGTGCTGGAACGGGTCGCCAGGTTCTCCGCGGCCACCCGCGCGGTGCTGCAGGCGTCCGCGGTGCTGGAGGCGCCTTCGGACGAGCGGCTGATCGCCGCCGTGGCCGGCCTGGACGAGCACGCCACGCGCGACAGCCTGGCCGAGGCGCTGGCGAGCGGGCTGATGCGCGAGACCGCGCGCGGCGCCTTCGCCTTCCGCCACGTGCTGGCCTCGCGCGCGGTGGCCGACGCGATCCCGATCCCGACGCGGCGCCTGCTGCACGAGCGGGCCGCGGTGTCACTCCGCGACCGGGAACACCCTCCCGCGGTACGGCTGTGCCGCCACTTCCGCGAGGCGGGCGACGTCGCGGAGTGGTTCCGCTACGCCGAGGCCAGCGCCGAGCTGGCCCTGGAATCGGGTGACGACCAGACCGGCGTGGCCCTGCTCCACGAACTGCTGACCACCGCGGAGCATCCGGTGGACCGGCGGGTGCGGCTGGCGCAGAAGCTCGGCCAGGCGGCGACGCTCACCGCGGAACCGCTGTTCGGCCTGGGCGAGCTGGTCCGCGAGGCGCTGGAGCAGGTGCTCGCCGACCCCGGCCTGCCGGCGGGCGAGCGCGGGGAGATCAGGCTGCGTCTGGGGCAGTTGCTCCTGCACCTCGGCAGCTTCGAGGACGGCATGGCCGACGTGGAGGCGGCCGTGCCGGACCTGGAGCATCGCCCGGCGCTGGCCGTACAGGCCATGCTCCTGCTCGCCACGCCCTTCACCGGGGCGTGGCCGGCCGCACGGCACCTGGCCTGGATGGATCGTGCCGTGACGCTGCTCCCGCACCTTCGGGCCCCGGCGGATCGCCAGGCGTTCCTCATCGGTCATGTCCTGTCGCTGCTCCTGCTCGGGGAGGAGGAGGGGTGG
>NZ_VCKX01000591.1 GCF_005889725.1 Nonomuraea zeae
CCTCCAGGAAAACCACCCCACCCCGGATACCCACCGCCTCCAGGAAGGCGACCTCCTCCGGAAGAGGGACCTCGCTCCGGAAGGCGACCGCGCCCCGCGAGACGAGGTGCGCGGCGATCCGCAGGAGGAGGCGCGGGCGGCGCTCGTCCGAGCCCTGGCCCTGGCCGAGCAGCTCCCGTCGGTGCAGCCCGGCATGCTCGAATGCTGGTCGGGCCTGGCCGAGCTGTTCTGGCAGCTCAACCCGCGGCCCGGCCGGGCGACCGCGCGCGTGCTCCTCTCCCGCCTGTCCGCGTACGCCGCCCGCAACCCCGGTGCCGCGGCCAGGATCGGCTGGGCCCGGGCCCTGGTCCTGGCGGGGGCGGGCAGAAGGCGAGCGGCGAGGCGGGCGGCCGAGCAGGCCAGAGCCGCAGCGGACCGCCTGTCCGTCCCCTACGACCGCCGCCGGGCGGACGAGCTGGCCCGCCACCTGCAGCCAAGGGCCTTTCCTGGCCGGTCTCCGGATCGTTGACCCGCGCCGGCGCCTCAGAGCACCCCGGCGTGAAAGTTTCACCGTCTTCGACGGCCGTTGGTGCGCAGGCGTTGACGGGAGCGGCGGGGGGAAAGGAGGATCGGATCGCTCCATTGGGAGCGCTCCCACCCCTGCGAAGGACCTCCATGACCCGACGCCGAGCCGCCTTACTGGCCCTTTTCACCATGGTCGCCCTGTCCCCCGCCCTTTCTCCCGGCCTGGCCGCCCAAGCCGCCGACGAGGGACCCGAGCAGATCGTGAACGGCACCTTCGACGCCGGCACCTCCCCCTGGTGGGGCACCGGCAACCTCACCCTCGCCGTGGACGACGGCCGCCTGTGCACCGACATCCCCGGGGGCACCACCAACCCGTGGGACGTCATCATCGGCCAGGACAACCTCCCGCTGGTGGCAGGCGAGACGTACGCGTACCGGTTCAGTGCCTCCGCGACCCCCGCCAAGGTCGGCAAGGCGCTGATCCAGCTCCCGGTGGACCCGTGGACGCAGTATCTGGCGGCCAACCCCGAGCTGAGCGTCTCGGGCAACGACTACTCCTACACGTTCACCGCCCCCGTGTCGCTGCCGAACGCCCAGGTCGCCTTCCAGCTGGGCGGCAGCGCCGAGCCCTGGAGGTTCTGCATGGACGACGTGTCGCTCAAGGGCGGCGCCGAGCCGGAGGTGTACGAGCCGGACACGGGTCCGCGCGTCCGCGTGAACATGGTCGGCTATCTCCCCTCGGGCCCGAAGAAGGCCACCGTCGTGACGACGGCGACCGAGCCGCTGGAGTGGGAGCTCAAGAACGACGGCAAGGAGACGGTCGCCACCGGCAGGACCGCGCCGAGAGGCGTGGACGCCAGCTCGGGCCAGAACGTGCACACGCTCGACTTCGGCTCCTACCGCAAGCCGGGCAAGGGCTACACGCTGACGGCGGACGGCGAGACGAGCAGGCCGTTCGACATCGGCGCGGACATCTACGACGCGCTGCCGGCCGACGCGCTGAAGTTCTACTACACCCAGCGCAGCGGCATCGAGATCCTCGACAGCCTCAGGCCCGGCTACGGCAGGCCGGCCGGCCATGCCGGCACCGCGCCGAACCAGGGTGACGTGAGCGTGCCCTGCCAGCCGGGCGTCTGCGACTACTCGCTGAACGTCAAGGGCGGCTGGTACGACGCCGGCGACCACGGCAAGTACGTCGTCAACGGCGGCATCTCGGTCTACCAGCTCATGGCGACGTACGAGCGGGATCAGGCGGCCTTCAAGGACGGCCAGCTCGCCATCCCGGAGAGCGGCAACGGCCGGCCGGACATCCTGGACGAGGCCCGGTGGGAGCAGGAGTTCCTGCTGAGCATGCAGGTGCCGGACGGCAAGCCGCTGGCGGGGATGGCGCACCACAAGATCCACGACCAGAACTGGACGGGCCTGCCGCTGCTGCCGCACCTGGACCCCCAGCTGCGCGAGCTGCACCCGCCCTCGACGGCCGCCACCCTCAACCTGGCCGCGACGGCGGCGCAGGCGGCCCGGCTGTACGCCCCTTATGACGCGGAGTTCGCCGCCAGGAACCTCAAGGCGGCCCGCAAGGCGTGGGCGGCGGCCAAGGCGAACCCGGCGAAGTACGCCGACCCGAACGACGGCATCGGCGGCGGCTCCTACAGCGACGGCGACGTGAGCGACGAGTTCTACTGGGCGGCGGCGGAGCTGTTCATCACGACGGGCGAGAAGGAGTTCAAGGACTTCGTGCTGGCCTCGCCGCACCACACCGGCGACATCTGGCGCGATCGCGGCTTCGACTGGGGCAACACCGCCCAGCTCGGCCGCCTGGACCTGGCGACCGTGCCCAACGGGCTGCCCGACCGGGCCCGGGTGCGGCAGTCGGTGCTCGAAGGGGCCGAGAAGTACCTGGCGGTCCAGCGGGCGCACCCGTACGGGCTGCCGTACAACCCGCCCGACTTCGACTGGGGCTCGAACAACCTGGTGCTGAACAACCTGGTGGTCCTGGCCACGGCCTACGACCTGACCGGGCAGGAGAAGTACCGTGCGGCCGTACGCGAGGGGATGGACTACCTGCTCGGCCGCAACGCGCTCAACCAGTCGTACGTGACCGGCTACGGCGAGGTCGCCTCGAAGAACCAGCACAGCCGCTGGTACGCGCACCAGCTCGACCCCGCCCTGCCC
>NZ_VCKX01000592.1 GCF_005889725.1 Nonomuraea zeae
TCACGGCCCGATACGACGTCCCCAAGAGACAGGACCCCTGACCCGACCTCGGCCTCGACTTCGGGCTCGGGCGCAGGACGAGGAGCTCGCGGGTGCGGTGGACGGAGATCACCTGGCCAACCCTACGTTCAAGGCCCTTGGCCCGGCATCACACCAAGGTCTGATCCGCCCTCACCCTCAGGTACGTGCTTACATCATTACGATCGCCGTGAGCGAACATCGGCAATGAAGGGAACAATGCCGGGCTCCAATGAATTGAGTCGGTATAACTCAACCCTTTGGAGTTCGCATGAGTGAGAGCTTGATCCTCCCGGTCCTGCCGCTGGACGACGAGGTCGTCCTGCCGGGCATGGTGGTTCCGCTGGACCTGTCCGACTCCGAGGTGCGCGCCGCCATAGACGCGGCCCGTGCATCCGGTGGCAACAAGCCACAGGTCCTCCTCGTTCCCCGGATCGACGGCCGATACGGGGCCGTCGGCGTGCAGGCGGTGGTCGAGCAGGTCGGAAGGCTGCCGGGTGGCGAGCCCGCGGCCGTGGTGCGCGGCGTCAACCGGGTCCGCGTGGGCACCGGCACGACCGGGCCGGGCGCCGCACTGTGGGTCGAGGCCGAGACGATCGACGCCGTCGCCGCCACCGCACGCGCCCAGGAGCTGGCCAAGGAGTACAAGGCCCTGGCCACCACGATCCTGCAGAAGCGCGGCGCCTGGCAGGTGGTCGACCAGGTCAACGCGATCGACGACCCCTCGGTGCTGGCCGACAGCTCCGGCTACACCCCTTGGCTGACCACGGCGCAGAAGGTCGAGCTGCTCGAAGCGGCCGATCCCGCCGAGCGGCTGGCCAGGTTGATCGAGTGGTCCCGCGAGCACCTCGCCGAGCTCGACGTGGCCGAGACGATCCGCAAGGACGTCCAGGAGGGCATGGAGAAGCAGCAGCGCGAGTTCCTGCTGCGCCAGCAGCTCGCCGCGGTGCGCAAGGAGCTCAAGGAGCTCAACGGCGACTCCGCCGAGACGGAGGAGGAGGACTACCGCGCTCGCGTGGAGGCCGCCGACCTGCCGGAGAAGGTGCGCGAGGCCGCGCTCAAGGAGGTCGACAAGCTGGAGCGGACCTCCGACCAGTCCCCGGAGACCGGCTGGATCCGCACCTGGCTCGACACCGTCCTCGACATCCCGTGGAACGACCGTACCGAGGACAACTACGACATCGCCGGCGCCAGGGCCGTGCTCGACGCCGACCACACCGGTCTGGCCGACGTGAAGGACCGCATCATCGAGCACCTGGCCGTGCGCAAGCGCCGCCAGGACAAGGGGCTCGGCGTGGTGGGCGGCCGCCGCAGCGGCGCCGTGCTCGCCCTGGCCGGCCCTCCCGGAGTGGGCAAGACGTCCCTGGGCGAGTCTGTGGCCCGCGCGATGGGCCGCAAGTTCGTCCGGGTGGCGCTCGGCGGCGTACGCGACGAGGCGGAGATCCGCGGTCACCGGCGCACCTACGTCGGCGCGCTGCCCGGCCGCATCGTCCGCGCCATCCGCGAGGCGGGCTCGATGAACCCGGTCGTGCTGCTCGACGAGGTCGACAAGGTCGGCGCCGACTACCGCGGCGACCCGACGGCGGCCCTGCTGGAGGTGCTCGACCCGGCCCAGAACCACACGTTCCGCGACCACTACCTCGAGGTGGAGCTGGACCTGTCCGACGTGCTCTTCCTGGCCACGGCCAACGTCCTGGAGGCGATCCCCGGGCCGCTGCTGGACCGGATGGAGATCGTCACGCTCGACGGCTACACCGAGGACGAGAAGGTCGCCATCGCCCGCGACCACCTGCTGCGCAGGCAACTGGAGCTGGCCGGGCTGACCGCCGAGGAGGTCACGGTCGAGGACGAGGCCCTGCGCAGGCTGGCCGCCGAATACACCCGCGAGGCCGGGGTCCGCTCGCTGGAGCGGTCGATCGCCAGGATCCTGCGCAAGGTGACCGCCAAGGACGAGCTGCCCGTCAAGGTCGGCGAGGACGACCTGGTGGGCTACATCGGCCGGCCGCGGTTCGTGCCCGAGTCGTCGTTGCCCGAGTCCACCCAGCGCACCTCGGTGCCGGGCGTCGCCACGGGCCTGGCGGTGACCGGCGCGGGCGGCGACGTGCTCTACGTGGAGGCGTCGCTGGCCGACCCGGAGACCGGCGAGACGGGGCTCACGCTGACCGGCCAGCTCGGCGACGTGATGAAGGAGTCGGCGCGGATCGCGCTGTCCTACCTGCGCTCGCACGGCGCGGAGCTGGAGCTGCCGGTCACCGCGCTGAAGGACCGCTCGGTCCACGTCCACTTCCCCGCGGGCGCCGTGCCCAAGGACGGCCCCTCGGCCGGTGTGACGCTGACGACCGCGCTGGCCTCGCTCCTGTCCGGGCGTCTCGTCCGCAGTGACGTGGCCATGACCGGTGAGATCTCCCTGACCGGGCGGGTCCTGCCGATCGGCGGCGTCAAGCAGAAGCTGCTGGCCGCGCACCGGGCGGGCATCACGACCGTCCTCATCCCGGCCCGCAACGAGCCGGACCTGGACGACGTGCCCGAGGAGGTCCGCGCCGAGCTGACCATCCACCCGGTCAGCGACGTGCGCGAGGTCCTGGACATCGCGCTCACCCCGGCTCAGGTCGCCTCCTCCGTGGCGGCCTGACCCTCCCACCGCCC
>NZ_VCKX01000593.1 GCF_005889725.1 Nonomuraea zeae
GCGGAGGTGCGGGTGGTGGGCGGTCCCGCGGCGGGCGCGGTGCACCGGCTGGGGCTGGGCGTCCACGTCATCGGCTCGGACCCGACGTGCGCGATGGCCGCCGACGATCCGGCGCTCGCTCCGGAGGCGGTGACCGTACGCGTGACCCCTGACGCGATCACCGTGGAACGGACCTGGCAGCAGCCGGACGAGGCCCCCAGGCTCAAGCTCAAGGGCCGGTGGGCCGAGGAGGTCGCCGAGCTCACAGCACGGGTCGCGGAGCGGGAGGCGGCCGAGTTCGCCGCCGGCTACGGGGAGATCCCCGAGCTCGACGCCCAGCCGATCACCGAGCAGGTCGAGTGGCCCGACGGCGCGGTGCTGACCTGCGGCTCGTCGGTGTTCGTGCTGACCTCGATCGAGCCGAGAGACGCGCACCTGGCCCCGAGGAGCGAGGGCGGCGTGGCCTACAACCGCCCGCCCAGGCTCCGGCGCCCGGAGCTCGAGCGCAAGTTCGTCAAGCCCAAGGAGCCGGGCAGAAACGAGGGCCTGCGGCTCCAGCTCCTCGCCGCCCTCCTGCCCGCCGTGCTCGGGGTGACGCTGGCCTTCGCCCTCCAGCAGCCCTACTACCTGCTCGTCGCCCTCATGACGCCCGTCATCATGATCGGCCAGTGGTGGAGCGACCGCCGCCACGGCAAGAAGCAGCACAAGAAGGCGCTCAAGGAATATCACGAGCAGGTCGCGGCCTTCGACGAGTCGGTCGAGCAGGCCAGGGTGGCGGACCAGGCAGCACGCAGGGCGGACGCGCCCGACCCCGCGCAGGTGCTGCTCACGGCCACCGGGCCGCGCAGGCGGCTGTGGGAGCGCAGGATCCACGACTCCGACGCGCTCAGGCTCAGGGTCGGCCTGGCCGATCTGCCCGCCGACCTGGACCTGTCGGAGGAGCAGGGCGGCCGGCTCGATCCGCCGATCTGCCGGTCCGTGCCCGTGGCGCTGGCCATGCGCCGGCTGGGGGTGGCGGGCGTCACGGGCCCCCGTACGACTGCGACGAGCCTCGCGAGCTGGCTGATCGCGCAGGCCGCGACCCTGCACAGCCCTCGCGACCTGGCCATCGTGGTCGTGTCCGCGCACGCGGACGGCGAGCGGCGGTGGGGCTGGATGCGCTGGCTGCCGCACTGCGCGCCGCGCGCGGGCGAGGACTGCGTCGCGCTGGTCGGCACGGACCCGGAGTCGGCCGCCCGGCGGGTCTCCGAGCTGGCCGCCCTCATCGACGAGCGCCAGAACACCGCCATCCCCGAGCTCGGCAAGATCCCCACGGGCTGGGACGACCTCGGCGGTCCCGAGAAGCCCTCGTTCTCCTCTTACGACGTGCGCCCTTACGACGTGCTGGTGATCCTCGACGGCGCCCAGGTGCTGCGCGGCCTGCCCAGCATGCCGCAGGTACTGCGCCAGGGGCCGCGTTCCGGCGTGTACACCCTGGCCATCGACGACGATCAGCGCCTGCTGCCCGAGGAGTGCCAGACCGTGGCCGCGTGCGGCGCCGACGGCCTCGTCCGTCTGCTCGGCGGCGGCCTCGACGTGCTCGGCCCGGTCCTCGCCGACCTCGTCTCCCCCTCCTGGTGCGACCGCCTGGCCAGGGCGCTGGCGCCCATCCGCGACGTCAGCAGGGACGACCCGGCGGGCAACCTCCCCGGCGCGGCCCGCCTCCTCGACCTCATGGGCATGCCGAGCCCCGCAGGCCGGGCGCTGGCCGCCCAGTGGCGCGACCGTGGCTCCACCCGCGCGCTGATCGGTGTCGGCCCGGACGGCCCGTTCTCGGTGGACCTCAAGCTCGACGGCCCCCACGGCCTGATCGCCGGCACGACCGGCGCGGGCAAGTCCGAGCTGTTGCAGACGCTGATCTGCTCGCTGGCGGTGGCCAACCGGCCGGACCAGCTGACGTTCGTGCTGATCGACTACAAGGGCGGGGCGGCCTTCAAGGAGTGCGTACGCCTGCCGCACACGGTCGGCATGGTCAGCGACCTCGACGGCCATCTGACCCAGCGGGCCCTCGACTCGCTGGCGGCCGAGATCCGCCGGCGGGAGCGCCTCCTGCTGTCCGCGGGGGCCAAGGACATCGACGACTACACGGGCGACGGCATGCCGCGCCTGGTGCTGATCATCGACGAGTTCGCCGCGCTGGTGGCCGAGCTGCCCGACTTCGTCACGGGCCTGGTCGACATCGCCCGCAGAGGTCGTTCGCTGGGCATCCACCTGATCCTGGCCACGCAGCGGCCGGCCGGCGTGGTCACGGCCGACATCCAGGCCAACACCTCCCTGCGGATCGCCCTGCGGGTGACCGAGCCCGCCGAGTCGTCCGACGTGATCGACCAGCCCGACGCGGCGCACATCTCCAAGTCGACGCCGGGCCGGTGCTACGTCCGTTCGGGGGTCGGGGCGGCGATCGCCGTACAGACGGCCAGGGTGGGCGGCCGCAGCCCGGCCGCGTCGCCGGACGCGCCCGGCGGGGCCCGGGACCGCGTACGCGTGCAGGAGGTCGAGTGGCGGACCCTGGGCAAGGCTCTCCCGCCGCCTCCCGAGCCGGAGGAGGATTCCTCGGTCACCGACCTCACCCTCGTCGCCGACGCCCTCATCGAGGCCACCCGCCTGGCTGGAGTGCCCGACCAGCCCAGCCCGTGGCT
>NZ_VCKX01000594.1 GCF_005889725.1 Nonomuraea zeae
GTGGCGGGCTGTGCGGTGGCGGGCTGTGCGGTGGCGGGCTGTGCGGTGGCGGGCTGTGGGGGCAGATTTTCGGTGATCGTGCGGGCGAGCGCGCCCAGGGTGCCGCCCTGGAGCAGCGGGGCCGTGGGGATCGTGAGGCCGAAGTCGTAGTCGATGACGCCGCGCAGCCGGGTGGCGGCCAGGGAGTCCAGCCCGAGGTCCGTCAGCACGCTGCTTTCGTCGAGCCAGCCCGCCTCCACCCCCAGCACGGCGGCGACCCGCTCCTTGAGCTGTCCCGTCACGGCGGCCAGCGCCTCGCCGGGCGGCAGGGCGGCGAGGTCGCGGACGGGCGGTGTCACGGGGGTGTCCACGAAGTCGGAGAAATACGGCATGCGAGCGATGGCCGGGAACAGCGTGACCGCTTGGGCGGTGTCGAGCTTGATGACCCCGGCAGGCAGATCCCGCTGGATCAGCGCCTCCAGAGCCTCCAGCCCCTCCTCGGGGGCCAGCGGTTCCACGAAGGGCAGGGCGGTGGTGGCACCGGCCCACGTGCCCCAGCCGATGCTGATCGCAGGCAGCCCCTCCGCCCTGCGCCGCTCGCACAACGCGTCCAGCCAGGCGTTCGCGGCGGCGTACGCGGTCTGTCCAGGGGAGCCGAGCAGTCCGGCGGCCGAGGAGTACGCGACCCACCAATCGAGGTCCAGGCCCTTGGTGGCCTCGTGGAGTCGCAGGCCGCCGGTGACCTTGGCGGCCCAGACGCGTTCGAGGCTGCCGGGGTCGAGGTCGGCGATGAGCCGGTCGTCCAGGATGCCGGCCGCGTGGATCACGCCGCGCAGCCGGACCCCGCCGGCCGTCGCCGCCGCCACCAACCGCTCCGCCGTCCCCGGGGCCGCCAGGTCGCCTGTGATCATCCGCGTGGGGCCGTCCACGGGCGCGGAGGTGCGGCCGTTCAGGATGATGCGGGTGGCTCCGCGTGCGGCCAGCCAGCGGGCGGCGATCCGGCCGAGCCTGCCGGACCCGCCGGTGATCACGTACGCGCCGGGGCCGGTCACGGGACGGGCCGGTCGAGGGAGCGGCGGGAGCGTGGCACGGCGCAGGCGGGCCGTGTAGCGGACGCCGCCGCGCCAGGCCACCTCGTCGCCGGCCGCGTCGCCGGCCGGGTCGCAGGCCGGGTCGCAGGCGAGCTCCGTGACCAGGTCGGAGAGGTCGTCGAAGTCCACGAGGGTGGCGCGGGTCTCCGGGTGCTCCAGCGCGAGGACCCTCACCAGGCCGCGCAAGGCGGCCGGCCCCGGATCCGGCGCCTCCCCCTCCAGTACGGCCTGCGCCCGCTCGGTCGCGATGACGATCGGGACGCCCCGCCGGGCCTGCGCGGCGGTCTGAAGCATGACCCGCTGGACACCGTCCGGGTCGAGCTGCCGGGAAGGCAGCACGAGGACCCCCGGCTCCGAGCCGGTTGCGGTGAGGAGGGAGCGGAGATGGGCCGCGCGCGTATCTCCCTCATCGGCCAGGACGAGCCAGGCGCGGGCCGGGCCCGCCTCCCGGATCGGTGTGGGAGCCCAGGCGCGGACGATCAGTTTGGCGTCCAGGGTGGTCGGGACGGGCATCTGGGTCGAGCCGGCGATCTCGGCGCGAGAGGCGGGCGAGGAAGGCGAGAAGCGCGAGGAGGGCGAGGAGGCGCCGTCCGGGCCCGCATGCCGGATCCGCTCCAGCACACCGCCCGCCCCCGAGAAGCCCGCAACGGCCACAGAACCCGCCACACCCGGACGAGCCCGCACGGACTCCGGCGTGA
The DNA here is from genome assembly GCF_005889725.1 of Nonomuraea zeae. Taxonomy (GTDB): domain Bacteria; phylum Actinomycetota; class Actinomycetes; order Streptosporangiales; family Streptosporangiaceae; genus Nonomuraea; species Nonomuraea zeae. The sequence goes on from NZ_VCKX01000594.1 coordinate 1,769, forward strand.
GGCTCGCCCTGCCGTACACGGTCCAGGCGCCCGCGGCGTTCTTGGCGGCCAGCTCGACCACCCCGTCCGACAGCGTCAGCGTGACCTGGGCGGGCAGCGGCAACAGAGCCAGGAGCTCGACATCGTGCAGCTCCGCCTCACCATGCACCTCGACGGCCGCCGCCCGCGCGAGCTGGGCCACGACGGCGAGCGGCAGGACCGGGTGACCGTCGCGGTGCCATTCGTCCCGGGCCAGCCGCCAGGGCGCCTCGGCGAGGTCGTCGAGCGTGGTGGACCACGAGTGCCCCGACGGGGTCTCCACGTGGGTGCCGAGCAGCCGATGCCCCGCCGGGGGCCGCCGGCCGGCCGCCCAGTGCCGTACGTGACGCCAGGGCGACGGCGGCACGTCCACGACGCGGCCCGAGGTGCGCGGGGTGACGGCGGCGGCGGTCGCCGCCACCTGAGCGTGGAAGTCGCCCACGGTGACCAGCGAGGTGTGAGGAAGGGTGGCCCGCAGCGCACCGGCGAGCAGCGGCCGGGGGCTCAGCTCCGCGAACACGGCGTGCCCGTCCTCGGCCGCCGCCAGGACCGCCTGCATGAGGCGTACAGGACGGCGGACCCCCGCGGCCCAGTACGCGGCCTCGAACGCCGGCGTCTCTCGGGGATCGGCGAAGACCGTGGAGTAGTAGGGAACGACGGGCTTGCCCCCGCCGACCCCGGCCAGCTCGGCCCGCAGCAGCGGCAGCAGCGGCTTGACCTGCGGCGAGTGCCCGGCCCCCTCGGCGGTGAGCGTCCTGGCGAACAGCCCGCGCCCCGCCACCTCGGCCGCGAACTCCGCCACCCGCAGCGGATCCCCCGTCACCACGCTCTGCACGGGCGAGGAGTGCACGGCCACGTGCAGGTCG
>NZ_VCKX01000595.1 GCF_005889725.1 Nonomuraea zeae
TTTGTCTTAGGGTCTCGTGGGCTCGGAGATGTGTATAAGACACAGGTCGAACATCACCCCGATCTCGCCCACGTCCCCCAGCAGCGTGACGCCCGGGATCGCGGCGAGCCGCGCCAGCCCGGCGGTGAACGTCTTGTACCAGGTCGCGCCCCCGCCCACCCGCGCGGGATCACCGGGGCCGCGCAGCAGCGCGTCGGCCTCCGCGTCCTCGCCCGGCGAGTCGATCCGCAGCAGCGTTCCGGCCGGCGCGCCGACCTCGCGGCCCGCCAGCACGTCCGCCCAGGGGATCAGCCGCGGCTCGGGCAGCCCGCGCGCGACCACCGCGGCGGAGAACAGGCCGACCCGCCGATCGCCTGGGGTCCCGGCCACCGCGAAGCGCAGGCTCACTCGCTCACCGCGACGTAGCGCCGGTCGCCGTCGGAGTCGCCGGTCTCGTGGAGCACGACCTCCACGCCGGGCAGCGCCGCCTTGACGCGGGCGGTCATCGCGCCGCTCATGAAGTGGTGCGAGAGGTCGAGCCGGCGCAGGTGGGTCAGCGGCTGGCCGCTGAGCAGCGCCTCCGCTCCCACGTCGCCCATCGCCCCCATCGACAGGCTGAGCGTCTCCAGCCGGCCCACGATCGGGGCGGTGGCGACGGCGGCGGCGATCTCGTCGGCGATCTCACTGTTCTGCAGGCCCAGATGGCGCAGCCGGGGCAGCCCCGTGCCGCTCAGGAGGCCGGCGCAGTCGGCGGCCGTGGCGTCGCCGCCGTACGCGCCGACGCCGAACCACAGCTCCAGGTGCTCAAGGGCGGGCAGGTCGGAGCCGCTCACGCCGCGGACGACCTCGCCGGGCAGGCCGCCGGTCTCCATCCTGAGGATCCGCAGCGACTCGTGCCGCACCGGCCGGAGCCGCAGCCCCGTGCCGCCGCGCACCTCCAGGCGCTCCAGCTTCGGGTACGCCTCCAGCAACGGCGTGATGTCGGACTGCTGGATCCAGGAGATCTCGGACTGCTCGGGGGAGATGGCGCCCAGGAACAGGGAGCGCAGCTCGGGCAGCCGGTCGGCGTTCTCGGCGAGCCGCCGGACGATCGGCGCGCTGTCGTCGGAGTAGCACTCCTCCCATTCGCCGATCACCATGGCCGTGACCTTCGCGGTGTCCACGTGCTCGAAGAACCAGTCGAAGCTCTCGGAGATCTGGTCGGGGCTGTCCTCGTACCACTCGCTGGCGGTGAGCCGCCAGGCGGCGCCGCCCGCCTCGGCCTGCGGCCCGGCCTCCTCGTCCCAGGGCGCGTGGGCCACGGGCAGGCCCGCGTAGGTCTGGTCGTGGAGGTTGTAGTGGCTGCGCGGCTGGTAGGTCACGGGAAGTCCTTGGATCGGGGGGTTCGTGGAGGTCTTGTCCTACCAGATCCACCCGACATTTCTGGATCATCCCTCGAAAAGGGTGCGCCCCCAGTAGTCTCCGGCGTCGCGCACCCCTGGCGGGCAGGCGAACAGGGCGCTGGAGACGTGCTTGATGTATTCGTTGAGCGGGTCGTTCCTGGCCAGGCTCATCTGCACGGGGACGAACTGTTTGCGGGGGTCGCGCTGGTAGGCGATGAAGAACAGGCCCGCGTCCAGGCGGCCGAGCCCGTCGGAGCCGTCGACGTAGTTGTAGCCCCGGCGGAGCAGGTGCGCGTTGGCGTGGAAGCTGGGGTGGGCCAGCCGTATGTGGGCGTCGTCCTTGATGTGCGGCTGCCCGTCGGGGCCCTTGGCGGCGAAGTCGATCGGGTCGAATTCGGCTTTCCGGCCCAGAGGGGCGCCTTCGCCCTTGTTCCTGCCGAAGATCTGCTCCTGTTCGGCGAGCGAGGTACGGTCCCAGGTCTCGACGGTCATGCGGATCTTCCTGGTGACCAGGTAGCTGCCGCCGGCCATCCAGGCGCTGCCGTCGTGGTCGGTGGCCCACAGCTGCTCGCGCAGCAGGTCGGTGTCCTCGAGTTTGAGGTTGTTGGTGCCGTCCTTGAAGCCCATGAGGTTGCGCGGGGTGGCTTGGGCGCGGGAGGTGGAGGAGGTGCGGCCGAAGCCGAGCTGGGACCAGCGGACGGAGACCTTGCCGAAGCCGATCCTGGCGAGGTTGCGGATGGCGTGCACGGCTACCTGCGGGTCGTGGGCGCAGGCCTGGACGCAGAGGTCTCCGCCGGAGATATCCGGGATGAGGCGTTCCCCGGGGAATTTCGGCAGGTCGGCGAGGGCGGCGGGGCGTCGGGCGGTCAGCCCGAAGCGGTCGTCGAACAGCGAGGCTCCGAAGCCGACGGTCAGGGTCAGGCCGGAGGCGGGCAGCCCGAGTGCTTCGCCGGTGTCGTCGGGGGCGGCTTCGGCGGCACCGCCGACCGCGCCGAACGCTCCGGCTTCCTTGCCCTGGGTCAGGCGGGCGGCGGCGGCCGTCCACTCCTGCAGCAGGTCGGCCAGCTCCGCGCGCTTGTCCGTGATGACGTCGAAGGCCACGAAGTGCAGCCGGTCCTGCGCGGGGGTGACGATGCCCGCCTGGTGCTCGCCGTAGAACGGGTACGGGTCGGAGGTCGAGGAGGCGTGCGCGACCGGGGGCTCGTCGAACAGCGTGTTCGCGGCCACCACCCCGGCCCCGAC
>NZ_VCKX01000596.1 GCF_005889725.1 Nonomuraea zeae
TTGGTACCGTCAGATGTGTATAAGAGCCAGCCACCCCGCCCGCCGCCAGCCAGGCCACCAGCCGCCCCGGATCCAGCCACGTCTCCCCATCCACCACGTGCAGCTCACGACCGGCGAACAGACCGGCAAGCTGATTCCACGACGCGTCGAACGACACCGACGTCGTCAGCGCCACCCGCTCGATTCCCGCCAGCACCTGCCGCGCCGACCACTCGCACAAACCCACCACTCCGCGATGCGGCACCACCACCCCCTTCGGCCATCCCGTCGACCCCGACGTGTAGACCACATACGCCGCGCACTCCCCGGAGACCTCCCCCAGCCGATCATCCGGCAGGGCAGCCAGCTCCGCCTGGACCGCCGGGTCGTCCAGCACGACGACGGACGCCGCCTGTGCGGTCGCCGCCGAGGCCACCACCTCCGCCGTCCCGGCCGAGGCCAGCACCACCACCGGCGCCGCATCCGTCACCATCCAGCGCAGCCGCTCCAGCGGATACGCCGGATCCAACGCCACGTACGCGCCGCCCGCCTTCAACACCGCCAGCAACGCCACCACCAGATCCGCCCCACGCTCCAGGCAGACCCCCACCACCGATTCGGCCGCCACACCCCGCGCCACCAGCAGCCGCGCCAGCCGATTCGCCCGCTCATCCACCTCCGCGAACGACCACCGCGCTCCACCGGCCACCACCGCCACCGCCTGCGGCGCACGCGCCACCTGCGCCTCGAACAACTCCACCAACGACCCGGCACTCACCTCGGCCGACGTGTCGTTCCAGTCGCCCAGCAGCCGGCGCTCGGCCTCGTCGAGCACCTCGACATCGCTCAACCGCGTACCCGGCTCACCGCTCACCGCGTCCAACACCCGTACCAACCGCTCGACCAGCACCTCCACCGACCCGCGATCGAACACATCCGCCGCCGCCACCACCGACCCCCGCAGCCCCCCAGCGACGCCACCCGCGCCGAACACCTCACCCAACGTGAAGTCCAGGTCGAACTTGGCCGCCGACATCTCCGTCGTGACCACCGCGGACACCGCGCGGGACGGCCCGCCGGCCCTGGCTCCCGGCAGCTCCAGCACCGCCTCGCTGTGGTTCTGGACCTTGAACATCACCTGGAACAGCGGATGCCGGGCCATCGACCGCGACGGCGCCAGGTCCTCCACGAGCCGGTCGAACGGCAGCTCCTGATGCGCGAACGCGGTCCACCCCGTCTGCCGGACGCGGGAGAGCACTTCGGTGAAGGTGGGGTCGCCGGACAGGTCCGTACGCAGGACGACGTTGTTGACGAAGAACCCGACCAGGTCGTCCAGGGCGACGTCGGTACGACCGGCCACCGTCGTGCCGACGGGGACGTCCGTGCCCGCGCCCAGCCGCGACAGCAGCACGACCAGCGCGGCCTGCAACACCATGAACGTGGTCACGCCTTCGGCGCGCGCCAGTTCGACCACCCGCGCGTGCACCTCGGCCGGCACCTCGATCGGCACCGTGTGCCCGCGATGCGAGGCCACCGCGGGGCGGGGCCGGTCGTAGGGCAGGTCGAGCTCGTCCGGGATGCCGGCCAGGGCGCCGCGCCAGTAGGCGAGCTGGGTGGAGACGAGGCTGTCCGGGTCCTTCTCGTCGCCGAGCAGCTCGCGCTGCCAGAGCGTGTAGTCGGCGTACTGCACCGGCAACGGCTCCCACGCCGGAGCCGCACCCGCGCACCGCGCGGCGTACGCCACCGACACGTCCCGCGCCAGCGGCCTCATCGACCAGCCGTCGCCGGCGATGTGATGGACGACGACCACCAGCACCCGCTCATCCGCCCCGGCCTCGAACAACCAGGCCCGGATCGGCATCTCCGACGACAGGTCGAAGGCGTGCGCCGCCGCCTCGGCCACCGCCGCGGGCAGCCGGGCAGGGGCGACCTCGGTCACCGTCAGCTCCCAGGCCAGTTCGTCGGCCGCCACGATGTGCTGATAGGGCTCACCTTCCACGTCCGGGAAGGTCGTACGCAGCACCTCGTGCCGCCCGATCACATCCCGCAGCGCCAGCCCCAGCGCCTCGGCATCGACCTCACCCGAGAGCGACAGCACGACCGGCATGTTGTAGGTGGCGCTCGGCCCTTCCGACTGGGCGACGAACCACAACCGGCGCTGCGCGAACGACAACGGAATCATCAGGACTCCTTCTGGGTACGCATGGGCCGCAACGCCGGCCTCGCTGATTTGAGATCACCAAGCTGTTGTGCAAGTCCTGCGACCGTCGGCGCCTCCAGCAGGACTTTCAACGGCACTTCCACGCCGAGCACCGCCCGGATCTGGCTGACCAATCGCACCGCCAGCAGCGAATGGCCGCCGAGTGCGAAGAAGTCGTCGTCCACGCCGACGCCGTCCAGCCGGAGGACGTGCGCGAACGCCGCACACAGGAGCTCCTCTTCGCGGGTGGCCGGGGCCCGGCTGGGGGTGACGGCATATTCGGGAGCGGGCAGGGATCCGCGGTCGAGCTTGCCGTTGACGGTCACCGGCAGCTCGTCGAGTACGACCACCGCCGAGGGCACCATGTACTCCGGCAACCACGCCGCGGCGAACTCCCGCACGACATCAACCGAAATTTCGCCCGACAGCACCACATAAGCCACCAACCGC
>NZ_VCKX01000059.1 GCF_005889725.1 Nonomuraea zeae
CCCACCGCCTGGCCAGCGTCCGCTACGCCGACCGCATCTACGTCCTCGACCACGGCAAGATCACCGAACAGGGCGACCACGCCACCCTCATGGCACTCGACGGCCTCTACGCCGACCTCTACACCCTCCAGGCCACCGCCTACCGCTGACCGGGCGGCCCTACGCGAGTGCGGCCTCGATGATGGCGCGGGCGATGGGGGCCACGGCGTCGGCCCGCGCGCCGGGACGCTCCAGCACGACCCCCACCGCCACCTCGGGCGCGTCCGCGGGCGCGAAGGCCGTCACGAGCGCGTGGTCCTCGGTCCCCGGCAGCGTCTCCAGGATGGCGGTCTTGGCGGCCACCTCCACGCCGGGGATGGCCGCGCCCGTCCCCGTGCCTCCCGCGCGGGTCACCGTCGTCATCATCTGGGCCAGCTGGCCGGCCAGGGTGGGCGACATGGCCGTCCGGTACGGCGCGGGGTTGGCCCGGTTGAAGACGGACCCGTCGGGCAGGCGCGCCTCCTCCACCAGGTACGGCCGCATCAGCACCCCGTCGTTGGCGACGGCCGCCGACAGCATGGCGATCATCAGCGGCGTGGCCCGGTTGTCGTGGTGCCCGATGGCTGCCAGCGCCGTCCGGGCCCGGTCCATCTCCGGCGGATACCTGCTCGGGGTGGTCGCCAGCGGGACGGTCAGCCCCGGGGCGTTGAAGCCGAACGCCTCCGCCTGGTCCCTGAGCAGGTCCTGGCCGAGCTGGAGCCCGATGTTGGCGAAGGCGGTGTTGCAGGAGACCTGGAACGCGTACGTCAGGGTCGGCCGGGTGTCGCCGCAGGCCGCGTGGCCCGCGTTCTGGAGGTAGGTCGGGGTGCCGGGCAGCCGCAGCCGGGTGGGGGCGTTCACCAGGGCGGCGGGCGTGTACTCGCCGGAGGCCAGCGCCGCGGCCGTGGTGACCAGCTTGAACGTGGAGCCGGGCGGATAGAGCTGGTTCAGCGCCCGGTTCAGCAGGGGCTGCGCGGGCGACTCTCTGAGCCGCCTGGTCGTCTCGGCGATCCGGGCGGCGTCGAAGCCGGCGAGGGTGTTCGGGTCGAACGACGGATAGCTGACCAGCGCCAGGATCGCGCCGGTCGCCGGGTTGATGGCCACCGCCGCCCCCGGGATCCCCGTCTGCTTGAGGCTCTGGTACGCGGCCCACTGCGCCCGATCGCTGATCGTCAGCCGGACGTCGGCCCCCTCGACGCGCCCGTCCCTGACCAGCGAGCGCACCCTGACCTTGGCGTCGTCCCCGGAAAGGACCGCGTCCTGGGCCTGCTCGATGCCCGTGGCGCGGCGCAGCGCGAGGTAGCCGGTGACGGGCGCGTAGAGCTCGCCGCTGCGGTAGACGCGCCGGTAGCCGTACGGGCCCTCGCCGGCCGGGCGGCTGGTGGCGATGACGGTGCCGTCGTAGGTGAGGATGTCGCCGCGCGGATGGTCGAACTTGGCGATGAGCGGGCGCTCGTTCCTGCGGTCGGCGTTGAGCGCCTGCGACCCGAACGCCTGGATGAGCGTGACGTGGACGAGCAGGGTGAACAGCAGCACCGCGCAGAGCTGGGCGACGCGGCGCATGGGCAGGTTGCTCCACCTTGCTCTCGGTCCGGCCATGGATCTTGGTTTAACAGCCGGACCGCAAAGGCGGCGCTACAGGACGCTTCGGTAGTAGGAAATCTTGTTGTGGATGAAGCTCTGCCGCTCGGCGAGGTTCGCGATCTGGGCCTGGACCTGCCGGTCGTGCTCCTCCAGGAGCTTGATGCGGTCGGGGATGGTGTGGTCGCCGGCGCGTACGAGCTCGGCGAAGCGCAGCATCTTGGCGATGGGCATCCCCGTGTCACGCAGGCAGCGGACCATGCCCAGCCAGCCGACGTCCTCCTGGCTGAACCTGCGCTGCCCGGCCGCGTTCCGGCCGACGCGCTCCAGCAGGCCGATCTTCTCGTAGTAGCGCAAGGTGTCGAGGCTGAAGCCGGTCTCCTCGACCACTTCCGCGGGGGTGTACACGCTCACGCGTACCAATATCCCACCTGGAGCACACTCCAGGTCAACCGGCTTGACATGGAGTGCGCTCCAGCTCTCAGAGTCGAGCCCATGAACATCGCACTCGGGACGATCCCCTTCGGGACCAGCGTGAGCCTGGACGACACCTTCGCCATCCTCGACCGCTTCCACGAAGCCGGCGGCACGAGGCTCGACACGGCCAACAACTACCCCTTCTGGGTCGAGGGCCGCACCGGCGACGAGAGCGAGCTGGCCATCGGGGACTGGCTGGCCGCTCGCGGAAACCGGGACGAGATGGTCATCAGCACGAAGGGCGGCGCCCGCCCCACCGTCGCCGGCGACCTCACCCTGGACTCTGCGGAGGGCCTGTCCGCGACCGCCGTGGTCAAGGCTGCGGAAGGCAGCCTGCGGAGATTGCGGACGGACTACATCGATGTGTATTGGTCGCACATCGAAGACCGTTCGGTCCCGCTCGAAGAGACCTTGGGGGCGCTCGCCGAGCTGGGCACGCAGGGCAAGATCCGCAGCGCGGGCGCGAGCAACATCGCGGCCTGGCGGCTGGAGCGGGCCAGGGCCGTCTCGGCCGCGCACGGCTGGCTGCCCTACACCCACCTGCAGCTGCGCCACACGTATCTGCGCCCGCGCCCGCTCGTCAGGCTCCCGGAGGCGGGGCACACGCTGGTCTCCGACGAGACCCTCGACTACCTGGCCGCCGAGCCGGACCTGACGCTGTGGGCGTACAACACGCTGATGTTCGGGGCCTACACGCGGGAGGACCGGCCGATCCAGGAGATCTACGACCACCCGGGCACGACCCGGCGCCTCGCCGTCCTGCGCGAGGTCGCGAAGGAGCTGGGCGCCACCCCGAACCAGGTCGTGCTGGCCTGGCTGCTGGCCGACGGCATCGTGCCCATCGTGGGCGTCTCCACGATGGGCCAGCTGGAGGAGGCCCTCGGGGCGGCGGACCTCAAGCTGGACGGCGAGCTGCGCGCCCGGATGGACGCCGCCGTCTGACCGGGCCCGGGGCCCGGCCGATCACGGCAGGTGGTCGGCGAGGTAGCGGCGGACCAGTTGCTTGCACTCGGCGATCAGGACGGGGTCGCCGCAGGGGTCGGCCCTGAAGGCCAGCTTGAGCACCGCGTCCGTGGCCTCGACCGCCACCAGCAGGGCGCGGTCGAGCCCGGGCCCGGCGGGCGCGTCCAGGAGGTCGAGCGTGAGGCTGCGCAGCCGCTCGGCCACCACGGCGTTGTTGTCCTGCTTCCCGTCGAGCGCCCGTTTGGTGCCCTCGACGGGAATGCCTCCGGGCGTGACGAGCACCTCGCCGAAGTCCAGCACGGCGAACCCGGGCGTGGTGCGCTTCATGTCGACGAACTCGTCGATGGCGAGGTCCACCAGATCCGTCCAGTGGCCGAGCTCTGCCACGGCGATGCGCTCGGTGATGCGGTGCAGGAACGCCTCCAGGTTGCGCCGCGCCAGCGCGCGCACCAGCCCCTGCTTGTCGTGGAAGAACTGGTAGAACGTGCCGATCGGCACCTCGGCACGGCGCGCGACCTCCTTCGTGGTCAGCGCTTCGTAGCCGACCGCGTCGAGCAGGAGCGCGCACTCGTCGAGCATCCGTTCCACCCGCTCCACGCTCCGGCGCTGGGCGGGACGGCGGCGCAAGGTACTCGTCATGCCTCCATCCTTACGTATTACCAGCAGGTAAAGCTTGCCACTTCGGCTTCAGATAACATGAGCCACACTCGCGAAGTAGCAGGGAGCCTGGGATGTTCCTATGGGGTACGGCCACGGCCGCCTACCAGATCGAGGGCGCCACCGAGGAAGACGGCAGGGGCCCGTCCATCTGGGACACCTTCGCCCGCGAGCCCGGCCGCACCAGAGACGGGCACACCGGGGACGTGGCCTGCGACCACTACCACCGGTGGCGCGAGGACGTCGCGCTCATGTCCGGGCTCGGGCTGAACGCCTACCGCTTCTCGATCTCCTGGCCGCGCGTGCAGCCGCTCGGCGACGGCGCGGTGAACGGGCGCGGGCTCGACTTCTACGACCGGCTCGTGGACGCGCTGCTGGCGGCGGGCATCCAGCCGGTGCCCACGCTGTTCCACTGGGACCTGCCCCAGGCCCTTCAGGACCGGGGCGGGTGGATGAACCGCGAGATCGCCCCGATCTTCGCCGAGTACGCCCGCGTCGTCGCCGAGCGCCTGGCCGACCGCGTCCCCCTGTGGATCACGCTCAACGAGCCGTTCGTCCACATGGCCTACGGCCACGCCCTGGGCCTGCACGCCCCCGGCCAGGCCCTGCTGACGGGCGCGCTGCCGGCCGCGCATCACCAGCTACTCGCGCACGGCCTGGCCGTGCAGGCGCTCAGGGCGTCGGGGGCCCGCCAGGTGGCGCTCACCAACAACTGCACGCCGGTCTGGCCCGCCTCGCGGGAGGAGCCCGACCTGAAGGCCGCGGACGCCTATGACATCCTGCACAACCGCCTGTTCAACGACCCGGTCCTCCTCGGGAGATATCCGGACTTGTCGGCCTACACCCCGGCGCTGGACTTCCTGCGCGACGGGGACCTGGCCACCATCTCCGCCCCGCTGGACGTTCTCGGCATCAACTACTACAACCCCACCCGCATCGCCGCCCCGGCCTCCCCCGAGCTGCCGTTCACGGACGCGGGCATCACCGGCCACCCCACCACTGCCTTCGGCTGGCCGGTCGTCCCCGACGGCCTGCGCGAGCTGCTGACGGGCCTCAGGTCCCGGTACGGGACCGCGCTCCCGCCGATCATGATCACCGAGAACGGCTGCTCCCAGCCCGACGAGCTCACCGACGCGGGCACGATCGAGGACACCGCCCGCGTCTCCTACCTGGAGGGTCACCTCGCGGCCATGCACCGGGCCATGGACGAGGGCGTGGACGTGCGCGGCTACTTCGCCTGGTCGCTGCTGGACAACTTCGAGTGGGCCGAGGGCTACCACCAGCGCTTCGGCCTGGTGCACGTGGACTTCGCGACCCAGCGCCGCACGCCGAAGCGCTCCTACCACTGGCTGAGGGACTTTCTGATGGCTCAGAACACCGACACGTGAACGTGGTCGTAGTGGTTGGCCGTCACGCCGCCGCGGTCCGACATCGGGTCCCAGCCGCCGCCTGAGCGGATGTCGTAGTAGCGCTGCTTCCAGATGATGTACATCACGCCCAGCCTGGAGCCGTTCTGGATGAGCCATTCGGCCAGGGCGTCACCCCGGTCGGCGTCGGCGCCGGCGGCCATCCTGCCGCCGCTGGACATCATGAAGTCGCAGGCCCGGCCCTTGCCGTGCTCGCCGGGGTCGCCGGGACGCAGGCAGCCCACGCCGTACTTCATCGGGAAATTCTGCATGATCTCCGCGCGCACGGAGATCATGCGCGGCGTCAGCCCCTCGGCGCCGCCGGGCTGCTGGAAGCCGTATTTGGCGAGCAGGCGCTCGATGTCGCGCCGCTTGGCCTGCATGGCCTTGATCTCCTTGCGCAGCTTCTCGATCTTGTCGTTGGCCTCGACCTTCGCGGTCTTCGACTTCTCGATCAGCTTCTGGATGTTCTGGACCCGCTGGGTGCGCTCGCCGGCCATGAAGGCCATGTTGGCCGCCTGCCCCAGCAGTTTGTACGGGTCCGTACTGGGAGCGATGAGCTGGATGTTGTCCAGCGGGCCCACGATGTAGGAGGTCTGCGCGATCCGGCCGACGTCGGCCTGCGCGGCCTTGAGCTGCGCGTCGAGGTCTCCGGAGGTGTCGGTGGCCTTCTTGGCCTGGATCCTGATCTCCTCCAGGCTCTGGATCTGGCCGCGGTAGAGGTCATTCAGCCTGGCCGCCTGCTTGGTGAGCTTGCGCAGCTCAGCGGGGGTGGGGTCGGCCAGGGCGGGTTGCGGCGCGGGGAGTGCGAGCAGCCCGGCGAGAACGGCGACAAGAACGGCGGATCGCCAGATTCTCACACCCGTCCCCTCCCCTCATAGACGGACCGAAACTATAGAAGATGATCTTGATGCCTGTCATCCGAACGACCGAACTGCCGCACCTTTGGCGATGTTTTTAGGTATTTGTCGGATATAAGGAAGATCTAAAAGATTGGGCCTTGTATAGATCGCTCCAACGGTCTGAGATGGCGATCGAACTCGTCTCTGCGAAGGGGCAGACCGTGTCTCGTACCTTGACAATCGTCGCCGCCGTGATCATCGGCTTAGGCACCTCAATCGTGGCACTTCCCGCGCAGGCGTCGCTGGACCCGCTGCCCGCGCGCGACCGCATCGAGCTGTACGAGCTCGACAGCCCGCCCGGCACCGCCCAGACGCTCAGGGAGAAGGGCTTCGACGTCGTCCAGCAGGAGAGCAAGGGCGGCAAGGAGCACGTCGAGCTCACCGCGGCCCAGACCGACCTCGACGCGCTGAAGAAGCTCGGCTACCGGCCGCAGCCCGTGCGCAACCCCCAGGGCCAGACGCAGCTGGAGGCCGCCAAGGCGCAGGCCGCGGGCGGCTACACCGTCTACAAGTCCTACTCGGAGCCCGGCGGCATCGCCGACCAGCTCAAGGCCGTCGCGAACGCCAACAGGGACATCGTCAAGCTCCAGTCGATCGGCAAGACGCTGCGCGGCCAGGACATCCTGGCGGCCAAGGTGACCACCGGCGCCAGGGTGCTGCCCGACGGCATCAAGCCCTCGACCCTCTACTCGGCCACGCAGCACGCCCGCGAGTGGATCTCCACCCAGGTCGACCTGCGCCTGCTGAAGTACGTCGTCGCGAACAAGACCGCGCTCCGGGACCTGCTCAACAAGACGGAGCTGTGGTTCGTGCCGGTGGCCAACCCCGACGGCTACGACTTCACCTTCACCGAGGGCAACCGCCTGTGGCGCAAGAACCTGCGCGACAACGACGGCGACGGCCAGATCAGGATCGGCGACGGCGTCGACCCCAACAGGAACTTCCCCACGAACTTCCACTACGACGAGGAAGGCTCGTCGAGCATCCCCAGCAGCGAGACCTTCCGCGGCTCGGGACCGGCCAGCGAGCCCGAGACCAGGGCCATGGACGGCCTGCTGCGGCGCGTCGGGTTCGAGATGCAGCTCAACTACCACTCCTTCGGCCCGCTGCTGCTCTACCCGATCGGCGTGCAGATCGCCACGGAGACGGCCGACAACCCGATCTACGAGGCGCTCACCGGGAACGACGCCAACCCCGCCATCCCCGGCTTCGACCCGGACCTCGGCGCCGAGCTCTACACGACCAACGGCGACACCAACGACCAGGCGCACGCCCAGTACGGGACGCTGTCCTGGACGCCCGAGCTCGACGAGGGCTGCGACGGCTGCGGCTTCGTCTTCCCCGATGACGAGGCGCTGGTGCAGGCCGAGTTCGAGAAGGGCCTGCCGTTCGCGCTCGACGTCGCCAAGTCGGCGGTCAACCCGGTCGAGCCGGTGACCCACCTGGGCAACAGGACCCCGGACTTCGAGATCGACCCGTTCGAGCTCAGCTACGGCAGGGACCAGGTCGTCCAGGTCAACGCCAAGCGCAAGCTCGGCCCGGTGTTCCTGAACTACCAGGTCAACGGCGGCCGTACCAAGGTGTCGCTGACCGGCGAGTGGAAGGGCGGCGAGCGCTACGGCAAGGGCTACAACCGCTACTACCACCGGCTGCGCGGCAAGATCACCGGCACGAAGCCGGGTGACAAGGTCAAGGTCTGGTTCAGCTCGATCGGCAGGAAGAGCGCCGACTTCACCTACACCGTCGCCACCGACATCGGCGGCCAGGTGCTGGTGCTGGCCGCCGAGGACGTCACCGGCATCAGCCCGGCGCAGGGCGTGACCGAGGCCAAGTACGCCGACGAGTACGCCGCCGCGCTCACCGCGGCGGGCTACACCTCGGACGTGTACGACATGGACAGGCTGGGCCGCAAGGCGCCGCACCCGCTCGGCGTGCTCAGCCACTACAAGGCGGTGGTCTGGGAGACCGGCGACGACATCATCCCGAGGACGACCGGCCAGGTGGGCGGCACCACCTCCAAGGGCGGCGTGGACACCGAGCTGGCGGTCCGCGACTACCTGAACGAGGGCGGCAAGCTGCTGCACGCCGGCAAGTACCCGTCGTACGCGCAGAACAACAACGGCCTGTACTACTACCAGCCCGACCAGCCGGCGCAGGCGGAGTGCACGGTGCCGGACGACCCGCCGTGCATCCCGGTGTTCAACGACTTCCAGCAGTACTGGCTGGGCGCCTACGTCTTCTTCGACGACGCGGGCACCGACGAGTCGGGACAGCCGTTCGCCCTCCAGGGCGTCGGCGGCAAGTTCGACGGCTTCGGCGCCACGATCGAGCCGGGCCACACCAACTCGTTCGTGGCCACCTCGGCGATCCTGCCCCCGGCGCAGTTCCCGCAGTTCGCCAGCTCCGCCCCGATCAAGTGGGTACGCCCCGGCGGCCCCTTCGACCCGCACACCGGCGCGTGGGACGTCTACAGCGGCATCGCCGACGTCTCGTGGAAGCGGCTGACCAAGACCATCGACCTGACCGGGAAGAGCGGCGGCGACCTGTCGTTCTGGACGTCGTACGACACGGAGAGCGCCTGGGACTTCCTCACGGTCGAGGCCAGGACGGCGGGCGGCGACGACTGGACCACCTTGCCGGACGCCAACGGCCACACCAGCGCGGACACCGGCGACAGCTGCCTGACGGAGAACAGCGGCGGCTGGCGCACGATCCACCCGTTCACGCAGCGCTACCAGGGCCCGGCCTGCGAGCCGACCGGCACCTCCGGCTCGTGGAACGCCGCCTCCGGCAACTCGGCCGGCTGGCAGCAGTGGAAGATCGACCTGACCCCGTACGCGGGCAAGCAGGTCGAGCTGTCCATCTCCTACATCAGCGACTGGAGCACCCAGGGGGCGGGCGTCTTCCTGGACGACTTCGCGGTCACCCTGGACGGCGCCACGACCGAGTCGACCTCGTTCGAGTCGGACCTGGGCGGCTGGGCCGCCGGCGCGCCGCCGGAGGGCTCGGCGCCGTCGATCAACAACTGGTTCCGGACGGACCAGGTGTTCGAGGAGGGCGCGGGGATCACCACCCAGGACACGGTGTATCTCGGATTCGGCGCTGAGAGCGTGACCGACCAGGCCGCGCGTACAGACCTGGTCAAGAGGTCCATGCGGCACCTGCTCGGCGATCCGCGCTGACGCCCCTGAGGGGCGTCTGAGGACGCTCAGGGACCGTTGAGGGACCTTTGACGGGCCTTCGATGGGCCTGGGAGGGACACGGCACGGGCGTGCCGTGTCCCTCTTGCGTGTCCGGACAGAACATGGTTCGGTCGCCTTGAGGCATTCCTCTAGCGAGCAAGCATTCGGTCAAGCAGGAGGCTCACGACATGCGCCAGCACGACACGCTGTTCATCGGGGGCGAATGGGTGGCCCCAGCGGGCACCGGAACGATAGACGTCATCTCCCCGCACACCGAGGAGCTCGTCGGCCGGGTGCCCGACGGCACGCCCGAGGACATGGAGCGCGCGATCGCCGCGGCCCGGCAGGCGTTCGACCACGGGCCGTGGCCGCGGCTGTCGTTCGCCGAGCGGGCCGAGGTGCTCGGCCGGCTGGCCGCGATCTACAACGAGCGGCAGGCCGAGATGGCCCAGCTCATCACCGAGGAGATGGGCTCGCCCATCACCTTCTCCAACCTGGCACAGGCCCCTCAGCCGCTGGGCATGCTGCAGTACTACGCCGAGCTCGGCAAGACCTTCGTCCAGGAGGAGCAGCGGCCGGGGCTGTTCGGCCCGATCACCGTCCGCAGGGAGCCCGTGGGCGTGGTGGCGGCCGTGGTGCCGTGGAACGTGCCGCAGTTCGTCACGATGACGAAGCTCGCGCCCGCGCTGCTGGCCGGCTGCACGATCGTGCTCAAGCCGGCGCCCGAGACGCCGCTGGACGCGTACCTGCTGGCCGAGTGGGCGGTCGAGGCGGGCCTGCCGGCCGGCGTGCTCAACATCGTGGCCGCCGGCCGCGAGACCGGCGAGCACCTGATCTCGCACCCCGGCGTGGACAAGGTGGCCTTCACCGGCTCGACGGCGGCCGGCCGGCGCATCGCGGCCATCTGCGGCGAGCAGCTCAAGCGGGTCAGCCTGGAGCTGGGCGGCAAGTCGGCCGCCATCATCCTCGACGACGCCGACCTGGCCTCCAGCATGGGCATGCTGGCGATCGCCTCGCTCATGAACAACGGCCAGGCGTGCGTGGCGCAGACCCGCATCCTGGCCTCGCAGAGCCGCTACGACGAGGTCGTCGAGGCGGTCGCGGGCATGGTCAACTCCCAGCCCGTCGGCGACCCGGCCGACCCGTCGACCGGCATCGGCCCGCTGGTGGCCAAGCGCCAGCAGGACCGGGTCGAGGCGTACATCAAGATCGGCATGGAGGAGGGCGCCAAGGTCGTCACCGGCGGGCTCGACCGGCCGTACGACCGCGGCTGGTACGTCTCGCCCACCGTCTTCGCCGGCGTCACCAACGACATGCGCATCGCCCGCGAGGAGATCTTCGGGCCGGTGCTGGCCGTGATCCCGTACGACGACGAGGCCGACGCCATCAGGATCGCCAACGACAGCGACTACGGCCTGGCCGGCACGGTGTGGACCGCCGACACCGAGCACGGCATGGACGTGGCCCGCCAGGTCCGCACGGGCACCTACGGCGTGAACTGCTTCATGCTGGAGTCCAACGCGCCCTTCGGCGGCTACAAGGCCAGCGGCATCGGCCGCGAGCTGGGCCCCGAGGGCCTGAGCGGCTACCTGGAGTACAAGACGATCGCCCGGCTGGGCTGACCGGCCGCGAGTCAGGGCCCCGCGCGTGCCGCGGGGCCCTCGTCGTTGCGGGCTGCTCACCCAGCGCGCCCCCGCGACGCTAGGTGTGCAAACCACGACCTGCTCGCAGGCCGCTGGACGCGCCCTACTGTGAGCGACCGTCCGACCACAGAAGTATGTCCCATGTCCACCGCATCGGCGGTTTCCTTCCCCAGGGACTTTCTCCCGGTGGTTTCTTTCCATCCGCCCTAGGTAGACGTGTATTACTCACGAAAAGTTCGAGGAGATCCATTTGCCGATTCTGCGGATGAGATCGGGGGTCGCCGCGGACTCCGCGTGACCGTATCCGGGCTCGATCCAGAGCTCCTTGGGCTCGCGTGCGCCGCCGTAGAGCTGGTGCGCGTGTTCGAGCGGGAAGAACGTGTCGGCGTCGCCGTGGACGATCAGCAGCGGGGTCGGCGAGATGAGCGCGGCGGCCTCGTGCGGCGGCATCGGGATCGGGTCCCACTGGCCGCGCATGATCCTCGTACGCTTGGCCACCCGGGCCGCCCACCGGCCGAACGGCCGCTCGATCGCCCAGTGGACCTGGCGCATCGGCTTGGTGCCCCGGTAGTACCAGCGGGCGGGTCCGCTCACCGCGGCCACCGCGTCCACGCCGCCGCGCAGGCCAGCGTGCCGCACGGCCACCGCCGCGCCCATCGAGAACCCCACCACCGCGATCTTCGAGTAGCCGATCACGCGGGCGTGCCTGACCGCGGCCTCGACGTCGAGGATCTCCAGGTCACCCACGGTGGTCTCGCCGCCGGAACGCCCGTGCCCGCGGAAGTCGAACGCGATCACACCGCCGTAGCCGCTCAGCACGTGCACGATCCGGCGCGCGGACCGCTCCCGCCACGACCCCGTGAACCCGTGCGCCACGACGATCCCGAGTCCCATGTCGTGCCCATGGCCTCCGCTGCGCAGAGGCGGGGTGTGTGCGGCGTCGATGCGGACCCCGTCCTCGGTCCTCAGCATCACGGGGAAATTGGGCGCGAAAGGCATGGATGTCAGCTTATGTTCGTCCGGAATCCGCCCCGTGCTCGGCCGCCCACACCGCGATCTGCGCCCGGGAGGAGAATCCCAGCTTCTCCATGATGTTGGCGACGTGCCTGGCCACCGTGGCCGTGCTGATCACCAGCTCCAGCGCGATGGCCCGGTTGCTCAGCCCGCGGGCGAGCAGCACGGCGATGTCCCGCTCCCTGGCGGTCAGCCCGCCGTACCGCGGCTCGGGCGCCACGGACACCGGCCGCCGCGCGGGCGCCGCCTCGCGGTCGAGCACCCGCCTGGCCACCTCGTCGGCGGGCTGCTCCGTCCCCGTCGCCCACAGCAACGCCACCCGGCCCTCGCCGAGCTCCGCACGGGCCTGCGCCAGCAGCTCCTGGACGCGCCCTGGCGTGCCGAACTGCCCGATGGCGTCACGCAGCACCGTGGCGGCCGCCGCGGCCAGCACGGCGCCTTCGAGGTCGCCCTGTGCCCGTGCCAGCGCCGACATGGCCATCAGCGCCCGCACGATCCCCCTGCGCTGCCCCGTCTGCCTGCTCAGGGCCAGGCTCGCGGCCACATGTGCTCGGGCGGCGGCGTAGTCGCCGAGACCGGCGGCCACCCTGCCGAGCTGGGCCTGGCAGCGGGCCAGCTCCACCCGGTTGTCCATGTCCCGCAGCAGCGGCAGCGCGGCGCCGTGATGGGACAGCGCCGCTTCCAGGTCGCCCGCGGCCTCGGCCACCGCCCCCAGATGGGCCAGCGCCCTGGCCAGCGTCCAGTGGTGCCCCGACTCCCTGGCCAGGGCCAGGGCCTCCTCCCCACTGCGCCGCGCCTGGCGCAACCGGCCGTGGAACAGCGCCAGGTTGAGCTGCGCGATCCTGACGGTGGCCAGGTTGAACAGGTCGTCGTGGGCGCGGGCCGCCGCCTCCAGCTCCTCCAGGTACCGCAGCGCCTTGTCGCTCTGCCCCGTGCGGAAGAAGACGGTCAGCGCCACTCCGTAGGTGATGCCGAGCCAGTGCGTGTAGGGGTGCTTCTTCTGCTCCTCGACGCCCTGCACGATGAGCTCCTCCGCGCGGGCCAGCTCGTCGCCGAGCTCCAGCCCGTACGCCAGGCCGCCCTTGGCCACCGCGATCAGGTCGGGCGGCACCGCGGACAGGTCGAGCGCCAGTAGCCGCTCGTGCCAGCCGACGCTCTCCCCCAGGTCGCCGCGGACCGCGAGCACGGCCAGCGCCGCGCGGGCCAGGCGCAGCCCGAGCACGGGCTGCTTCGAGGCCACCGCCCAGCCGACCGCGATCCTGCAGTCGTCGAGCAGGCCGCGGCCCTTGGTGAAGTGCGCGAACCGCTCGGGCCACGGCGTCCGCCGGTCCAGCGAGCCCGCCTCGTAGTGGTGCTCCATCTCCTCGCAGATGACGCGCAGGTGCCGGTCGCGCAGGCGTCCGGCCTCACCCGCCTCCTCCAGCCGCTGCGCGGCGTAATCCCTGATGGTCTCCAGCAGGCGGTAGCGGCCCGCGCCGTCGAGGTGCATCACCAGCGACTTGTCCACCAGGCCGCCGAGCAGATCGAGCAGGTCGAGCCTGCGCACGATGCCGCCGTCCGCGCACACCCGCTCGGCCAGCTCCAGGTCGAACTGCCCGGCGAACACCGACAACCGGCGCAGCAGCACCCGCTCCTTGGGGGTGAGCAGGTCGTGGCTCCACTCGACGGTGGCGAGGAGCGTGCGCTGCCTGGCGGGAGCCGTACGGTCGCCGGAGGTGAGCAGCCTGAACCGGTCGCCGATCCGGTCGGCGATCCGGCCGGGGCTCAGCACGCTGGTGCGGGCCGCCGCCAGCTCCAGCGCCAGGGGCAGCCCGTCGAGCGCGCGGCACAGGCGTACGACGTCGTCCATGGAGGCGGCCACCGCCCGCGCGCCCGCCGCCAGCGCCCGCTCGACGAAGAGCAGCACGGACTCGGCGTCGGGGTGGTGGTCGTCGGGCAGCTCCAGCGGCGGCACCCGCCAGATCAGCTCGCCCGGGATCCGCAGCGGCTCGCGGCTGGTCAGCAGGAACCGCAGCTCGGGGCACTCGGCGATCAGCCCGGTCACCAGCTCGGCGCAGTGCTCGACCAGGTGCTCGCAGTTGTCCAGGACGACCAGCGTGCTGGCCTCGCGCAGGCGCACGCGCAGGCCGTCGAGCAACCGCCCAGGAGCCTCGTCACGAACGCCGAGCACCTCGGCCAGCTCGTTGACGATCAGCGCAGGATCGCCGATGCGGGCCAGCTCCACCAGCCACACGCCGTCGGCGAACCGGGGCACGGCCTGCGCCGCCACGCGCAGCGACAGGCGGGTCTTGCCGATGCCGCCGACCCCGCTGAGCGTGATCACGCGTTCTTCGTGGACCAGCGTGCTCAGCTCGGCCACGTCTCTCGCGCGTCCGACGAAGCGGTTGGGCTCGGCGGGCAGGTTGTGCAGGAGTTGCGTGGTCATGAGGGGCCCAAGCGGTCGCGGCGGATCTCATCCCTGCTCAGTGTCCACCGCTTCAGCGCTCCGTGCGATCACTTTCCGCGCAGATTCGGCGACTGCCCGGATACGAATGTAGAGCGCTCAGGTCCGCCACGCTCATCACGACGCGTACGCGCGACTCGTCCGCCGCGTCCAGGGCGTGCGGCAGATCGGAGATCATCACGCGGGCGCCGCTCGCCTTGATCCGGTCTCTGAGCGAGCCCGTGTCGAGGTCGGCGGGCACCGGCCAGGCGACGCCGCCCGCGGCGATCACCGCGTCGGCGGCCACCAGCAGGTCGGGCCCGACCGGCAGGCAGATGAGCACGGTGTCACCCGTGCGCACTCCTCTGCGCCGCAACTGGACGGTCGCGACGGCGGACCTCTCGTCCAGCTGCTCCTCGGTGAGCTCCAGGCCGGTGCCTGAGTCCACCATGACGATGCGCTCATCCATGCAGCCCACGCTAGGGAGGGCGTCACATGCATACATGGGGCGGAATATGCAGATCCCTATGCAGAATCGCCGGAGCGCTCGGCGGCCCACACCGCGATCTGCGCCCGCGAGGTGTAGCCGAGCTTCTCCATGATGTTGGCGATGTGGCGCGCGACGGTCGCCGGGCTGATCACCAGCTCCTCCGCGATGGCCCGGTTGGACAGCCCTCGGGTGAGCAGGCCCGCGATCTCCCTCTCGCGCGCGGTCAGCAGCGAGTGTCTGACCGGCTCGGTCGCCACGGGGCCGGCGCTCGCCAGCCGCTCGCCTTCGAGCACGTGGTGGGCGGCGTCGTCGGGGCTCATGGCCCGGCCGCGCGACCAGAGCGAGGTGGTGCGGCCGTCGCCCAGCTTGGTGCGGGCCCGGCCGAGCAGCTCCTCGATCCTGGTCGTGGCCGACTGCTGGCCGATCGACTCGCGCAGCGTGGCCGCCGCCGCGGCGGCCAGCACGGCGCTCTCCAGGTCGCCTTCGGACTCGGCCAGCACCGACAGCCCCACCAGGCACCTGGCCACCCCCTGGCGCTGCCCGGTGGCCCGGCCCAGCGCGAGGCTCGCGGCCAGCCGCTCCCTGGCCGTGGCGAACTCGTGCAGCATCGCCGCCACCCTGCCGATCCTGGCCAGGCAGCGCGCCAGCTCCGGGTCGCTGCCCAGCTCCTGCAGCCAGGGGACGGCCAGTTCGTACTGGGCCTGGGCGGCCACCAGGTCGCCGCGGGCCTCGGCCACCGCGCCGAGCTGGGCCGCGGTCCTGGCCATGATCCAGCGGTGGCCGTGTGCGCGCGCCCGCGCGAGCGCCTCCTCGCCGTGCCGCTGCGCCTCGCGCAACCGGCCGCGGGTCAGGGCCACCGCGGACAGCCCGGCCAGCCCCGCCGCCTGGTTCCAGGTGTCGCCGGAGCTGGTGGCCAGCGCCAGGCCCTCCTCCGCGTGGTGCAGCGCCTCGTCGGTCCGGCCGATGCGCAGCAGCACCACCACCATGAGGCTGTGCATGACGCAGCGCGGGAAGACGTTCGGCGGTGGCAGCCCCGCCAGGCTCTCCCCGGCCACCTCCAGCGAGCGGCTCAGCTCGTCTCGCGCCTCCAGCCCGTAGGCGAGGTAGGCCTTGGCGTGCGCGACCTGCCCGTCGGGCACATGGGTCAGGTCCAGCGAGAGCAGGCGTTCGATCCAGGCGACGATCTCCGTCAGGTTGCCGCCGATGGGCAGCAGCCCGGTGCTGGTCGTGCACAGGCGCAGGCCCAGCAGCGCGTTACCGGACTCGGCCGCCCAGTCGAGCGCCACCCGCTGGTCGTCGAGCAGGCTCCTGCTCATGGTCAGCGCCGCCAGCCGCTCGGGCCACGGGACGTCCGGCGTCACCATCTCGGTCGTGAAATGGCGGGCCTGCAGCTCGCAGAGCACGTTGAGATGCCGCTCGCGCAGGACCTCGTGCTCACCCGCCTGTTCGAGGCGCTCGACCGCGTAACGCTTGATGGTCTCCAGCAGCCAGTAGCGCCTGCGGCTCTCGTCGCACAGCACGAGGGACTTGTCGACCAGGCCGCCGAGCAGATCGACGATCTCCGGCTCGGAGATGGGCCGCTCGGCGCAGACCTGCTCGGCCAGGTCCAGGTCGAAGGCGCCGGCGAACACCGACAGCCGGCGCAGCAGCACCTGCTCCTTGGCCGACAGCAGGTCGTAGCTCCACTCGACGGTCGCGAGCAGCGTGCGATGCCGGGCGGGGGCCGTGCGCCCGCCGGTGGTCAGCAGCGAGAAGCGATCGTCTATCCGGTCGGCGATCTGCCCGGGGCTGAGCAGGCTCGTGCGCGCCGCGGCCAGCTCCAGCGCCAGCGGCAGCCCGTCGAGCGCCTGGCACAGGCGCACCACGTCGGGCAGGCTCTCCCGGCCGAGCCTGGTGCCGGCCGCCGCCGAGCGGTCCATGAAGAGCTGCACGGACTCGGCGTCGGGGGTGCCCATGTCGGGCAGGTCGAGCGGCGGCACCCGCCAGATGAGCTCGCTGGCGATGCGCAACGGCTCTCTGCTGGTGGCCAGGATGCTCAGCCGCGGGCAGGCGGCGATCAGCGCCGCGGACACCTCGGCGCACCTGTCGACCAGGTGCTCGCAGTTGTCGAGCAGCAGCAGGCAGCGCAGGCCGCGCAGCCGGGCCGTCACGGTGTCGAGCAGCGGTCGGCCGGTCTCCTCCCGCACGCCGAGCACGCGGGCGATCTCCTGGGCCACGAACTCGGGCCTGCTGAACCTGGCCAGCTCCACCAGCCAGACGCCGTCGGGGTAGGCGGGCACCAGCCCGGCGGCCACCCGCAGCGCCAGCCGGGTCTTGCCGATGCCGCCGACGCCGCACAGCGTCACCACCCGCGTCTCGCCGAACAGCCCGCGCAGATCGTCGAGGTCACGCTCACGACCCACGAACCGGTTGGGCTCTGCTGGAAGATTGTGCCGTGGGGGCTCTGGCATGTGGTCACCCTGCGTCGCGGAAGGATCACACTCTCCCACAGTGTCGCACTTTTCACAGTCCAAGCGAGCTTACGACCGCTCTTTCGTCGACGACACGCAGCAGCGGGTCGCCGAGCAGGCGTCTGGCCAGGTCATAGGGTGCGACGACCAGGGTGGCCCGGCGCTCCTGGGCCAGCACCCGGCAGCCCACCAGGCTCGGCTCGTGGGCGACCACGACGTGGGCGCCGGACATCATGGCCAGGTCGATCACCCGCAGCCCCCTGAACGACTCGCTGACCGCGTTGATCACGACGTCGTCCTTGCCGATGACCAGCCGGGCGGCCAGCCTGCGCAGGTCGCCGGCCAGCTCGTCGTGGCCGAACATGCGCTCGCCACCGACGACCACCGCCGGGCCCGCGAGCGGGCCGAACTCCAGGCCGCGCTCGCCCACCAGCTCGCCGAACGGCTTGGCGCCGGCCACCGGCTGGAAGGAGAAGACCTGCTCCACCCGAGCCGTGCCGGGGTCGTAGTGCGCCTGGGTGATCATCATGCGGGCGGCGCCGCACGAGCCGAGCACGGAGACCCCGCCGGCCCAGGCCACGGAGTGGATCGCGACCGGCAGCGTCGCGCCGAGCGGGACGTCGACGAGCACGTGGTCGCCGTAACGCAGACCCAGACGGCGCAGACCCGCCGCGGCGCGCGTGACGCGCCGGATGAAGGCCGCGTACGACAACACCTCGCCGGTCCTGACGTCGCTCACAGCCGGTTGGTCGCCCTGAATCGGTGCTGCGGCCATAACCAGCTCTGTCCAGGTCATGCCGCCAATCTAGGTATCGCCGCCGCGATTGCCATGCGCACAATTGTGCAACCGCCTATGTAGCTGCCCCGGCCCGGCGTCCGCGCGCGGCCCGCCCTGGCCGGGCCCCGGCGCGGACGCGGCCCCGTACGCTTGATCCATGCGGGACGACTCCCTCGATCGCATCCTCGACGCCGCCTACGCCGGGATGCTGGAGCAGGGCCTGCGCCGGCTGACCATGGACGACGTCGCCAGGCGTGCCGGGCTGGCCCGCGTCACCGTCTACCGGCGCTTCGCGCGCAAGGGCGATCTGATCCAGGCGGTGATCCTGCGCGAGCTGAAGCGGTTCCTGAAGGCGTTCGAGCAGGCCCTGGCGCCGCTGCCGACGCCGGCGGACCAGGTGACGGAGGGGTTCGCGATCACGTTGCGTCTCGTGCGCGGCCATCCCCTGCTGAGCGGCCTGCTGGCCAACGAGCCCGAGACGATCCTGCCGCAGCTCACGCTGGAGGCGGGGCCGTACCTCGCGGTGGCCAGGGAGCAGCTGGCCGAGCATCTCGACACTCCCGACGCGGAGGCGGTGGCGGAGATGTTCATCCGCATCGCGCTGTCTTTCGTCCTCATTCCGGACAGCGCGATCCCCTTGGGCAACGACGACGACGCCCGCTCTTACGCCCGCCGTCACCTCGTCCCGCTCTTGCCATCAGAGGGGATCAACTAGACTTATAAGGTCGCGACTTCGCGCGGCCGCCCCCACGACACAGAGCGAGACGTCATCATGCCTTTGAACAGCCGCGACGACCTGCGGAACATCGCGATCATCGCGCACGTCGACCATGGCAAGACTACGCTGGTCGACGCCATGCTCTGGCAGTCCGGGGCCTTCCGTGCGAACCAGGATGTCGATGACCGCGTCATGGACTCCAACGACCTCGAGCGCGAGAAGGGCATCACCATTCTCGCGAAGAACACCGCCGTCAAGCACGGCGGCATGACCCTCAACATCATCGACACCCCGGGCCACGCCGACTTCGGCGGCGAGGTCGAGCGCGGCCTGTCGATGGTCGACGGCGTCGTGCTGCTGGTCGACGCGTCCGAGGGCCCGCTGCCGCAGACCCGCTTCGTGCTGCGCAAGGCGTTCGCCGCGAAGATGCCGGTCATCCTGTGCATCAACAAGGTCGACCGCCCCGACGCCCGCATCAAGGACGTCGTGGACGAGGTCTACGAGCTCTTCATGGACCTCGACGCCACCGAGGAGCAGATCGACTTCCCGATCGTCTACGCCTCCGCCAAGGCCGGCCGGGCCTCGCTCAACCGTCCCGACGACGGCGGCATGCCCGACTCCGAGGACCTCGAGCCGCTGTTCGACATCATCAAGTCGACCATCCCGGCGCCGACCTACGACCCCAACGCGCCGCTCCAGGCGCACGTCACCAACCTCGACGCCTCCTCCTACCTCGGCCGCATCGCGCTGTGCCGGATCCACCAGGGCGTCATGCGCAAGGGCCAGCAGGTGGCCTGGTGCCGCACCGACGGCACGATCCAGCGCGTGAAGATCACCGAGCTGCTCATGACCGAGGCCCTTGAGCGCAAGCCCGCCGAGGAGGCCGGCCCCGGCGACATCATCGCCATCGCGGGCATCCCCGAGATCATGATCGGCGAGACGCTGGCCGACCCCGACGACCCGCGCCCGCTGCCGCTGATCACGGTGGACGAGCCCGCCATCTCCATGACCATCGGCACCAACACCTCGCCGCTCGTGGGCAAGGTCAAGGGCTCGAAGGTGACCGCCCGCATGGTGAAGGACCGGCTGGAGAAGGAGCTCGTCGGCAACGTGTCGCTACGCGTGCTGCCCACCGACCGGCCCGACGCCTGGGAGGTCCAGGGCCGCGGCGAGCTGGCGCTGGCCATCCTGGTCGAGCAGATGCGCCGCGAGGGCTACGAGCTGACCGTCGGCAAGCCGCAGGTGGTCACCAAGGTCGTCGACGGCAAGGTGCACGAGCCCGTCGAGCGCCTGACGGTCGACTGCCCCGAGGAATACCTGGGCGCGGTCACGCAGCTGCTGGCCGTGCGCAAGGGCCGCATGGAGCACATGACCAATCACGGCACCGGCTGGATCCGGATGGAGTTCGTGGTCCCGGCGCGCGGGCTGATCGGCTTCCGTACCGAGTTCCTGACCGAGACGCGCGGCACCGGCCTGGTGCACCACGTGTTCGACTCCTACGAGCCCTGGTTCGGCGAGCTGCGCACCCGCAACAACGGCTCCCTGGTGGCCGACAGGTCCGGTCCCGTGACCGCGTTCGCGATGCTCAACCTTCAGGAGCGCGGCACCCTGTTCGTCGCGCCGACGACCGAGGTCTACGAAGGCATGATCATCGGCGAGAACTCCAGGTCGGACGACATGGACGTGAACATCACCAAGGAGAAGAAGCTCACCAACATGCGCTCCTCCACCAGCGAGGAGACGGAAAAGGTGATCCCGCCCCGCAACCTGTCGCTGGAGCAGGCGCTGGAGTTCATCCGCGAGGACGAGTGCGTGGAGATCACCCCGGACGCGGTCCGCATCCGCAAGGTGGTGCTCGACGCCTCCGTCCGCGGTCGCGCCGCCGCGCGCGCCAAGCGCGCCTGAGCCGAGGATTCTGACAAGCCGCGCTTTGCTCGCTTTTATGCGAACAAAGCGCGGCTTCCTGGTAAGTATCGGCAGTAAGAGTCCCGGCTCCGCCACGTGCGATGGATGGGCGCTCCCGGGTCCTGCCGTAAAGAAAAGTTGTTATGGGAGCAGCTGTAATCACACCGTGACCCGATGAGATAGAACATCCGGCCTTGCCGGAGAATCATCCATTTGTGGGAAAGCTCCGGATCGCAATCGCGTTCGGGCTGGCTCTGGTGTCTTTCGGGGCGATCGTTTGGTGCACCGTCGCAGCCAGACCGGTAGCGGGCCCTGCCCCGCCCAGAGGAATCACGGCGCCCAACCCGTGGGCGGCCGCCGCCGGCCGCGCCGACCCCGTCGCCCGCTGGGCCCGCGAGGCCACCACGGAGGTGATGGTCACCAGGGCGAGTGAGCGGGATCTGGCGGCCGTGCCCCAGGGACGGCTCGATCCGCGCCAGCGCCAGGTCAAGGTGACCGTCTTCCACTGGCTCAAGCTGACCCCCGAGGATCCCCTCATCGGGGCGTTGCGCCAGGGCGGCGGGTTCCCGCATTCGCTCGCGCAGGCCGTCGACTCCGTGTTCGGCGCGATCAAGGTGGACGGCCCCGCGCTGGGACCCACGACCCGCCTGGCCCCGGCCCTCGTCTCGGACGCCGGGCACACCACGGCCAAGTTCACGGTGACGCTGCTGCGGCAGGTCAAGATGGACGAGCTGCTCAAGCTGGACTTCGGCCCGCCCACCGCCGCCGACCCGCTCATCGTGCCCGACCGGTCGATCGCGGTGCTGCCCGGCGAGTGGACGGTGCTGCGGCTCGAAGGGATCACACCGGACAGGGAGCTGGCCGAGCGGCTGGAGTTCGCCGTCGGGGGCTACCCGGTGAGCATGACCCTGGCGCCGGATTCGTACGGGTTCGCCGACGTGGTCGAGGCGGACGACTTCTCGTGGGCCACCGCGCTCGGCGTCCTCACCGCGCTCGCGCTGCTCGCCTACCTGCTGCGCTCGCTCGGCAAGGGATGGTGGCAGCGGCCGCCCAACAGGGAGCTGGTGATCGGGCTCGCGCTGGCCGCGCCCACCCTGCTGATCCCGCTGGTCGCGAAGGACTGGGTGGCGGTGACGTACGTGGTGCTGTTCGTCGCGGTGCCGGCGCTCACGCTGCGGCACGCCGGGCGGGTGCTGCCGACCAGCCCGCCGTGGACGACCCGTGACCTGCTGGTCGTGACCGGTCTGGGGGTCGTGGTCGGCCTCGGCATGCTGAGCTGGTCGTGGCTGCACGGGCAGCTGTCGGGGCAGGCCCTGCTCGCCGGCGGCGCGGTGGCCGCGGTCGCGGCGGCCGGGTCCGCGATCGCGTTCAGCGTGGACCTGGGCGTCCGGGCGGTGATCGTACGCCTGTCCGTGCTGTCGGCCGAGGCCGCGATCGGGCTGCTGGCGCTGGCGCTGTGGCTGCGGGCGCTGCTGACGGGGGTGTACCCGCCCGACAGCATCCGGCTGGTCCTGGCGCTGGGCTGGGCCGTGATCCCGATCGCCGCGGTGGCCGTGGCGACCAAGCAGTGGCAGCGCTCCGCCGTGGTGGCGGCCGTGCTCGTCAGCCTGCTCGTGCAGGGCTGGCCGACCGAGTGGCTGGACTCCGGGTCGTGGAGCCTGGCGGTGAGCCGGCCGGAGCCCATGATCGGCAACCTCGTGCTCGATCCGATCGTGCGCGGGGTGCTCGGGCTGTTGCTGATGGGATTCGTGATGCTGGTGCTGCGGCTGAGGCGGCTGGGCGGCCGGCTCGCGGCCATCGACAACCCGGTCGTCGAGTCCACCATGATCACCGTGCTGATGGTGCTCTACATCACACCCGGCGGCAGCACCACGCTGGCCGACATCGACGTGCCGCTGCCGCTGCTGGCGATCACGTCCCTGGTGGCCTGGGCCACGGCCAGGTGGCTGCTCACCGGCCCGCGTCCGGCCATCGCCGAGCCGGCCACGTACGAGGAGCACCGGCGGCTCGTCCGGGCCGCCCTGCACAAGCGGCTGCTGCTGGTCTCCGAACAGGAGCTCTACCGCATCGGGCGGAACAGGATCGGCGCGGGCGACATGTCGATGGCCGACTTCGACGAGCGACGGCAGACGCTGGAGGCGGCGCTGCGCGAGCACGGGCGGCATCCGGAGACGGCGTTCGCCACGGCCGCCGGGTGCACGCCGTGGCACAACGGCGTGGCCGCCTTCACCGTCAGCCTGCTGCTGAGCCTGCCCTTCGCGCTCGTGTACGGCTGGCCCGAAGGCGTGGACCTGACCAGCTTCGTCTTCGACGGGCGCTACCTGGTCACGCTTCCGGCCTTCGGCTTCCTGTTCGGCTACTTCTATCCGCGCGTGCGCGGCACCCAGCCGATGACCAAGGCCCTGCACCTGACGGCGGCGGCGCTGCTGACCGAGCTGTCCGGCTATCTCTCCACGCTGGTCGAACCGGACATCGGGCCGTTCGACAAGGCGCAGGTGGTGGGCATCGTGGTGGGTCAGGTGATGATGGTCTGCGTCGGGCTCGGGTTGTTCTGGGAGTGGCGCATCATGCACCTGGCCGGGGAGCCCTGGGCGCGGGTGCGTACGCTGCGCAGCGTACGCAGCCTGGCGGCGCCGGCGCTGGCCATCGTCCTGGCCGCGGGCACGACGGCGGCGACGTCGGCGGCCGGGCAGACGGTGGACCGCATACTCAAGGGCGACCAGGTCAGCACCGCCCCGAAGTGACCCGCGAGCCCACTCCCCAGCACCCCGGAGTGACCCGCAGACCCTTTGAGCAGCACCACGAAGTGACCGCGGTCCCGGTCAGCGGCGCGGGAGCTCGCTGCCCCGCACGTGGGCGCAGAGCCACTCGACCAGCGGCCCGCAGGCCCGCCACGTCTGCGCCACGCGCTCGCGCACCACCTGCGTGTGCACCCACGGCTCGGGCTCGAAGCTCACCCCCGCGTAGAGCGACTTGTGGCGCAGCAGCTCGATCCGCGGATGGTCCTCGGTGAACCCCCTGGGCTTGGTCTTGAGCCGCTCGCCGTAGAGCGCGTATCCGGCCGCCGTCAGCGCGTCCGTGATCGACTCCAGCGCCTTGCCCGAGAGGTCCTCGTCCACGGCCGCGCGGAAGCGGGCGACCTGGTCGGACGCCTGCGTGTAGATCCCGCCCGCGATGAACAGCCCCGCGGCGCTGACCTCCACGTAGAGCCCGATCCCCGGCAACAAGTCGATAAAAGCCCCTTGATGGGTCTTATAAGGCGTCTTGTCCTTGGAAAAGCGGACATCCCGATACGGCCGGAAGAGCTGGGCCGCCCCGAACTCCGCCGCCAGCTCGTCGGTGAGCGCGAGCATGGGCTCGCGCACCGCCTCTTCGTAGAGCTGCTTGTGCCGGGTGAAGTAGGTCTTGGAGTTGTCCGCCTCAAGCCCCTCGTAATAGAGGAACGCCTCGTCGGGAAAGCCGGTGAAACCCATGTGTCAAGGGTCCCACGCGGCACCGGCAACCGGCGCGGCGACCGTCACCGCTCCGTGTACGTACGCCCGGGCGCGGGCGTCTTGCCGTACAGCTCCGAGACCGTGACGAACGTGAAGCCCTTCTTGCCCAGCGTGTCCAGCATCGACGGCACGGCGTCCACGGTGGTGCGGTGGATGTCGTGCAGCAGGACGATCGAGCCGGGCTTGGCCGCGCCGGCCCGCTTGGCCACGGTCTTGGAGACCCGGTCGCGCCAGTCGAGGGTGTCCACGTTCCAGAGGATCTGGGCCAGCCCCTCGCGCCGCGTCTCGGCCGCCACCTCGTCGTCGGTGGACCCGTACGGCGGCCGCATCACCCGCATCCGCACCCCGGTCAGCCTCTGCACGATGTTCTCGGTGTGCTTGAGCTGATGCCTGAGCTCCTCGTGAGACAGCCCGGCCAGGGCGGGATGGCTCCAGGAGTGGTTGCCGATCTCGTGACCGTCGTTCACGATGCGGCGGACCGTGTGGCCGCCCTTGTCCGCGGCCACCATCTGCCCGATGACGAAGAACGTGGCCCGGACGTCACGCCTGCTCAGCTCGTCGAGCAGCTTGCCGGTGTACTCGCCGGGCCCGTCGTCGAACGTCAGCGCCACGCACTTGATCCGGGCGCAGTCGAACTTGCGGCTGCGCGGCCACCCGGACTGCATCGACACCAGCCACTTGGCCAGGACGACGGGATCGACGACGGCCGGCCTGATGGGCACGACCGGGGCCCTGACCTGCTCACGGTGCGGCACCGACTTGGTGACGCAGCCGACCAGGGCGAGCAGGGCCAGCGGCAAAGCCCATACGCGCATATTTCC
The DNA here is from genome assembly GCF_005889725.1 of Nonomuraea zeae. Classification (GTDB taxonomy): domain Bacteria; phylum Actinomycetota; class Actinomycetes; order Streptosporangiales; family Streptosporangiaceae; genus Nonomuraea; species Nonomuraea zeae. The sequence continues at coordinate 24,922 of NZ_VCKX01000059.1, forward strand.
CCCCGAAACGCCGCATGCGGGGGCCTACGGATAGTCCTGGACCGGTCTCCCCCGCAGTTCCCTGGCCAGGTCGTCCCACCAGAGTGGGATATCCGCCTGCAATTCCTTGTAGCGGCGCGCCACGCGCATGGCACATCCGACCGGATCCGTACCCAGATGCCGACGTTTCACCGGGCCTTCCTGCCAGCGGTAAAACCCGTCTCTATACCGAACGACCAGACCTATCCACACGGAGATGGTCGCGTCGTCGCCTATTTCGTACGCACTGGTGACGCCCAGACCATGAAGCTCCGTATGGAGCTTCTCCGTCGCCGCTCGGGCCTCACTCACACGCCACCCCCCGGCCGGTGCGCACGCCGACGTTTCGCCGTACACCTGGGATGTACCCAACAACGGGCATCAGCCGTCCAAGACATGGAGTAATCATTGAACTCCGAGGAGTGATCAGGAGGGTGTTCGGCGTTATTGGTCATGCGCCTCACGCGGCTCCGCGACCACCATCACGAACCGCAGCTCCGACTTGCCCCTGTTCGCGTAGCGATGCGGGCGATCGGCGGTGAAGAGCACGGCGTCGTCCTTGCCGACCACGTGACTCCTGCCATAGACGGTCAGGGTCAGCTCGCCGTCGAGCACGGTCAGCATCTCGCGGGTGCCCGGAGGGTGGGCGTCGCCGTCGTGGTGCTCGCCGGGCGCCATCCGCCAGTCCCACAGCTCCAGGATCATCGGGACGTCCGCGCCGACCAGCAGCCGCGCGTGCACCTCTCCCTGGCTGAACGTGACCACGTCGGCCTTGTCCACGATCCGGACGACCGGAACGTCGGCGACCTCGACCAGCCTGGCCACGGTCACGCCCAATGCGGAGGCGATCCTGGTCAGGGTGGAGACGCTCGGGTTGGTCCGGCCCTGCTCCACCTGGACGAGCATGCCCCTGCTCACGCCCGACCTGGCGGCCAGCGCGTCGAGCGTCAGACCACGATGCGCGCGCTGCGCGCGCACGTTGTTCGCGATGGCCTGGTTGATGAGGTCCGGATCTTCCATGCAGTGCAGTTTAGTGAAACCGATTTGCAGTCTATTGCACCTAATGTGTTGTACTACCGGTGCAACCTGTTGAACCATGAGGGAGGGAAACGTGACAGTGATCCTGGCCACCGCCTGCGCGGTGGTGTACGGCACCGCAGACTTCTTCGGCGGCCTGGCCACCCGGCGATCCCAGGTGTTCTCGGTCGTCGTGCTGTCGCAGATCGCCGGGCTGGTCCTGATCCTCGGCCTGCTGCCGCTGCTGCCCGGCACGTTCGGAGCACCCGCGCTGACCTGGGGGCTGGCGTCCGGGCTGGCGGGGGCCGCCGGGCTCGTGCTGTTCTACCGGGCCCTCGCCATGGGCGTCATGTCGGTGGTGGCCCCCACGACCGCGGTCACCTCGGCGGCGCTGCCGGTGACGTTCGGGCTGGCGACGGGCGAGCGGCCCGCGGTCTGGGCGCTGGTGGGCGTGGCGCTGGCGCTGGGCGCGGTGCTCCTGGTCAGCCAGGAGGGCTCGGGGGGCCGGCGCGCCTCGCTGTCCTCGGTGCTGGCCGCGCTGGCGGCGGGAGCCGGGTTCGGCGGCTTCTTCATCCTGCTGTCCATGGCCCCGCACGAGGCCGGCCTGTGGCCGCTGGTGGGCGCCCGGCTGTCGTCGATCTCGCTGGTGGCCCTGCTCGCCGTGCTCGCCAGGCGCGCGCTCAAGCCCGGGCCCGGCTCGCTGCACATCATCGTGGCCGCCGGCGTGCTCGACATGGCGGCGAACGTCCTCTACCTGCTCGCCCAGCAGGACGGGCTGCTCAGCCTGGTGGCCGTGCTGGTCTCGCTCTATCCCGCCAGCACCCTGCTGCTGGCCAGGCAGGTGCTGGGCGAGCGGCTGCGGGCGGTCCAGGTGGCCGGTGTGGCCTGCGCGCTCGTGGCGGTGGCCCTGATAGCCGTTGCGCAGCACCACTAGCGCTTGCTACGTTTCGCCCGTGCGCCCAGATCGGGCACGTTCCGATGGTGAGTCGCTGAAGCACGTTGCGGTGCCGTACGACTCTGACGAGGCCCTCCTGGGCCTGACCGTGCCGCGCGTGCGGTCCGCGCTGCACGAGGGCAGGCGCGTGCTGGTGATCACCTGCGCGACCAAGCTCGCCCTGCTGGCCGACGCGCTGGGGCGGGACGCCGGGCAGATCGACAGCCGCGTATCGACGGCCTGGTTCGGGCACCCGTACCGGACGCTGGCCGCCTACCACGAGTACACCAGGGGCCGCCGTACCCTCATCATCGGCGAGCCCGTCTGGGAGGGCAGGAGCGAGCGCGAGGTCAGGGAGTACATCCGCTACGAGTCCGTGCTGAACGCCGCGCTCCAGACGGCCGCGACGGTCATGCTGTGCCTGTACGACATACGGAAGGTGCCGGAGTCCGCGCTGGACTTCAGCCACGTCAACCACCCGCTGCTGCTCGGCAGTGACGGCGGCGAGGCGGCGAGCAGCCGCTTCGTCGAGCCGCACGAGCTGGTGCTGAACGGTGACCGCGCACCACTCCCCGAACCGGCCGGCGACGCCGAGACGATCAGGTTCACCGCGCGTGAGCTGAAGCGGCTGCGCCAGGCCGTCGGCGACTTCGCCAGGGCGGCCGGCATGGACCGCAACCTCATCACGTCGCTCGTGATCAGCGTGTCGGAGATCGCCGCGAACAGCGTCGAGCACGGCGCGGGGTACGGCACGATCACGATGTGGGTGCACGACGGGGAGCTGGTCTGCGAGATCGCCGACCCCGGCGGCGCCCTGGACGACCCCTTACCCGGCTATATACCACCCGAGCCCGAGTCCCCTCGGGGATACGGGCTCTGGATCAGCAGGCAGCTCTGCGACCTCGTCGAGCTGCGCACCGAAGGCGGCGTGTTACGCGTCCGCCTTCATCTCAATATGGGGGCCTAGGCAGCGGCACGCTGGGCGGGCAGGCGCACGGCGCCCTCCTCGCGGACGTACTCCTCCAGCATCCCCCGCAGCTGGCGGCGGCCACGGTGGAGGCGGGACATGACGGTCCCGATGGGCGTGCCCATCCGGTCGGCGATCTCCTTGTACGCGAACCCCTCGACGTCGGCCAGGTAGACGGCCACGCGGAAGTCCTCGGGCAGGGACCGCAGGGCGTTCATCACGACGCTGTCGGGCAGCCGGTCGAGCGCCTCGTTCTCAGCCGACCGCAGGCCGGTCGAGCTGTGCGACTCGGCGGCGTGCAACTGCCAGTCCTCGATGTCCTCGGCGGCGGACAGCTTGGGCGAGCGCTGCTTCTTGCGGTAGTCGTTGATGAAGTTGTTCGTGAGGATCCGGTGCAGCCAGGCCTTCAGGTTGGTGCCCTCACGGAACTGGTGGTAGGACGTGTACGCCTTGGCCACGGTCTCCTGCACCAGGTCTTCCGCGTCGGCGGCGTTACGGGTCAGGCGCATGGCGGAGGCGAAGAGCTGCGACGTCACGGGCACGACATCGCGCTCGAACCAGTCCTGGCGCTGCTCATCGGTCATGGTGATCATTCATTCCCCCTTGCGCTATCCCCCGTTTCGGCATGAGCCGCCTGACGGCGTTCCATCATCGCAAGTCCCGCCTAAGGGACGCGTTAGAGAGCCCGCCTTGATCAGAAGGGGTTTCCGTCCATCTGCTCGCGACGTGCGTTATCACGTCCACGGCCGGACAAGTCTCATTATCATAACACTAACCACCCAATTTCGCAGTAATAGTGGCGAGAGTCACATGGGATAGCGTATGAGGATGAGTTTCGTGGACCGGCATGACCCGGACGTACGCCGCTGGGTGGCTGAGGCCATCCGCAGGGTCGAGGCCGACGCCAACCGTAGTTGCGATACACATCTGCACGTCTTTCCGCTGCCCTCGGATTGGGGGGTAAACCTCTACCTGAAAGACGAATCAGTGCACCCGACCGGTTCACTGAAGCACCGACTGGCCCGATCTCTATTCCTATATGGTCTGGCGAACGGCTGGATCGGGCCCAGCACGACGATCGTGGAGGCGTCGAGCGGCTCGACGGCCGTCAGCGAGGCCTATTTCGCCCGCCTGCTGGGCCTGCCCTTCATCGCCGTCATGCCGGAGTCGACGTCGCCGGAGAAGTGCCAGCTCATCGAGTTCTACGGCGGCAAGGGCCATCTCGTGGCCGATCCCGGCGCGATCTATGAGGAATCTCACCGTCTGGCCGCCGAGACCGGCGGCCACTTCATGGACCAGTTCACCTACGCGGAGCGGGCCACCGACTGGCGAGGCAACAACAACATCGCCGAATCGATCTATTCCCAGATGTCGATGGAGCCCTATCCGGAGCCGGCCTGGATCGTGGTCGGCGCGGGGACGGGCGGCACGTCCTCCACCATCGGCCGCTACATCCGCTACCGCCGCCACACCACGCGCCTGGCCGTCGTCGATCCGGAGGGCTCGGCCTTCTACCCCGGCTGGGTCTCCGGCGACGCCACGGTCACCGCTCCCGGCTCCCGCATCGAGGGCATCGGCCGGCCCCGGGTGGAGCCGTCGCTGCTGCCCACGGTCATCGACCGCATGATCGCCGTGCCCGACGCCCGCTCGATCGCGGCCATGCACTGGACCCGCGAGGTCACCGGCCTGGACGTGGGCGGCTCGACGGGCACGAACATGGCCGCCTGCGTGGATCTCATCGCCGAGATGCGCGAGCGCGGCCAGCGGGGCAGCATCGTCACGCTGATCTGCGACAGCGGCGACCGCTACAAGGGCACGTACGGCAACCCCCGCTGGCTCGCCGGCCAGAACCTGGACATCGAGCCCCACCTGGCCGAGCTGCGCGCGTTCCTGCCCGTCTAGGAGGCGGCCCTGGCCGGGTCCACGCCGAAGATCTTCGCCACGTCGTCCAGCATGGAGTGCGCGCCCTGGATGCCCACGGCGCTCATCCACGTCAGGTCGCTGACCTCGTGCTTGTCGCCCTTGAGCTTGCCCCACAGCGGGTTGTTCACGAACTTCTCCTTGGGCCCGTCGGACGCCGGGTCCGGATAGGTCGCGATGAAGAGGTGGTCGGCGTCCAGGTCCGCGATCCGCTCCTGGCTCAGGTTCACCGCGATGGTGTCCTGCACGGTCGGCTGGCCCTCGGGCCTGGTGAACCCGACGTCCTTCAGCACCAGGCCCGAGTAGGAGTTCTCGACGTACAGGCGGGTCGTGGGCTCGCCGGCGAAACGCACGATCGAGATCGTCGGCAGCTTGCCGTCCTTCGCCGTGATCTCCTCGCCGATCTTCCTGGCCCGCTCCTCGTACGCCTTGATCTTGGCGTCGGCGAGCTCCTCCTTGCCCAGGGCCTGCCCCACGAGCCGGAGGTTGTCCTTCCAGATGGCCCCGGTGGTCTCGCTGAACACGGTCGGCGCGATCTTGGCCAGCTTGTCGTAGTCCTTCTCGTGCCGGACCTTCGCCGAGAGGATCAGGTCGGGCTTGAGCGCCATGACCTTCTCCAGGCTCGGCTCCTCCAGCGTGCCGACCGGGGTCGCCTCCTTGCCGTACTGCTCGGCGACCGGCCCGAGGTAGTCGGGCAGCTTGGAGTCGATCGAGCGGTACGTCGTGTACCCCACGACGGGCGTCTCCAGCGTGAGTACCGCGTCGACGAAGCTCTGGTCCAGCGCCACCACCCGCTTGGGCTGGGCCGGGATGACGGTCTCTCCCATCGCGTGCTTGACGGTCCGGAAAGGCGCGCCGGACGCCGGCGCCGCCGCCGGCTCGGCCGAAGAACCGCAAGCGGCCAGCGCCGCCACCAGGACAGCACCGACCAGAGCACGCAACGGTCTCATCGAAATCCCTTCGCAAAAATAAGGCAACCCTAAATTAGGTTAGCCCTGCCTAAGCTGGCATACTTCACCAGGATCCGGCAAACGTTGAGGAGGAGCGGTGAGCGCAACAGCGGTCGCGCCGCGCCTCCGGATCATCCGGCACCGCCGGCTCACAGTGCTGACGGCACTGCTGATCGCGGTCGCGGTGGCGGTCCTGCTGAGCATCACGATCGGCTCGAAGCCCGTGCCCATCACCGACGCCTGGCACGCGCTCACCGCCCCCACCGGCACCGAGAACGACATCGTCATCCGCTCGCTGCGCGTCCCCAGGACCGTCCTCGGCGTGCTCGCCGGGATCGCGCTCGGCGTGGCCGGCGCGCTCATGCAGGGCCACACCCGCAACCCGCTCGCCGACCCCGGCCTGCTCGGCGTCACGCAGGGCGCGGCGTTCGCGATGGTGGCCTCGATCATCCTGCTCGGCGCCTCCAGCCTGCTCGCCTACATCTGGTTCGGCCTGGCGGGGGCGCTGGTCGCGAGCGTGGCGGTGTTCGCGCTCGGCATGGTCGGCGGCAGGGGCGGGCCGACCCCGGTGACGCTCGCGCTGGCCGGCACCGCCGTGAGCGCCTTCCTGTACGCGCTGACCTCGGCCATCGTGCTGCTGGACGAGCAGGCGATGGACGTGTTCAGGTTCTGGCAGGCGGGCTCGATCGCCGCCAGGGGCTCCGACGTGGTCTGGCAGGTGCTGCCGTTCATCCTGGCCGGCCTGGTCCTCGCGATGGTGAACGCCCCCGGGCTGAACGCGCTCTCCCTCGGCGAGGACGTGGCCAGGAGCCTCGGCCAGAACATCGCCATGACCAGGACCGTCGGCGTCGCGGCCGTCACCCTGCTGGCGGGCGCCTCCGTCGCGGCGTGCGGCTCGCTGGCCTTCATCGGGCTGATCGTGCCGCACCTCGTACGCCCGCTGTCGGGCACCGACCACCGGTGGCTGCTGCCGTTCTCGGGGCTGGTCGGCGCGGCGCTGCTGCTGGTCGCCGACGTGATCGGCCGCGTGGTGGCCCCGCCGGGCGAGTTGGAGGTCGGCGTGGTGCTCGCGCTGCTCGGCGCCCCGTTCTTCGTCGCGCTCGTCCGCCGCAGGAAGCCCGTGCGGCTGTGATGACCACTCTCCCCCTGCGCGTCGGCGGCCTGTCCTGGCAGGTACGCCTGCGCGGCGTCGCCGTCGCGCTGGCCGGACTCGTCCTCCTCGTCGTGCTCATGGCCATGAACATGCGCATCGGCGACATCCGGATGACGCTGCCCGAGGTCGTCGCCGGCACCTTCGACGTCGACAGCGCCGCCCACTTCGTCATCATGGAGCTGCGCCTGCCACGCGCGCTGACCGGTGCCCTGGTCGGAGCCGCGCTCGCGCTGTCGGGCGCCATCATCCAGTCCATCGCGCGCAATCCCCTGGCCAGCCCCGAGATCCTGGGCGTCACGACCGGGGCCTCCGTCACCGTCGTGGCCGGCGTCGTGGCCAGCGGCAGCGCGTACGGCGGCGCCAGCGGCCTGCTGTCCACCCTCGGCATCCCGGCCCTGGCCCTGCTCGGCGGCCTGCTCGGCGCGGCCGTCGTGTACGGCCTGGCCTGGCGGCGCGGCCTGGACGGCTACCGCCTGGTCCTGGTCGGCATCGGCGTGGCCGCCGTGTTCACCAACGTCAAGTTCTGGCTCCTGACCATCGGCGACGTGAACGACACCAGCCGCGCCATGGTCTGGATCAGCGGCTCGCTCAACGGGCGCGGCTGGGAGCATGTGGTGCCCACCGCGCTGGCACTGGCCGTGCTGGTGCCGCTGACGCTGCTCGGCACCCGCTCGCTCGACGCGCTGCGCTTCAGCGACGACACCGTCACCGCGCTCGGCGTCCGGATGAACCCCGCCCGCGCCCTGATGATCCTCGCCGCCGTCCTGCTGGCAGCCGTGGCGACCGCCTCGGCCGGCCCGATCGCGTTCGTGGCGCTCGCCTCGCCCCAGATCGCCCTGCGGCTGGTGCGCTCGGGCCGGCCGCCGCTGCTGTGCTCGGCGATCATCGGCGGCGTGCTCACCACGGCCGCCGACCTGATCGCCAGGACCGCCTTCTCCCCGCTGGAACTGCCCGTCGGCATCGTCACCGCCGTCCTGGGCGCCCCTTACCTGATCCATCTGATCTGGAGGTCACGCAAGTGAGACTGCAGGCCGCCGACGTCAAGCTCGGGTACGGAGACCGCCTCGTCGTCGACGGTCTCGACCTCGGCATCGAAGCGGGCACCGTAACCACCATCATCGGCCCGAACGGCTGCGGCAAGTCCACGCTCCTGCGTGCGCTCGGCCGCCTGCTCAAGCCCCAGGGCGGCGAGGTGCTGCTGGACGGCAAGCGCATCGACAAGATCCCCACCCGCGAGGTCGCCAAGATCCTCGGGGTGCTCCCCCAGTCGCCCAGCGCCCCGGAAGGGCTGACCGTGGCCGACCTGGTGGCCAGGGGCCGCCATCCGCACCAGACCTGGTACCGGCAGTGGTCGTCGGACGACGAGGGCGCGGTGAGCGCGGCACTGGACATGACGGGCCTGTCCGACCTGGCCGAACGGCCGCTGGAGGAGCTGTCGGGCGGCCAGCGGCAGCGGGCGTGGATCTCCATGGCCCTGGCCCAGGGCACGGACCTGCTGCTGCTCGATGAGCCGACCACGTTCCTGGACCTGGCGCATCAGGTGGAGGTGCTGGAGCTCGTCCGGCACCTGCACCAGGAGGCGGGCCGCACGGTCGTCATGGTCCTGCACGACCTCAACCTGGCCGCCCGCTACGCCGACCGCCTGGTCGCCATGCGCGCGGGCAAGGTGATCGCCGCGGGCGGACCCCACGAGGTGCTGACCGAGGAGCTGCTGCGCGACGTGTTCGAGCTGGACGCCAAGGTCATCGCGGACCCCGTGGCAGGGACTCCTCTGGTGGTCCCGATCGGGACGCGCCCTCGTCATCAGTCCGGGAAGCCGGCGGCCTGACCTCGCGCAGCTCGGCGAGCGCCCGGCCGACGTCCTCGTCGCCGGGCGCCAGCTCGGCGGCCCTGACCAGGTCCTGCCTGGCCTGCTCCGGCAGGCCGGCGGCCCGGTAGACGACGGACCTGTTGAACAGCAGCTCGGCCGTCTCCTCCAGCTTGAGCGCGTGCGTCAGGTCCGTCAGCGCGGCGCTGCGGTCGCCGCGCTCGAAGGCCAGCTCGGCCCGGCTCGCCCAGGCCGCCACCAGCTCGGGGTCCAGCTCCAGCGCGGTGTCGAACGCCATCCGCGCCTCGGGGTAGCGGCTCTCGGCCAGCTCGATCTGCCCGAGCACGCACAGCAGGTGGGGGTCGCGCGGGGCGAGCCGCAGGCCCTGCTCCACGTCCTGGCGCGCGCGGGCGTAGTCGCCGGCGGCGGCGTGCAGGCCGCTCCTGTTGACGTACGCGGGCGTGAAGGAGGGGTCGAGATCCAGCGTGTGGTCCAGATCGGCACGCGCGCCTTCGTGGTCGCCGGACACGAACCGCAGCTCGGCCCGGTTGTAGTACGCCTCAGGGAAGGGCGGGCTGAGCCGCATGACGCTCTCGTAGTCCGCCAGCGCCTCGGCGAGCCTGCCGAGCTTGTGCAGCAGGTTGCCCCGGTCGAGGTAGTAGTCGGGATAGCCGGGGTCGGCCTCGATCGCGCGGGTGTAGTCGGCCAGCGCCGCCTCGTGCCGGCCCGCCATGGCCAGCAGCTGGCCCCTGTTGGCGTACAGGACGAGCCGGTGTATCGGGTGCTCGTCGGCCAGGTCGGTCTCGGCCAGGTCGATGGCCTGCCGGACGAGCTCCGCAGCCGCGGCGCGGCGGTCCCTGCGCACCTCCACCAGGGCCTTGCCGTTGAGGTCGAACCCGAGGTGGAAGGCCCGCTCGCGGCGGTCGGGCAGCAGGGAGGTGATCGTGATCGCCTCGTTGACCCAGGCCAGCGCCTGTTCGGGGTCGCGGCGGGCCGGGTCGTGGTGGCGTACGAGGATCATGGCGGTGGCGTAGGCGGCCGTGGCGCGGCGCTTCGGGTCGGTGCTCTCGCGCCTGGCCCGGTCGTAGAGCTCGCGGGCCTCGTCCTCGCGCTCGACGGCCTCAAGAGCGCCGGCGACGCGCTGCAGGAGGTGCTCCCAGCCCGCCGGATCGTCCTCGTACGTCAGCCCGCGCAGCGCTTCGAGCCCCGACTCCGCCATGGCGTGGTGGAAGCCCTCGTCGCGGAAGCGGTCGAAGTCGGCCGGCAGCGGCCCGGCCCCGGGCGCCGACGGGCCCTCCTCGATGCGCAGCAGCTCCGGGGCGAGTCTGCGCCGCAGCACGGTCACGAGCTCGGCGTCGGTGTGGTCGGCCTCGCCGAGGTTGTGCACGCTGAGCGTGAGCGGACCCGCGCGGAGCAGGTGGTCGCGGACGAACTCGGCCAGCCCGTTGGCGATCCTGAGGGTGCGGCGCGCGCCCGGGACGAGGATGCGCTGTGCCCTGGGCAGCTCGTCAGCCAGAGATCGCCGGCGTGCCGGGACCAGGTCGCGCAGCGCGGGGGCCGCGGCCCGGATCTCGATGTCGTACGCGGCGACCAGGCCGGGCCAGCGCTCCAGCGCCACCGGGACCAGGTGGCCGAGCAGCCCGGCGGCGAACGTGTAGGGGCCGCCGATGCGGCGGTCCGCGTCCAGAATGATCGTGTCCCCCTCCCCGGATCCGAATCCGGCGCCGGCCGGCGTCTCCGGGGAGCCGCCGGCCGAGCTGTGCGACTGGGGTGCTCAGGCCGAGTGCCGCGGCGCGGCCGCGGCGGTCGGCTTAACGGTTCCGGGCCTGTGCACGACGATCTTCTTCATGGGGCGGCCTTTCACGTTCGCTGCGGGACCGAGCGATCACTCGATGACCGGTACATGTCAACACATTGAAAAGTGGCCGATCAAGATTTATCTGGTAAGGGGCATTTCGCCGGGTTTTTTGGCCACGTCCGTAATCGCTCAGTCGCCCAGAATCGCGTCCACGAACACCTCGGGATCGAACGGTGCCAGGTCGTCGGGGCCCTCGCCCAGCCCCACCAGCTTCACCGGGACGCCGAGCTCCCGCTGCACCGAGATCACGATGCCGCCCTTGGCGGTGCCGTCGAGCTTGGTCAGCGCGATGCCCGTGATGTTCACCACCTCGGCGAACACCTGCGCCTGGCGCATGCCGTTCTGGCCCGTGGTGGCGTCGAGGACCAGCAGCACCTCGTCCACCGTGGCCTTCTTCTCGATGACCCGCTTGACCTTGCCCAGCTCGTCCATGAGGCCGGTCTTGGTGTGCAGCCGGCCCGCGGTGTCGACGATGACGACGTCGGCCTTCTCCGACATGCCCTTGGCCACGGCGTCGAAGGCCACGGAGGCCGGGTCGCCGCCCTCGGGGCCGCGCACCACGTCGGCGCCGACCCGGTCGCCCCAGGTCTGGAGCTGGTCGGCGGCCGCCGCGCGGAACGTGTCGGCCGCGCCGAGCACGACCTTCTTGCCGTCGCCGACGAGCGAGCGGGCGAGCTTGCCCGTGGTGGTGGTCTTGCCGGTGCCGTTGACGCCCACGACGAGGACCACCGCGGGCCGCTCGCCGTGCTTCTGGATGTGCAGCGTGCGGTCGAGGTCGGGGTTGACCTGCGCGAGCAGCTGCTCGCGCAGCAGCTTGCGCACCTCGTCGGGCGTGCGGCTGCCGAGCACCTTGACCTTGGTGCGCAGCTCCTCGACCATCGCCTGGGTCGGGGCCACGCCCACGTCGGCGGTGATCAGGCTCTCCTCGATCTCGTCCCACACGTCGTCGTCGAGACGGTCGCGGGAGAGCAGCTCCAGCAGCCCGCGCCCGAACGCGCTCTGCGAGCGCGCCAGCCGGGAGCGCAGCCGCACCATCCGGCCGGCGGACGGCGGCGGCTTCTCGATCTCGGGCGGGAGGACGACCGGCTCCGCCGGCTTGACCGGCGGCGGCAGCGTGGTGGTCGCGCCCTCGTCCTCCTCACCCACCCCCGGGGGCAGCTTCTCCTCCGGGAGCGTGGGGGCCTCCGGCGGCTTGACCGGCGGGGCCGCCTTACGTCCCGGTCTGAAGAGCAGGAAGAGACCGCCGGCCGCCAGCAGGGCGACGACGGCCACGATCACGATGACGCCGAGATAACCATCCACAAGATGTCAGTTTTCCAGATCGACCGGCATGGTATGCCCAATGCCACCCCGATCAGGCAGACTCGCGCTCGCGCAATCGCTGGCTGACCACCTGTGTGACGCCGTCACCGCGCATCGACACGCCGTAGAGGGCGTCGGCGATCTCCATCGTGCGCTTGTTGTGGGTGATCACGATGAGCTGCGAGCTCTGCCGCAGCTCCTCGAACAGGGTCAGCAGCCGCTGCGTGTTGGTGTCGTCGAGCGCGGCCTCGACCTCGTCCATCACGTAGAACGGCGAGGGCCGGGCCTTGAAGATGGAGACCAGGAACGCCACCGCCGTCAGCGAGCGCTCGCCGCCGGACAGCAGCGACAGCCGCTTGACCTTCTTGCCCGGCGGCCTGGCCTCGACCTCGATGCCGGTGGTCAGCATGTCGGCGGGCTCGGTCAGCACGAGCCGCCCCTCGCCGCCGGGGAAGACCCTGGTGAAGACCTGTGCGAACTCCCTGGCCACGTCCTCGTACGCCGAGGCGAACATCTGCTCCACCCGGTCGTCGACCTCCTTGACCACGGTCAGCAGGTCGCGCCTGGTCTTCTTGAGGTCTTCGAGCTGCGAGGTCAGGAACGCGTGCCGCTCCTCCAGCGCCGCGAACTCCTCCAGCGCCAGCGGGTTGACCTTGCCGAGCTGGTTCATCTGCCGCTCGGCGGCCCTGGCCCGCTTCTCCTGCTCCTCGCGCACGTACGGCACCGGCGGGTCGCCCGGCACGGGGGCATCCGGGCCGTATTCGGAGATCAGCGCCTCGGTCTCGACCCCGAACTCCTCCAGCGCCCGCTGCTCCATCTGCTCCAGGCGCAGGCGCTGCTCGGTGCGGGCGACCTCGTTGCCGTGCACCCGGTTGACCAGCCGGTCCAGCTCCTGGCCCAGCTCGCGGACGCGCAGGCGGACCTGCTTGAGCTCGGCGTCGACGGCGACCCTGGCCAGGTCGGCCTCGTCGCGCTCGGTGGAGGCGAGCCGTACGGACTGCGTGAGGGCCCTGAGCACCTGCTTGGCGCCCTTGCTGACGGCCTCGGCCACGGCGGCCTGCCGCCTGCGCCTGGCCCGCTGGGCGGCGGCCAGGGCGCGCTCCTGGCGCTCCCTGCTCGCGGCCCGCAGCAGGCCGTCGGCCCGGCCCTCGATGCCCCTGACGCGCTCTTCCGCGGTGCGCACCTGGAGGCGGGTGTCCATCTCGCGCTGCCTGGCGGACTCGCAGGCGCCGGCCAGGTCGTCGCGGAGGTCGGTGGTGGGCTCGGACTCCAGCTCCTGGGCGTATTCGGCCTCGGCCAGCCGGATCTCCAGCTCGGCCAGCTCCTCCAGCCCTTCGGTGCGGGCCTCCGTCGCCCTGGTGACGCTCCTGGCCAGCCGCTCGGCCTCGTCGCGCGCGGCGTTGGCGGCGGCCTCGATCTGGGCCAGCCGCCTGGCCGCGGCGGCGTTGCGCTGGTCGGCCTCCCGCTGGCGGCCTCTGACCTGGTCGAGCGCGCCCTGGGCGGCGCTCACGCCGGCCTGGGCGGTGGTGACGGCGGTCTGGGCCTCGTTGACCTGGGCCTGGGCGGCTTCGAGCGCGGCCTGCGCGGCCTGCTCCCCGTCTATCGCCTCGTCCAGTGCCGCCGCGCTCTCCTCGGCCCCGGCCTCGGCCGCCTCCAGGTCTCTGACGGCCTCGTCGAGCGCCGCCCGCACCTGGAGCACGGAGGTGCCGCCTTCGGCGCCGCCGGTGGCCAGGTGGGCGCCGACCAGGTCGCCCTTGGTCGTGACGGCCCGCAGGCCGGGGTGGCGCTCGACGATCGTGCGCGCGCTCTCCAGGTCGTCCACGACCACGACGCCGGCCAGCACGTGATCCAGGGCGGGCCGCAGGTGATCGGGCACCGTCACCAGATCGGCCGCCCAGCGCCCGCCGCCAGGAGCCGCGGCGCGCGGCGCGCCGTGCCCGGCGGCCGTCTCGCCAGGGTCCTCCCCGCCCGGCAGCGCGACCAGGAGCGTCGCCTGGCCCGCGCTCTGGGCGCGCAGCAGCTCCAGGGCCTCGACGGCGGTGTCGAGCGTCTTGACGGCGATCGCCTCGGCGACCGGCCCGAGCACGGCCGCCACCGCGAGCTCCGCCCCCGGCGTGACCTGCATCGAGGCGGCCAGCGGCCCCAGCACCCCGCCGAGATCGGCCTCCAGTAGCGCCGCGCCGCCGTCGCCCTTGGCCAGGCCCAGCTCCAGCGCGTCGCGGCGGGCGGCCAGCGCGGCCACCGAGCGCTGCGCCTGCTGGTCGGTGGCGCGGGCGGTGCTCACCCCCGCCTTGGCGGCCTGCACGGCGGCGCGCGGCGCGTCGAGGCCCGACTTGGCCTCCTCCGCCGCCGCCCTGGCCTCGTCGGCGACCGCTCTGGCCTCCTCCACCACGGCCTGCGCGGTGGCCAGCTCCTCGATGAGCGCGGGGTCGGTGGCGGGCTCCTCCTCGCGCTGCGTCTCCAGGTCCTCCCTGGCCTGCCGCTCGCGCTCGGCGGCGTCGGTCACGGCCTGCCGGAGCCGCCCGATCTCCTCCTCGGCGGCCCTGGCCCGGCTGCGTACGGAGTCGACCTGGCCGCGCAGCTTGGCCAGCCCTTCGCGGCGGTCGGCGGCGGCCCTGGCGGCGAGAGCGAGCCGCTGCTCCTCGGCGCTCAGCTCGGCCTCGGACTCCGCGCGCCGCTGGACGGCCTCCTCCAGCAGCTCGTGCGCCTGCTCCAGCTCGGCCCGCAGGATGAGCTCCTGCTCGCGGACCTCGCCCGCCTCGCGTTCGAGGTCTTCGGGATCGCGCCCGCGGCGCTCGATGGCGGCGGCGTCGATCGCGTGCCTGTGGCGCTCGGCGGCGAGCTGCTCCAGGCCGGTGATGCGCTCGCTCAGCGACGACAGCCTGAAGTAGGTCTCCTGCGCGGCGCTCAGCCTGGGCTGCGCCTCGGCCTCCGCCGCCTCCAGCGCGGCCTCGCGCTGCTGGCCCTCGGCCAGCTCCGCCTCCACCTGGCGCCGCCTGGCCGTGATCGCGGCCTCGTCGGCGGCCTCGCGCTCCAGCGTCGTGCGCAGGATGCGCATGTCGTCGGCGAGCAGCCGCAGCCGGGCGTCGCGCAGGTCGGCCTGGATGACGGCGGCCTTGCGGGCGATCTCCGCCTGGCGGCCCAGCGGCTTGAGCTGGCGGCGCAGCTCGGTGGCGAGGTCCTGGACGCGGGTCAGGTTGGCCTGCATGGCGTCGAGCTTGCGCAGCGCCTTTTCCTTGCGCTTGCGGTGCTTGAGCACGCCCGCGGCCTCTTCGATGAAGGCCCGCCGGTCTTCGGGGCCCGCGTGGAGCACGGCGTCGAGCTGGCCCTGCCCCACGATGACGTGCATCTCGCGGCCGATGCCCGAGTCGGACAGCAGCTCCTGGATGTCGAGCAGGCGGCAGGTGTCGCCGTTGATCGCGTATTCGCTCTGCCCCGACCTGAACATCAGGCGGCTGATCGTGACCTCGGTGTAGTCGATGGGCAGCGCGCCGTCGGAGTTGTCGATCGTCAGCGTCACCTCGGCCCGGCCGAGCGGCGGCCTGGAGGAGGTGCCGGCGAAGATGACGTCCTCCATCTTGCCGCCGCGCAGCGACTTGGCGCTGTGCTCGCCCATGACCCAGGCCAGGGCGTCGACGACGTTGGACTTGCCCGAGCCGTTGGGGCCGACGACGCAGGTGATGCCCGGCTCGAAACGCAGGGCGGTCGCGGAGGCGAAAGACTTGAAGCCGCGCAGGGTGAGGGTCTTCAAATACAAGCGCGGCCCCCTTCTCCCTGAACGGACTCGGAAAAGACTACTGGTCCTTACTGCCCTTCGCGGGCACGTACAGTCCGGACCGCCCCGTCCAGGGCAAAGGAAGCTTTCCGAATCAGCGCAAATAACAAGGGACGCCTCTTCGAGACGTCCCTGGGGTCTTGCGCTCCGATCACTCTCAGGTGAGTGCCGGCTCGCGCTCTTGCATGCGACTTAGCGCTTCGTCGCGAGTTTGCGCCGCAAGAGCGTCATTGGTGGCCTGAAGTCGGATGAGTTCTGCCTCCAGATCCCGGATACGCTGCTGCAAACGGCGCATCTCCGAGACCATTCGAGGGTCAGGACCGCCGACGTGGCCGAGTAGAGCCTTCGCCATGGTAAAGGGTCCTCCACGCTGAGTGACCAGACTGGTTCGCGCACTTCTTATTCCGCGGGAGGGGTGCGCGTGGTACCTAACAAGAGTCGCACCGGCAGTGTGGGCGGTCAAGTCGAACGAACCGCTGAGCCCCACTGGTAGGCACTCCCGACATACAACTATACCCTATTTGGGCTGTTTAACGAAACGCGTCACCGCTCAACAAAACCGGGCAAACTACCTCGGGGTTCGCTCCAACGTTCTACTACTCCATCCACTCTTCCCGGCGTGTCGCAACCTCTGAGCAGCTCCAGGAGCTTGACGCACGCCGCGCGCGTCCCCTCCGCGACGACCTCGACCCGGCCGTCATCGGTGTTGCGCGCCCAGCCCGCGAGGCCGAGCTCCAGCGCCCGGGCTCTGGTCCACCACCGGAACCCGACACCCTGCACCCTCCCCCGTACCCAGGCGGTCAGACGGACGTTCTCCCCGTTCTCTGACATTTCTTCTCCCGTTCAGGGAATCAGGCCACCAGAACCTGACTTCTGACCGCGAACCGGGTCGCCGCCTCGTCGAAGGCCAGGATGGCGGCCGTCTCCTCCGCTTTCACCCAGGCCAGCCCGAAGATCGACGCGGGCAGCCCGGTGACGGGCACGAAGCTGATGTCCTGGCGGTGCTGCTGGACCGCCGTGGGCGTGCAGAACAGCATGCCGCCCCGGTCGAGCGCCACCTGGGTCAGGCCCTCCTGGGTGGTCGCCACCTTACCGGCCTGCGGAATGGGCCGTCCTGACGGGGTCGCCGTCGGCGCGACGCGCTCGTGCCACAGGCGCGGGGCCGGCCCGTCCAGGCCGATCAGCGGTACGCCGGCCAGCTCCTCCACGCCGATGCCCGCCCGTCCCGCGAACGGATGCCGGCTGGAGACGCCCAGCTGGTAGGAGACGTGGTTGAGCTCCTCGCCCGTCCGCAGGTCCGGCTCCTCCACCGGCAGCAGCGTGAATGTGATGTCCACCTGCCCGGCCCGCAGCTTCGTGAAGGGGTCGGAGAGCGGGATCTCCACCAGCTCGACCGCGCATCCCGGATAGCGGTCCTCGAAAGCCCGGACGCTGCCGGTGACGACGTCCGTGGGCGTGGCCAGGAAACCCACCCTGATGACGCCGCTCACCTCGCGGGCGGCCGCCTTGGCGCGGCTCACGGCGTTCGCGAGGCCGTCGTACGCGGGACGCAGGTCGGCCAGGAACCGCTCCCCCAGCGGCGTGAGCCGGACCCGCCTGCTGGTCCGGTTGAACAGCCGGCCGCCGATCCTGGTCTCCAGGGAGCGCATGAGCTGGCTCACCCGGCCGGGCGACAGGTAGAGGCGCTCGGCCGTACGCGCGAAGTGCAGCTCCTCCGCCAGCACCACGAAGCACTCCAGCTCCCTGAACTCCATGCCCGCCTCCGGTGATCGGTTAGCCCAACTAAACCAAGCCTTCGGACTTCGCCATTGTTCCCGCTGGTCGGGAGTCCGAGGCTGACTCGCATGACTATGACCGACATTTCCGCCGGCACGCAGGCCCGCTGGCCCGCCGTGCTCTCCGTGGCGGTGGGCACGTTCACGATCGTGACGAGCGAGATGCTGCCCGTGGGCCTGCTGACCTCGATCGCCTCGGACCTCGGCGTGTCCGACGGCACCGCCGGGCTGATGATGACCGCGCCGGGGCTCGTCGCCGCCGTCGCCGCGCCCGTGCTGGCGATCACCACCCGGCGGCTGGACCGGCGGGCCACGTTGCTCGGGCTGATGGCGTTGCTGGCGGTGGCCAATCTGGCGGGCGCGTTCGCCCCGAACCATCCGGTCATGCTGGCGGCCCGGCTGCTGACCGGGGTGAGCATCGGCGGCTTCTGGGCCTTCGCGGCCGGCCTCGGGGTGCGGCTGGTGCCGGAGCGCTCCGTGGGCCGGGCCACGTCGATCATCCTGGCCGGGGTGTCGGTGGCGTCGGTGCTGGGGGTGCCGGCGGCGACGCTCGTCTCGTCGTTCGCGGGGTGGCGGACGGCGTTCGCCGCCATGGGGGTGCTGGCGCTGGCCCTGCTCGCCCTGCTGGCCGTCACATTGCCGCCTCTGCCCGGCGACGGCGCCGCGCCCGGTTCCGAGTCCGCCCCCGCGCGTGGGGAGCGCCCAGCGTGGCTCTCGGGCCCGCTCACCGTCATCCTGGTCCTGACGGTGCTGGTCGTGGCCGGCCACTTCGCCGCCTACACCTACGTCCGGCCGTTCCTCGAACAGGTCTCGGACGCGGGGCCCGGCCTCGTCAGCACCGCGCTACTCCTGTACGGCGCCGCGGGCGTGGCCGGCAACTTCGCGGCGGGCGCGCGGGCGGGCGTGAACCCCAAGCCGGTCCTCATCGTCCTGACCGTGCTCATGGCGCTGTCCACCGCGGCGCTGCCCCTGGTCGGCCTGCCCCTGGTCATGCTCGTGGTGTGGGGCCTCGGCTACGGAGGCGTCGGGGTGACCCTGCAGCTCTGGATCATGCGGGCGGGCGGCGGCGAGATGGGCACGGCGCTGTTCGTGAGCGCGTTCAACGTCTCCATCGCGCTCGGCGCGTTCGCCGGCGGCCGGGTCGTGGACGGGGTCTCGATCTCCGCGGTGATGTGGGTGGGAGCCGGGCTCGCCGTCCTCACCGCGGTCGTGGCTGGCATCTGGGGCAGGAGTAGGACGACCGGTTCATGAACGCCTCGCGCCTGATCGCGGTGCCGCAGCGGGAGCAGGGCAGGTCGCGGCGGCCGTACGCTTCCAGCGACCGGTCGAAGTAGCCGCTCTCGCCGTTGACGTTGACGTACAGGCTGTCGAACGACGTGCCGCCCTGCAGCAGCGCGGCGCCCATGACCGTGCGGACCGCGGCGAGCAGCTCGGCGATCTTCGGGCGGGTGAGCGTCTGCGTGGGCCTGGCCCAGTGCAGCTTCGCGATCCACAGCGCCTCGTCGGCGTAGATGTTGCCGACGCCGCTGATCAGCGTCTGGTCGAGCAGCGCCCGCTTGATCTCGGTGCGCTTGGCCCTGAGCCTGCGGGTGAACTCGGCCTCGTCGAACGCCGCCTCGAACGGGTCGGGCGCGATGTGCGAGATCGGCGCGGGCACGCCGTCCACCAGGGAGGTGAGCATGACGTGGCCGAACGTGCGCTGGTCCACGAAGCGCAGGTCGGGGCCGCCGTCCTCGAAGCGGAGCCGTACGCGCAGATGCCGCTCCAGCGGCGAGTCCTGGTCCACGACGAGCAGCTGGCCGCTCATCCCCAGGTGGGCCAGGATCGCCTCGTCCGCGCCCGAGAGCGGCAGCCACAGGTATTTGCCGCGGCGGGCGGCCGACAGCACCACCCGGCCCTTGAGCCGGGCGGTGAACTCGTCGGCCCCTGGCACGTGCCGCCTGATCGCACGGGGGTGCAGCACCTCCGCCGAGGCGATCTCCCGGCCGACGACCCATTGTTCGAGGCCGCGCCTGACGACCTCGACCTCCGGCAGCTCAGGCACTCAGCACCTCGCACTCCGGCCCCACGGGCACCTCACGCATCTCTGAACGCACGCACTCCGCGCTGCGAGTGCGGCCGGCAAACGGAACTCTCGCCCTCGGGTTACCCCAAGAACGGTATGGAACGCGGCGCTCAGCCCGTGGGCTGGCTCTCGCGCTGCTCCCTGCGCGCCCTGATCCGGGTCCACGCCGCCTCGGCCGCCTGCTGCTCGGCCTCCTTCTTGCTGCGCCCGGTGCCGGAGCCGTAGGACTCGCCGCCGACCCGCACCATGGCCGTGAACGACTTGGCGTGGTCGGGGCCGCTCTCCTCGACGTGGTATTCGGGCACGCCGAGCGCCTCGGAGGCGGTGAGCTCCTGCAACGAGGTCTTCCAGTCCAGGCCCGCGCCCAGCGAGGCCGAGCGGACGATCAGCGGGTCGAACAGCAGGTGCACGACCCTGAACGCCTCGTCCAGCCCCTTGTCGACGTAGACCGCGCCGATGAGGGCCTCAAGGGTGTCGGCCAGGATCGAGGACTTGTCGCGCCCGCCCGTGCCCTCTTCGCCCCTGCCCAGCCGCAGGAAGCGGCCCAAACCGAGGTTGCGGGCCACGTCGGCCAGCGCGCGCATGTTGACCACCGCGGCACGCAGCTTCGCGAGCTGGCCTTCGGGCAGGTCGGGGTGGTTGCGGTAGAGGGTGTCGGTGACCACGAGGCCCAGCACCGAGTCGCCGAGGAACTCCAGGCGCTCGTTGGTGGGCAGGCCGCCGTTCTCGTACGCGTAGGAGCGGTGCGTCAGCGCCCGCTCCAGAATGTCGAGCCCGAGGCCTACCGCCAGGACCCGCTCCAGCTCGTCTCTGGCGACCTCCACGGCCACCGGCTTAGGACCTGCGCCCACGTGTTTCCTCCTCGGACATCTTCGCATGGCGCGCCGACTGCGGAAGATGCCCGAAAACGTGGTGGGCGTCGGGGTAACGCGTAGCCCCGGCGTCCACCACGGCCGCGGGCGAACCGCCGCCGTACGCATCTGAGACGGTAACGCCGACCGAGGCACAATGGCACCCGGCCGGCATTACGTCAATCAGGCAGACGGCTCGATGACCTGACGGCGGTTGTAGGTGCCGCAGGTGGGGCACGCGATGTGCGGCTGCTTCGGCGAACGGCACTGCGGGCAGCTCACCAGGGCGACAGCAGTCGTCTTCCACTGGGAGCGACGGGCGCGGGTGTTGCTCCGCGACATCTTTCGCTTCGGGACGGCCACGTCACTTCTCCTGATCGTTATCGTTCTCGGTAATCAGACCTTGCAACGACGCCCAGCGGGCGTCGATCTTCTCGTGCCGGTGATCCGGGCCGGCCTCGGCCAGCTTGATCCCGCACTCCGTGCAGAGCCCCTCGCAGTCCTCGCGGCACACGGGGCTCAACGGCAGTGCGAGCACCACCGCGTCGCGGAACGTCGGCTCGAGGTCGAGCAGCTCACCGTCGAGCAGTGAGTCCTCCTCCGAGGCGTCCTCGTCGGAGTAGAAGAACAGCTCCTGCAGATCGACTTCGATCTCCGAGGAGACCGGATCGAGGCACCGCCCGCACTCCCCGGCGAGCGGGGCGTGCGCCGTGCCCGAGACGAGCACGCCTTCCATCACTGCTTCGAACCGGAGATCCAGCTCGACTTCGGCGTCTTTGGGGACACCGATCATGTCGACGCCGAGATCCGCCGGTGCCGGGAGGGCCAGAGTCATCTGCCGCATCGTGCCTGGCCGCTTCCCCAAGTCATGAGTGGAGAGCACCCAAGGGGAGCGGGGGTCGAGGTGCTGAGTCATCCTGCTCTCGCTAGGCATGGCGAAAACAATCGCCGTCTTACAAGGCCGAAATGAAAGGATAGCAGGTCGTGCTCAGCCCCTGAGCCGCTCGATGAGCAGCTTGTGCACCAGATCGGGCACCAGACCGGACACGTCCCCACCATATCGGGCGATCTCTTTCACCCTGCTGGAGGAGAGGAACGAGTATTCGGGGTTCGTCGGCATGAACAGCGTCTCGACTCCCGACAGGCGGTAGTTGAGCTGGGCCATCTGCAGCTCGTAGTCGAAGTCGCTGACCACCCTGATGCCCTTGACGATGGCGGGGATGTCGTTCTGGCGGCAGAAGTCGACCAGCAGGCCGTGGAACTTCCGCACCTTGACGTTCGGATATTCCTTCGTCACGGTCTGCAGCATGTCGATGCGTTCGTCCACCGCGAACAAGCTGCTTTTCTCGACGTTGATGAGGACTGCGACGGTCACTTCGTCATACAGCCTGGCGGACCGGCCGATGATGTCGAGATGGCCATTGGTGATGGGGTCGAACGACCCCGGGCAGACTACGCGGCGCAAGACGCCTCCCAGGTCTACGGGTTCCCGGCGGCGCGACCGTACCAAACGGACGCTTCGCCATATCTACGGACCCTCTCCTCAACGTACCCTTCTGGCCACATCAACGCTTTTCCCCTGCTTTCCCGCTCGAACGCCACCAAAGCCTCATCAGTCAGCCAACCGTTATCTCGCAGCGACGCGAGGTTCCTGAGCACCTCGTCGTCGGACACGGCGTACGGCGGGTCGGCGAACACGATGTCGTACGGCTGATCAGGCGTCTTAGCGAGCACCCTGTCCACCTTGTCGGCCACCACGACGGCGCCGGGGAGGCCGAGCGAGCGCACGTTCTCCTTGATCGTCCGGACGGCCTTGGGGTCGGACTCGACGAGCACGGCCTCGGCGGCGCCCCGCGACAGCGCCTCCAGGCCGACGGCCCCCGACCCGGCGTAGAGGTCCAGCACGCGGGCGTCACGGAGTCCGTACAGTGAATCGAGCGTCAAGAAGATGCCTTCTCGCGCCCTGTCGCTGGTCGGTCTCGTCCCGCGCCCCGGCGGCACCGCCAACCGCCGCCCACCTGCGCTCCCCGCGATGATCCGAGTCATGTGACCCATTGTTCCGCATGTCCATGCAGGTCAAGAGTGGACAAGTGTCTGCCTCGAGTGCGCAAGGGTGATTGGCATCGGCACCGTGGGCACGCATGATGAGTCTGCGGCCTTCGAGGTGACCCACATGAAGGCCGACCGGCGTGATCGTGAGCCCTTCCGCACGCCGGTTCCCTCGGCACCTGACCCGAGGGTGGGCCCAGCCGGGGACGGCATTCGGGGGGAGGCCGTCCCCGCGGCTGGGTTCTTTTTTCGCCCGTACGGTTCGTACGGGCTTTTTGACGTCTACGGCGCGTGCCGCCTCTTCCGTCCGTACGCCGCGCGTCCCGGTGTGCGGCTCGACGCGCGCGTCTCCGTAGGTTCGGGGCGCGTCTCGATGTGCGGCGGTGTGCGGCGTCCGGCCTGTGACGCCCTCAGGCGGCGCTGAGGGGCATGTCAGGTCTTCTCCAGGTATTCCGCCCGCTCATCCGCCAGAAGCCGGTCGATCTCCGCTCTGAGGCCCTCGTGGGACGTCAGCTCCGGATCGGCGGACAGCAGCGCCCCCGCCTCCTCCCGCGCGGTGGCGATCACGTCCTCGTCGCGCAGCAGCTGCAGCAGCTTCAGCGAGGAGCGCTTGCCCGACTGGGCCGCGCCCAGCACGTCGCCCTCCCGGCGCTGCTCCAGGTCCACCCTGGACAGCTCGAACCCGTCGAGCGTGGCGGCCACCGCGTCCAGTCGGCCGCGGGCCGGGGTGCCCTCGGGGAAGTCGGAGACCAGCAGGCACAGCCCCGGGAGGCCGCCCCGGCCCACCCGGCCGCGTAGCTGGTGGAGCTGGGAGACGCCGAACCGGTCGGCGTCCATGATGATCATGACGGAGGAGTTGGGCACGTCCACGCCCACCTCGATGACCGTGGTGGCCACCAGGACGTCGAGCTCGCCCTTGGTGAACGACCGCATGATCGCGTCCTTCTCCTCGGGCGGCAGCTTGCCGTGCAGCGTACCGACGCGCAGGTCGTGGAACGGGCCTTCGGACAGGAGCTCGGCCACGTCGAGGACCGCCAGCGGCGGGCGGCGCTCCTCGTCCGCGGTCACGGACCCGAGGTCGCCCTCGTCGCCCTCCAGGTCGCCGATGCGGGGGCACACGATGTACGCCTGCCGGCCCAGGCCCACCTCCTCCCTGACGCGCTGCCAGGTGCGTTCGAGATAGTGGGGCTTCTCGGCCGCCGGCACGACGTGCGTGGTGATCGGCGCGCGCCCGGACGGGAGCTGGGACAGCGTCGAGACCTCCAGGTCGCCGAAGACCGTCATGGCGACCGTGCGCGGGATCGGGGTGGCCGTCATGACCAGGACGTGCGGCCGGGCCTCGCCCGCCTTCTCCCGCAGGGCGTCGCGTTGCTCGACCCCGAAGCGGTGCTGCTCGTCCACCACGACCAGCCCCAGGTCGGCGAACTGCACGTGCTCCTGCAACAGCGCGTGGGTGCCGACCACGATCCCCGCCGTGCCCGAGGCGGCGTCGAGCAGGGCCGAGCGGCGGGCGGCCGCGCCCATCGAGCCGGTCAGCAGCGTGACCGCCGTGCCGCCGAACATGCCTCCCTGCGCCAGATCCCCGAGCATGCCGGTGATCGAGCGGTGGTGCTGCTGGGCGAGCACCTCCGTGGGCGCCAGCAGCACCGCCTGGCCGCCCGCGTCGACCACCTGGAGCATCGCGCGCAGCGCCACCACGGTCTTGCCCGCGCCCACCTCGCCCTGCAGCAGCCGGTGCATCGGGTGCTCGAGCGCGAGGTCGGCGGCGATCTCCTCGCCGACCTCCGCCTGCCCCTCGGTCAGCGAGAACGGCAGCCGCCCGTCGAAGTCGGCCAGCATCCCGTCGCTCCGCCTGGGCCTGGACCTGGCGGGCCAGGCGGTGGCGGCCTGGCGGCGCTGCAGCAGCACCGCCTGCAGCACGAACGCCTCGTCGAACTTCAGCCGCTTGCGCGCCCGCCCCACCTCAGCGAAGTCCTTCGGCCGGTGGATCGCCTCCAGCGCGTCGGCCAGATCTTGCAGGCCGTGCCTGGCCCGCAGCTCGGCGGGCAGCGGGTCGTCCAGCGGGCCGAGCGTGTCGAGCACGACGCCGATCGCGCGCCTGATCGCCCACGGCGTCAGGTCCTTGCCCGCCGGATAGATCGGCACCGGCGCGGCGGCGAACTCCTCGGCGCTGGCCTCGCTCTCCTCGAACAGCTCGAACTCCGGATGCGCGAGCTGCCAGCGGGGGCTGGTGCGCGAGCCGAAGAGCCCCACCTTCCCCGCGAACATCCCGCGCCGCCCGGCCTTGAGCCGCGACTCGGCCACGTGGGAGCCCTTGCCGAAGAACGACAGGTAGAGCTTGTTGCCGTTGCCGTCGACGACCTCGACCTCCAGCCAGGTGCCGCCCCGGTTGCGCATGGGCTTGCGCATGAGCCTGGTCACCTCGCCGACCACGGTCACGTGCTCGTCCACCGCCAGGGCGTCGAGCGAGGTCAGCTCGCCGCGCTCGGCGTAGCGGCGCGGATAGTGGCGCAGCAGGTCGCCGACCGTCTCCAGGTCGAGCACGCTGTGCAGCAACTTGGCGGTCTTGGGGTCGAGGGCCTTCGTCAGAGGCTCGTCGAAACGGCTCACGGCAATAAGTTCTACCGCCTGCGGCCGACAGGAACCCCGTCCGAGTGCTCCCCGCCGCGTCGGCGTGCCGGTCCGCGTCACGTCCGCGCAGATCGGGGACACGCCCCGCCGGACCGGCCGCACGCCCGCCCCGGCCA
>NZ_VCKX01000005.1 GCF_005889725.1 Nonomuraea zeae
TGGATGAACGCCGCAGGACCACTGCTGCCACTCCCCATCACCGCATACGCCAGATCCGCACCGAACTCCTTCATCAACACCGTCCGCCACCCCGACACGCTCGCCGGACGCACCCACGCCTCCAACGTCATCCCACCCGTCAGATCCAGCGTGCTCGCATCCGGCACCGTCACCCAGCTCGACGTGCCGTTGAACGACAGCGCCTGGCCGTACTTGCCCGCCGCCCAGGTCGCGGCGGTGGCGGTGCCGGTGTTGCCCGTACCGGAGGAGTCGGCGACCGCCGTGCCGGTGCCCGCGTTCATGCCGTACGCGGCCACCAGCCCCGTGTTCACGGGCGGCTCGGTCACCACCGCGGACGCCTCGTTGGACGACGCGCTGGTGTTGCTGGAGGCGTCGAAGGCGACGACGCGGTAGTGGTACGTGCCGGCCGCGACGCCCGAGTCGGCGAACGACGTGCTCGCCGTCGAGCCCACCTGGTTGGCGCCGGACGGGGTGAACCCGGCGGTGGTGGAACGGTGCACGGTGTAACCGGCCACGGCCACGTTGTCGGTCGAGGCCGTCCAGGTGAGCTGCGCGCCGCCCTGGCCGCCCGTGGCCGCGAGCGAGCCGGGCGCGGTCGGCGCCTGGGTGTCGGGCGGTCCCTGCTGGCCGATCGGGGTGTTCATGTCGGTCGTGATCTGGGCCGCGGTGAGCGCCTTGTTGTAGACGCGGACCTCGTCGATCAGGCCGCTGAAATACTCACCCGAACCGCTGTTGCCGCCGATCCGCAACGGACCGGTGCCCACCCGCAGATTGCCGACCGTCGGATTCGTCGCCACCTGCACGCCATTGACGTACAACCGCAACGTCGAGCCGTCATACGTCGCCGCCACATGACTCCACGAGTTCAGCGGCAGATTCGACGGAGCCGGCGCGTTCGCCCCCGAAGAAGTGTGGATGAACGCCGCAGGACCACTGCTGCCACTCCCCATCACCGCATACGCCAGATCCGCACCGAACTCCTTCATCAACACCGTCCGCCACCCCGACACGCTCGCCGGACGCACCCACGCCTCCAACGTCATCCCACCCGTCAGATCCAGCGTGCTCGCATCCGGCACCGTCACCCAGCTCGACGTGCCGTTGAACGACAGCGCCTGGCCGTACTTGCCGGTCAGGCTCCACGTGGTGCTCGCCGCCGTGCCGTTGTTGCCCTGGCCCGAGGCGTCGGCGACCGCCGTGCCCGTGCCCGCGTCCATCCCGTACGCGGCCACGAGGCCGTCGGGCGCCGGGGCCTGCTGGTAGGTGGCGGTGTAGGTGGTGGCGGTGGCCGGCGCCGTGACGTTGTGGTTCGCCGCGCCGCCGTCGGACCAGGAGGTGAAGGTGTGGCTGAAGCCGTTCGCGCTCTGCGGCGACGGCGCGGAGATCGAGTTGGCCGAGCCTGCGATCACCGTCCTGGTGAAGGGGGCGATGGTCTGCTCGCTGTTGAAGCCGAGCTGCAGCCCGGCTGGCACGGTCTGGAAGGTCAGGTTCACCGTCTTCGGCTGCAGGAACACGCTCTTGGTGTCGGTGAGACCGTGCGTGTCCGTCACGGTCAGCCTGAGCTCCAGATGCGAGGGATATTCGTGGTCAGGCGGGACGAAGGTGCCGCCCGTGCCGGTGAACGTGGTGATCTGGTGCTCGTGGCAGGTGCTCGGGCAGTGGTGCTGGATCAGCGTCCACAGCATCCGGGAGCCGGGGATGGCGCCGTCCTGGGCGTCGGTGCCGGTGCCCGAGTACGCGATCGTGTCGCCGACCGCCCAGGTGAGCGTGGACGACGGGGTGTTGATCGTCGCGGTGGGCGCGGTGTTGTTCACGTTGATCGTGACGGTGGCGTCTCCCTGGCCGCCGCGTCCGTCGCCGGCCCGCAGCCGCACCACGTACGAGCCCGGCTGGGTGTAGGTGAAGGACGGCGCGGTCGCGGTGGAGTCGTCGAGGTCGCCGTCGCCGTCCAGGTCCCACTGGAAGGTGAGCGGGTCGCCGTCGGCGTCGCTGGAGCCCGCGGCCGTGAAGCTCACCGCGAGGGGCGCGTTGCCCGTGGTGGCGCTCGCGCCGATGACGGCGGCCGGCGGGTTGTTGTTGTAGATGTAACGGACGATCTGCCCGTTGGTGTAGTCGACCGCGAACAGGTCGCCGCCCGGCCCGGTCTGCAGCTCCACCGCGGGGATGCCGGAGTCGAACGTGGCGATCGTGGCGGGGTCGGGCAGGCCGTTGGCGCCCTTGGTCATGACCCAGACGCACGAGCGGCTGAAGTCGGAGAAGAACATGGCGCCGTCGTAGGCGTCCGGGTAGGGGCCGCCGGTGTAGAAGGCCACGCCGCTGGAGGAGGAGCCGCCCGACGGGCATGGGTCGCTCGGCGCGGGCCGGCTGCCGTGGTTCCAGGCGAAGTACGGCTGGTTGTGCGCGCTCGCGCCCGCCGCGTACAGGTTCTCGCAGAGCGTCAGGTTGAGGTCGTCGTAGCCGCCCTGCCGGTTCGCGCCCTCGTAGCAGGGCCAGCCGAAGTTGGCCACCGGGCCGGTGGGGTTGGCGATCCTGTTGATCTCCTCCCACGTGTTCCAGCCGACCTCGCCCGCCCAGATCTCGCTGGTCCCCGGCCGGACGGTGAAGCGGAACGGGTTGCGCTGGCCGTAGGCGATGATCCTGGCGACGTTGGGGTCGCTGCTGCCGGCGTTCGGGTTGCCGGGGGCCGCGGCGCCGGTGTCGGGGTCGATCCTGATGATCGTGCCGTTGAGCGCCGCCGGGTCCGCGCTTGTCCGCAGGTCCTGCGAGCGCAGCGCGCCGCCCTCGGCGGCCGGCGGGGTGAGCGCGGTGCCCACGGGCGAGGGCGGGTCGCCGCACGGGTTGTCGGGGGTGATGTCGGAGCTGGGCAGGTTGTCCTGGCCGTAGTCGGCGAAGTTGAAGCTCGCGCCGTCGCCGCCGCTGGCGTACAGCATGCCGTCGGGGCCGAACTTGAGGTCGCCGACGGAGTGGCTGGGATGCTGCTGGCACCAGTCGGTGATCAGCGGGGTCTCCGCCCCGGTGGCGGAGAGCACCGACAGGCGCCCGGTGATGAGGCAGCCGTCGTTGGTCGCGCCCGGCGGGGTCGGGCACGGGTCGCCGGTCTGGCCGGCCGTCCCCCAGCGCGGCGTGGTGCCGCCCGGCACGGCGTCGCGGGCGTAGAGGACGTAGATGCGGGGGTCGGCGGGGAAGCTCGGGTGCAGGGCCATGCCGAGCAGGCCGCGGTCCCAGAAGTTGTGCACCTGGGTGCGCAGGTCGGCGTAGACGGCCGGCGTGGTGTCGGTGATGGAGTCGAAGACCTTGATCAGGCCGCTCTTCTCGGCGACGAACACCCGGCCGTCGGAGGCGAACTCCACGTTGCTCGGGTTGGTCAGGCCGCTGAAGACGACCTGACGCTGGAAGTTGCCGGGCAGAGCCTGCGCGGCCGGTGTCGTGACGACCACCAGGCCGGTGGTGATCAGCAGGATGGATAAGAGCGCATGACGAAGCCGCCTCAGCACGATGAACCCCCTAAAGAGCCGACAATTCCCCCCGAGCTCCACAGGTGATCTATCGCACTAAATCAGGCAGAAGTCACGACACCTGTCCGCTTCTGGTCAGCCACGCGTACAGCAGCCACCCCAGCTCGTACGGCCGGCACTCCCGATCGACGGCGACCGGCGGATAGACCCGGTCGAGCACGCCGAGCCCCGAGCCCGCGTGCACCCGGGTGGCCGCCGCGCGCAGGCCGCGGACCAGCTTGCGCGGGTCGGCCCTGGCCTCCTTGCGCCAGGTCAGGGCGAGCCGGTCCAGCACGAACGCGGGCCGCTCGATCATCCAGTCGAGCCCCTTGGAGATCTCCGCCACGTGGGCCGCCCCGCCCGCGTCGGCCAGGTCGAGCAGGGCCATGGGCGCCATCGCGAGCTGGTGCACGCTGTAGACCGGGTACCCCTCGACCACGGAGCCGTTCCTGGCGTCGTAGTGCCACCACCATTCGCCCTGGTCGCCCTGCGCCTGGCAGATCCCGGCGGCCACCTGCTCGGCCGCGCGCAGCGCCTCGGGGTCGCCGGTGGCGGCGTGCAGCCGGGCCAGCGCCTGCAGCGGGTAGACCTGGTCGGCGAAGCACCCCACGTGCGCCCGGTACCAGGGCACGAGCGGGCCGTCCCCCAGCGTGTGCCGGTAGAGCCGGTCGCTAGCCAGCCCGCCGAGCAGCCGCTCGCGGGCGCGTCCCGTGTCGGCCCCGGCCGCCACCAGGGCGGCCAGCGCCCAGGCCGCCTCGACCGTGTGGATCTGCGGCGCGGTGTCGAGCTCGGCCAGCCGCCGCAGCGCCACGTCGAGGCCGGAATGCCCGGACTCGGCCGCCGCCCAGCAGATCAGCGCGGCGTCCCCGACCCCCGTCACCTCCGGCAGCCGCTTGACCAGGCGGCCGACCAGGTCGTGCAGGGTGTCGCCGGCCAGCGCCGCGCGCTGCCGCTCGTCGTCCAGCGTGGCCACGCCGAGCGCGACGATCGCCGAGTAACGCAGGCTGCGCCCCTCCGGCATCGCGGCCCACTCCCCGCCGGGCTCCTGGTGGCCGCGCCGGGTGAACACGAACTCGCCGTCCACGTAGCCGGGCGGGAGTCCGCGCACGGACAGGTCCACCATGCCGGTGATGAAGTCCTGGTGTCCGGAGCCCAGCAGAGCGATCCGGTGATGCGTCACGTCGTCTCCTCGATCCTGCCTCTGACACCGGCGCGCTCCCTGAGCACCAGGAAGAGAAATCTGCCGTTGGTCCGTATGTAGCGCGGCCCGAGCCGCAGCGGCTCCTGGAGCATGCGGTAGAGCCATTCCAGGCCCAGCCGCTGCCAGCCCAGCGGCGCCCTGCGGGTGTGCCCGGCCAGCACGTCGAACGAGCCGCCGACGCCGTGGATGATCCCGGCCTCCGTACGCGCGCCCCAGTCGCGGATGAAGATCTCCTTCTTCGGCGAGGTGATGCCCAGGAACAGCAGGTCGGCCCGGGAGGCGGCGATCTCGGCGGCGATCTCGGCCGACTCCTCGGCCGCGAAATAGCCGTCCCGCGCGCCGGCGACCTCCAGCCCCGGGTAGCGCCGCCGTACCTCGTCCAGGACCCGCGCGAGCACCTCGCCGGTCGCGCCGAGGAAGTAGGCGCGGTAGCCGCGCGGCGCCCCCTCGGCCATCAGCCCGGTGAACAGGTCGATGCCCGCCACCCGCTCGGGGACCCGGTGGCCGAGGGCCCGCGCGGCCCAGACGACGGCCTGGCCGTCGGCCAGCACCAGATCGCTTTCGACGACCGACTGCCGCAACGCGGCGTCGCCGCGCATGTTGACGACCTTGGCCGCGTTGACCACGCCGATCGTGAGCTGCGTGCGCTCCGAGACCGCCGCCACGCATCGGTCGAGCACCTCACGCATCGTGAGCGCGTCGAGCGGTAAGCCCAACACGGTTCTCCTGGATGCCATCCGTCCCCCTGGGTGTCGATGACATATCGGGCCAAGCTCGGGAAATGTGACATCAGGGCAACACCAGCTCGGTGAGGGTCGCCCGGTGGTCGGTCCTGGGCATGCGCAGGGTCTGGAAGTCTCGTACGGCGATGCGCTTGTCGAGCAGCACGTGGTCGATGGCCACCTTGGGGAACAGCCGGGGCTGCTGGTAGTACGGCCACGTCATCGACAGCCCCTTGCCCGTGACGTCGGCGGCGTCCCGGTAGCCGGTGGCGATCAGCTCGCGCAGCACCGCGTGGTCGAGCGTGGAGTTGAAGTCGCCGGCCAGCACGCGCAGGCGGCCACCGGCCGGCGGCAACGCCCTGATGCTCGACGCCCAGCATGCCGTCCGCCAGCCCTCGGACGGCGCGCACGCGTGCACGGCGACCAGGTCCACCTCCCTGCCGCCCGGCGCGGTGAGCACGGCGGGCAGGTGCCGCGGGCTCTCGGCGAAGGGCGGGGCCGCGATCTGCGTGCCGGCCGGCCGCAGCGGGTAACGCGAGTAGATCGCCGCGCCCTCGGAGTCCGAGCCCGGCACCGCCACCTCGTACGGCATGAGCCGGCTCAGCCCGAGCTCCTCCACCCGCTCGCGCATCAGGAAGGTGAACTCCAGCAGGTGCAGCACGTCCGGCCGCTCGCGCCTGACCACGTCCACCAGGTCCTCCGGCAGCACGGAAGAGTGCAGCAGGTTGACCGCCAGCACCCGCAGCACCGGCCCGCCGGCCTCCGCGTTGCCCCCGGGGACCGCGCGCGGCAGCACGGCCACCGCGAAGGCCCCCGTCACCAGCAGCGCGGCCACGACCAGCGGCCCGTTGCGGATCAGGAGCGCGACGAGCAGCGGCAGCAGCGAAGCCGCGGCCGCGTAGGGGGTGAAGGAGACCAGCTGCGACCAGACGAACTTCGGCTCCCATCCGGCCAGCCGCAGTCCAGCCCATCCCGCGAAGGGCACGAGCACCAGCCAGCACAGCGGGACCACTAGACGACCCCGCACCGGCGCCCTCGCATCAGCACCGGCCAGGCGGCGTGCAGGGCGGGCCGCCAATGCCGGATCGGCTCCCATCGGGTGTGCGCGAGCACGCTGCTGGCCGGGCGCCTGGCCGGGCGCGGGAAGGACGCGGAGTTGACCGGGCGCACGCGGGCCGGGTCGTGGCCGAGCAGCGTGAAGATCTCCTTGGCCAGGCCGCACCACGTGGTCTCGCCGGCGCTGGTGCCGTGATAGACGCCGGGCGGCAGGTCCGACTGCGCCAGCCTGACCAGGTAGTCGGCCAGGTCGGCGGTCCACGTCGGCTGGCCGCGCTGGTCGTCGACCACGTCCACGGTCTCACGCTCGGCCGCCAGCCTGATCATCGTCGTGACGAAGTTCTGGCCCGCCGAGCCGTACAGCCAGGCGGTGCGCACCACGTAGTGGCCGTGGTGGAGCGCCGACCGCTCGCCGGCCAGCTTGGTGCGGCCGTAGGCGTTCAGCGGCCCGGTGGGGTCGCCTTCCAGGTAGGGCTCGCGCCCCGATCCGTCGAAGACGTAGTCGGTGGACAGGTGCAGCAGCTTCGACCCGGCGCGGGTGCACGCCTCGGCCAGGTTGCCGACGGCATGCCCGTTGATCTCCATGGCCTCGTCCTCGCGCGTCTCGGCCTCGTCCACGGCGGTCCAGGCCGCGCAGTTGACCACCACCCGGGGCCGGTAGGCGCATACGAAGTCGCGTACCGCGCGTTTGTCGCATAAGTCCAGCTCGGCACGGGCCAGCGCGATGACGGGGTCGCCGGTGAGCGCGATCCTGTCGTGCAGGTCGGCGGCGAGCATGCCCCCGCCGCCCGTGATCAGCCACCGCACGCCGACCACCAGTCGCGATTGGCCTGGTACCAGCGCACGGTGTCCTTCAGCCCCTGGTCGAACGGGATCTCCGGCCGGTAGCCGAGCGCCCGCAGCTTGGTGTCGTCGAGCGAGTAGCGGCGGTCGTGGCCCTTGCGGTCCTCGACGTGCTGGACCATGTCCCACCCCGCGCCGCAGGCGTCGAGCAGCCGCCGGGTCAGCTCCAGGTTCGTCAGCTCGGCGGTGCCGGCGATGTGGTAGATCTCCCCCGGCTCGCCCCGCTCGGCGACGAGCCGGATGCCCGCGCAGTGGTCCTCCGCGTGGATCCAGTCCCGCACGTTGCCGCCGTCGCCATAGAGCGGCACCTTCCTGCCGCGCAGCAGGTTGGTGACGAACAGCGGGATGACCTTCTCTGGGTACTGTCTCGGCCCGTAGTTGTTGCCGCAGCGGGTGATGGAGACGTCGAGCCCGTGGGTGATCGCGTAGGCGCGCGCGATCAGGTCGGCGCCCGCCTTCGAGGCCGCGTACGGCGAGCGGGGGTTGAGCGGCGTGTCCTCGGTCCACGAGCCGTGCTCGATCGAGCCGTACACCTCGTCGGTCGAGACCTGCACCACCTTGCCGACGCCCACGTCCAGGCAGGCCTGCAGCAGCGTCTGGGTGCCGAGCACGTTGGTGCGGACGAACTCGGCCGCCCCGTCGATCGACCGGTCGACGTGCGACTCGGCCGCGAAGTTGACCACCAGGTCGTGCCCGGGCACCACCTCCGCGAGCAGGCCCGCGTCGCAGATGTCGCCGTGCACGAACGTGTGCCGCACGCCGTCGAGATTGGCGCGGTTGCCGGCGTAGGTGAGCTTGTCCAGCACGGTCACGTCCGCAGGCTGATCGTGCAGCGAGCGGACGAAGTGCGAGCCGATGAAGCCCGCACCGCCGGTTACCAGGATGTTCCTCATGAGCTGATCTGTACCTTGCTGTGGTCGCCGAGGACGAGACGGTGAGCTCTGGGCGTGTTGGGCGCCGGGGTGACCTCGACGTCGTGGCCGATGAGCGACGCCTCGATCCTGCGCACGCCTTCGAGGGAGGCCCTGGGCAGCACGATCGAGTATTCGATCTCGCTGCCCGAGACGGTGCAGCCGGCTCCGATCGAGGTGAACGGGCCGACGTAGCTGTCCACGATCCGCGCGCCCGGTCCGATGATCACCGGGCCGACCAGGCGCGAGCGTTCGACCACCGCGCCCGGCTCGACGACCACCCGGCCGATCAGCTCGCTGGCCTCGTCGACGTGGCCGCTGACGCGGGCCTCCAGCGACTCCAGGACGAGCCGGTTGACCTCCAGCATGTCGGTGACGTTGCCGGTGTCCTTCCAGTAGCCGGAGACCACCGAGGAGTCGACCCGCAGGCCCGCCTCGATCAGCCACTGGATGGCGTCGGTGATCTCCAGCTCGCCCCGCCATGACGGCTTCAGCTCGGCCACCGCGGCGTGGATCGCCGGGCTGAAGAGATAGACGCCGACCAGCGCGAGATCGCTCTTCGGCTGCGCCGGCTTCTCCTCCAGCCCGATGACGCGCCCGTCGGCGTCGAGCTCCACGACGCCGAACTGCCGCGGGTCGCCGACCTCGGTGAGCATGATCTGGGCGGCGGGGCGGCTGGCCGCGAACCGTTCGACCAGGTCGCTGATGCCGCCCACGATGAAGTTGTCGCCCAGATACATGACGAAGTCGTCGTCGCCGAGATAGTCGCGGGCGATCAGCACCGCGTGCGCCAGCCCGAGCGGCGCCTCCTGGCGCAGGTACGTCGCCTGCAGCCCGAACGCCGACCCGTCGCCGACGGCCGCCTCGATCTCGGCCTGGGTGTCACCCACGACGAGACCGATCTCGCGGATGCCCGTCTCGGCGATCGCCTCCAGCCCGTAGAAGAGCACCGGCTTGTTGGCGACGGGTACGAGTTGCTTGGCCGAGGTGTGCGTGATCGGGCGGAGCCGGGTGCCCGACCCCCCGGCCAGCACGAGTGCTTTCACCGCTAGTAAGCCCCTTCTCCACGAGTGACGACGGACCAGGTCTTCCACAGGATCTGCAGGTCGAGGATGAGCGACCAATTCTCCACGTAGCGCAGATCGAGGCGTACGGACTCCTCCCACGTCAGGTCGGAACGGCCGCTGACCTGCCAGAGCCCGGTCATCCCCGGCTTGACCACCAGGCGGCGGCGAACGTCGGTGCGGTACTTGGCCACCTCGTCGGGCAGCGGCGGCCGGGGGCCGACCAAGGACATCTCCCCGCGGAACACATTGAGCAGCTGGGGCAGCTCGTCCAAGGAATATCTGCGCAGGAAAGCGCCTACCTTGGTGATCCTTGGATCGTTCCTTATCTTGAACAACACCCCGTCGAACTCGTTCGCTTCCAGGAGCTGGCCCTTGAGCTGCTCCGCGTCCACCACCATCGTGCGAAATTTCACCAGCCGGAATTCCCTGCCGCCTCTGCCGACCCTCGTCTGGTAGAACAGCGCGGGCCCCTGGCTGGTGAGCCTGATCACCAGCACGATCACCAGCAGCGGCAGCGACAGGAGCAGCAACGCCAGCCCCGCGACGCACCGGTCGAAGACGCTCTTCACGAACTGCCTGGCGCCGCCGAACTCCGGATGCTCCACGTGCAGCAGCGGCATCCCGGCCACCGGCCTGATGCTGATCCGCGGCCCGGCCACGTCCATGAGGGCCGGCGCGACGAAGAGGTCGGTACGCGCGGTCTCCAGGCTCCAGGCCAACCGGCGCAGCGCGGCCCCGTCCAGCTCCGGGCAGGCCAGCACGGCGACGGCGTCGGCCCGCGAGTGCGCCACGACCTCGGCCACGTCGCCGAAGGAGCCCATCACGGGGATGCCGTCCAGGTCGACGTCCATCGAGTGCTCCGGCAGGCAAGCTCCCACCACTTGCATGCCGTGATGCGGCTGGCGGCGGAACTGCACCACCAGATCGAGAATGGACTCCCGGTGCCCCACCGCGATGACCTGGCGCATGTACTCGCCGACGGCCCGCCGGCGATGCAGGCGTTTACGCATCCTGAAGCGGTAGTACAGCGTCACCACCACCGCCAGCGGCAGCATCGCCATGACGAAGCTGCGGGCTACGGCGGTCTGCGTGGCGTAGGCCATGATCGCCGTGGTGGCCATCAGGCCGACCCCGCCGTTGAACACGGCCTTGAACTCCTCGGTGCCCTCACCATTGGCGCGCTGGCGGTACGCGCCGGCCAGCATCAACGCGATGGGCCAGGTGACGAGCAGGCCGAATCCGAGCACGAATTCGGCGATCGGTATGTACACGCCGGCGGTCAGCCGGACGCCGAGCACACACGCACACGCCAGAAGCGCGCACACCGTGTCCCCGCATAACAGGAGCCGTAGGTACGCCTGCGTCCAGATACTGGACCCGCGGCGCGGCACGGCCCCGAGGAGTGCAACAACGGACTCCTCAGTCCCCACCCTCATAGCACCACCCTGTGACAACTTCGTGCACGCCGATAACTTGACGTTCCTTGCACCACATGGGTTGACAAGTCCCACGCACTATCAAGGGCGGCGGCCCCCACTAAAGACTAAAGATCCATTCCAAGCTGGGGAATAACGGCAAATGTCCAGAAGCGGACGTAGATCGGGAGGGCTTTGGGGTTGACGGAACGATCCAAAGATGCCCGGTACCGTGAGAGGAATGTGAGGTTTACGGCGATATTTCAGCAGGCAGCCGGAATGTTAACCCGCTAGTCGTACTCCAGATCCGGCAATGCGGACGGCGGATCCGGACTGCGCCAGACGACCACAACCCCGTCGTGCGTGGAATCGGCGGCCAAGGTCAGCCGATCGAGGTCGAAATCCGGCAGGTAGCGCAAACGTGCCAGAAACGTGGCGTCGGTGGCCGAGCGCGGAACCACGCAGCCCTCACCGTCACGGTCCAGCAGAATGTAGTGGACGTCTGACCCGGACTCTGTGACGACACGGACCTCCACGACGTCCTCCCACGCGAGAGCCTCGACGCTGCCGTCCGCGTAGTGACGGGTGACGCCCTCTTCCGTGACATATACGTAGGAGTCCGGCATCGGGTTGCCGTGCATGGCCGCGATTCTTGCGAGTTCTGGGGTTGTCCCGCAAGGGTTCGCGCTCAATGGTGCGCACAGCGCGCATACGAGCGGCTCTCAGGAGTGCGGATCGCTGCCCCAGGTGTGGCTGAGGTGGGCCGCCATCGCCGCCCGCGCGTGCTCGACCGGCCCCTCCGCGATGGCGTCGAGCAGCTCGCGATGCTCCCTGACCACCACGTCCCTGTCGCGGTAGACCGCGCGCAGCCGGACCATGCCGAGCCTGGTCTCGGCCGCGAGCACGCTGTAGAGCCGTTCGAGCCGGGGGCTGCCGGCCGCCTCGATCAGCGCCTGGTGCAGCTCCATGTGCTCGGCGACGCTCTCCGACCACGGCGCGTCCGCCGGCAAGGCGTCCCACCTGCGCAGCGCCGCCTCCGCCGCGGGCACCCGCCGCCCGGCCACGGCCCGGACCATGAGGTCCTCCAGCGGCCTGCGCACGTACATGAGGTCCTGGAGGTCCGAGATCGTTACCTCGGGGACATAGGCGCTGCGGTTGCGCTCGCGTCTGAGCAGGCCCTCGTGCACCAGGCTCGCCAGCGCCTCCCGTACGGTCGGCCTGGCGACGCCGTACGACGCGGCGATCTCCTGCTCGGGCAGCGGGGTCCCCGGCTCGATCTCGCCGGAGAGCACCCTGGTGCGCAGGGCGTCGGCGAGCGCGCCGACGGTGGAGACAGGTCTGAGCGGCAACGTCACGGCTGTGATGCTAACGCCGTTTCCGGCGTTCTTTCCGGTACGGCCACCACCACCAGGCTGAGCACCAGCATCACCAGCCCGGCGATCGAGACCGGGGCCAGCCTCTCCCCCAGCACCAGCAGGCCGAGCAGGGCGGCGACGGCCGGCTCGGCCAGCGCCAGCGTGGCGGCCGTGGCGACGGGGGTGGTCCGCAGGCCGAGCCCGTACAGGAAGTAGGACAGGGCGGTGGTGCCGAGGCCGAGGTAGAGGACGGCGAGCAGACCGCGCGGCTCGGACAGCCACCCGACCCCGTTGACGAGCAGCACGGGCAGCATGATCACGGCCGAGCCCCCGAACAGCACGCCCATCACGGCGTTGGACGGCGCCCCCGTCTCGATGGCCCTGGCCGCCGAGACCGCGTAGAAGGCGTAGAGCAGCCCGCCGAGCAGGGCGAACAGCACCCCGGACACCATCCGCCCGCCGGCTTGCGCCCCACCGCCGACGATCAGCGCCGCGCAGCCGCAGATCGCCGCCGTGGTCGCCAGCGCCCACCTCCCGGTCGGCCGCCGCCCGTGCAGCGCCCACGAGAGCAACCCGGTGAAGACGGGCCCGCTGCCGATCGCGACCACGGTGCCGATGGCCACGCCCGTGCGGCCGACGGCGGCGAAGAAGCAGAGCTGGTAGGCGGCCACCGCGACGGCGGCCAGCAGCAGCCCCGGCGTGACGGCGCGCCGCACGCCCGCGCCCGCGAGCAGCGCGAGCGCCGCACCCCCGATGACCAGCCGCGCGGCGGCCAGCGCGACGGAGTCCGCGGAGACGAGCAAGCCCGCGGTGCCGGCCGTGCCCCACAGCACGGAGGCGGCCACGACGGCGAGAGGTCCGTTCTTCATGCTGACATTGTCTGACAATTAGACAATTTCGTCCAGCAGGCCGTCCAGCATGCGGGCGGCGGGCGCCGTCACGTCCCCCGCGTAGTCGTCCAGCGCGGCGAGCGCGTCGTGGATGCCCGGCAGGCTCTTGAGCGGGAGCTCCAGCAGGAGGTCGTCCTCCGCGGTGATCCCGCCGGCGACGTGGAAGGCGTCGTCGGCGGCGATGAGCGACACCTCGAAGCGGACCTCGCGGCCGTCGGGCAGCGTGAACGTGGTGCCGACGCGCACGCCGGCGGGCGGGACGAAATAGGAGAACGTCTCGCGTCTCACGAAGGGATGATGTAACTCCGCGAGGATCTCCGATGCCCGGCTCAGGGCTGCCAGCAGTCCGGCCGCGGCCAGACTCTCGCTGTCCACCCAGAAAGACTAGATCAGCGCGCCGGTGGGTGGCCAGGCACGGCCGCCGGAGCGGTTGAGCCGGTGGCCAGGCACGGCCTCCGGGCCGCTCAGCTCCCGGCCGTCGGATCGTCCGGCTTCAGGCCGTCGCGCCGCTCAGCTCCCGGCGGTCGGATCGTCCGGCTTCAGGCCGTGGGATCGGTGGCGAGGCGGGCGTGCCGCTCGACGTCGTAGCGGATGCCGTCGTAGCGCAGCTTGCCCCGCTCGATGCCCTCGGGCCGGAACCCGGCCTTGACCGCGACCCGGCACGACGCCGGGTTGTCGATGCGGTGCCCCAGCTCCAGCCGGTAGAGGCCGCGCTCGCGAAAGGCCCACCGCGCCAGCTCGTCCGTGGCCGCCGCGGCGATCCCGCGCCCCCTCGCCTCGGGGACCATCCAGTAGGACACCCAGCCGGTGTCGTGCGCGTCGATGCGGGCCACCGCGACGTTGCCGACCACCCGCTCGCCCGCCGGCTCGGCCACCGTGACCGCGAACGCGTGCCCCGCGCCCGGCCACGAGGCGATCCAGCCCACGGCGTCCTTGAGCGTCACCACGGGCCAGGGCGCCTGTCTCCGGAGATCGGCCGCCTGGAAGGCCCTGAGCACGACCGGCGCGTCGTCCTCGCGCCACTCCCGCAACCGGATGTTCGGCATAACTCGCACGCTGCCCGAGATTACCCGGAACGTGCCTATAGCGCCTGCTGCCCGATTTGGTGAGCGGCCTCGAAGTCGGCGACCAGCTGCTTGGGGGCGGTCAGGCACCAGGCCTCCGCCACCAGCTCGAACAGCTCCTCCCGGTCGATCCCATCGAGATGCACCACGACCCACCCGAACCGCCCGGCGGTGAACTGCACCTCGAACACCTCGGGCCGCTCCGCGACCAGCGCGATCTGCTCCTCGATCGTGGCCTTGAGCCCGACGGTCTCCGTCGCCTCCCACAGGTAGCCGAAGCCCTTGTCGTGCACCTTGAGCGCGACCCAGTCGCCGCCATGGCTCATCCGGACCTTCGGCAGCTCATCCAGCAACTCGAGGAACTCATCGACGCTCACACCCATGCCGCCTGTGTACCAGACCCGGCCGACACTTCCGAGCCCGCGATCCGGCCCGGAGCGAGACCGGCCCCTGCGCCGCGTTGGAAATCACTCGTAGTAGCGGACCTCCAGCACGTTGCCGTCGGGGTCGGAGAAGAAGATCACCTCGGACGCGATGCCCTGCGCCCCGAACGAGTTGGTGCCACTGCCCGTGATCGTCACCTCGTGCTGTTTCAGCCGCACTTGCAGGGCCTCGAAATCCTCCCTGCTCACCGCCAGGCAGAGATGGTTGATCGGATGCCCGGCGGTGCCCTGCACCCCCGTGCCCTCCTCCACTCCCCGCGCCGCCTCGTACGCCATCAGGTCGAGAACGGTGTCGGGAGAGATCCGCACGCTCGGGAACGCCGCCATTCCATCGCGAAACTCCTCGGCCCGCACTCCTGGCAGACCGACCACCTGCTCATAGAAATGCAGGGAGCCGGACTGGTCGGAAACCCAGCAGACGACATGGTCGAGCCGTGCGTCCATGTAAACCTCCATTCTCGTCCAATATCTGCTGCCCGAATGTCGCTGTCCACCGGCGGCCGCGAATGGTCGCCTCGGCGAAAGGGGCGGTTCACGCGGAGTTCGCGCCCCTGATCTGCGACGGGGAAGCCCTGCGGCGACGGCGGTCCCTGGTCCCGGACCGGGCTGAGCCGGATCAGTCCGCATCGGAATCCGTCGATTACCAATATGTACGTATTTGTTGAGGCATGATCGGAGGATGAACGCATCGATGCGGGCAGCGCTCGTGGGTGCAGTGGTCGGGCTGACCCAGTTCGTCATTCTCTGCTGGCGGGGCGAGGACATCGGAATCCTCGACATGATGGGGCTCATCATCACGCCGTACGCATTGGGATTCCTGCTGTGCCGGTGGGGCAGGCTGCCCCGCTGGGGGGCGGTGGCCACGGCGGGGCCGGCCGTCACCGCGGCGTTCCTGCTCACCCTCGTGGTGTCCCTGCGTTTCCCCCCGAGCCTCGACCTGGGCGACTGGCAGGCCGGCCTGGCCTTCATGGCCCTGGGCGCGACCAGCTACCTGGCCGCTGGCGGGCTCGTCATGCCGCTGCACGTGGGCCTCCGCGTCCTGACGGTCGGCCTGGTCGCCGTCACGTACATCGGGGTGGCCTCGGCGCAGAGCCTGATCGTCGCGGCGGCGCGGGTGCAGACCATGGTCGACGCCGGGTACCCGATCATGGTGCCCGACCTGCCGGATCACCGGCTCACGTACCTGAGCGAGTCGGGACGGCTGCTGGCGCTCGACTACACGAGCGACGACGACTTCTCCGAGATCGACGTCACCGTCGGGGCGAAGAGCCTGGCGGTCGCCCAGGCCGCCTGCGACATGGACCTCTTCGGCCTGGACGAGCCGGAGGGCGCGCATTGCCGGGAGGCGGCGCCGGGCGTGTGGGTGCGCAGCGGCGCGTTCGGCACGGCGGTGGTCGCCACGCACGGCGACGCCCTGCTGCAGCTCGTGAGCCGGACGGTGCCCGAGGCCGAGCTGATCGCGCTCGTGCCGACGTTCCGTCCGATCGACCCCTGGGCGCTGGTGACCCTCGTGGAGGACTGAGCCGCCCGGCTCGGCGACCCTGGGCCGCCCGGCTCGGCGGCCCTAGCCGTTGGAGAG
This sequence comes from Nonomuraea zeae, assembly GCF_005889725.1. Lineage (GTDB taxonomy): Bacteria > Actinomycetota > Actinomycetes > Streptosporangiales > Streptosporangiaceae > Nonomuraea > Nonomuraea zeae. The sequence continues at coordinate 16,062 of NZ_VCKX01000005.1, forward strand.
GTTGAGCCGGATCTCCGTGTTGCGGTATCCGGCGCGCCGGAACGCGGCCGCCATCGGCGCGTTGCCCAGGTCCGTGGTGGCGGTGATGCGCTGCTCTCCGTTGGCATCGTGGATGCGGGTGATCTCCGCGAGCACCTCGTCCACGTAGCCGCGCCCCCGGAACTCCGGGACCACCCCGAGATAACCGACATTCACGTTGTACGGCGTCGCCGAGGGGATCGCCATGCCCGCCACCTCGTCCTCGGGCGTATAGGCGAGCCGCCACCACTCCCGCCGGCCCGGCGCCCCGAGATAGAAGTCCATCTCCTCGCGCGCGGTCGCGTCCACGCCCTTGGCCAGCAGGTTCGCGCGGGTCTGGGCGTCCAGGCTGCCCTCGGCGATCCTCCTGAACACCGCCAGGAACTCCTCGTCCGACGCTTCGGCGAAACGCAGCGCGCCGGTCGCCGCGGGCACCCCGTCGGCGGGGGCCCACTCGAACTGCAGGCGCTCCACCTCGTGGGTGAGACCCGCCGCGTGTGCCGCCGCCCGCCGCCATTCCACGGCCGCCGACCTGACCGGGTCGTCGCGCCAGCCGCCGGCCGTCTTGATCGCGTACTGCACCGGCTGCGGGAACCCGGCCAGGCCGGCCCTGATCAGCTCGGCGCCGATGGCGGCACGGTCGCCCAGGGCGGGATCGGGGTCCACGTCGAGGCAGTCGAGCGCGACCGGATGCGCGCTGTCCTTCGGCCCCCACCACAGCGCCCGCGCCACGACCCGGTCACCGTCCTCGGCGATCCACGTCCACTCCGGCCGGTACATGTTCTCGGCCAGTTCGGCGAGATAGCGGTCGGCGGGGATCCAGCCGACCGGCTCGGTCACGGTCCACGAGGTCACTCGATCGAGGTCGGCGGGGGTAACCGCACGGTAGGCAAGCACCTGCACACCTTAGCGACCCATTTGCGGCTTTCGGGCTGATCGATCCTCCGGCGCCCATGCCCTATGCGGCACCCGTACGGCGGAAGATACTCGAACGCGGAACACGAGACCCCTGCTCCGTGCCGGCGGGCCGGCGAGGAGGACAAGCATGGGCAACCGCCGCATCCATCTCGTCGGAAGCTACCCGGCGGCCGACACGCGCCAGGCCATGACGACCGTGGCCGGCGTGACGGGCCCGTACCTGAGGGCACTGGCGGACGGCGAGGTCGGCGCCCGCCGCAACTGGATCGCGCACGTCATCGACGGCCTCCGCGAGAATCCGGCCACCGAGCTGCGCACGGACGGAAGCTGGTCCGGCTACGACGACCGCCCCGTCTTCAGGGTCAAGCGCGGGCACCGCCTCACCTCCGGCTCCCTGAGCCTCGGCTACGCGGCCGTCGCCCGGGACAGCTACGAGGTGTTCAAGGAGGTCCGCGCGGAACACCATCTGGACGACGTGTCGTTCCAGGTCGGGATCCCCGGCGACCTGGACCTCGCGTTCTTCGCCTTCGGAGCGGCCGGGGCGCTCACCCGCCGGCGGGTCTTCCGGGACGCGCCGGCCCGCGAGATCGAGGAGATCGCCGGGCAGGGCGGTCAGGACGTGCTGTTCCAGCTTGAGGTGCCCGCCGAGCTGGTCATGGTGGCCGGCGCTCCCCGGCCGCTGCGGACGGTGACCGCCCGCCTGCTGGTCCGCGGCATGGTGCGGCAGGCCGCCGCCGCGCCCCCCCGGCACCCGCTTCGGCGTCCACCTGTGCGTCGGCGACCTCAACAACAAGGCGCTGAAGCGGCTGAGCACCGTCGCGCCCGTGGTGTCCATGGTCGAGTCGCTGCTTCGGGCCTGGCCGCGAGGCCGCCCGCTGGAGTACGTCCACGTCCCGCTGGCGGCGGGCGACCAGCCGCCGCCGGTGGAGCCGGGCTTCTACCGAGCGCTGGAATCCCTCGCCGCGTCACCCCCGGACACCAGGTTCGCCGCCGGCCTGGTCCACGAGGTTCAGGAGCCGGACGACCAGCGGAAGATCCTGCACGCCGTGGAGCGTCTCCTCTCCCGCACGGTGGACGTCTCCCCCGCCTGCGGCCTCGGCCGGCGTTCGCCACAGGACGCCCGGCTGGTCCTGGAAAGGGCGGTCGCCCTGGCCGAGTCATGACTGCGGAGCGCGGGAGCCGTCCCTAGCCTCGACGATCGTTCGACTCGCTCCACTTGAGCAGGAGCAGGGGCACCTCCTTGCGGAGGAACGCGAAGAAGCGCCGGGTCTCGTCCATCCGGGCGCCCGCAGGCGTGTCCACGCCGAGCACCTCGGCCCCGTCGCGCGCGCCCTCCTCGAAGCGGCGGAACACCTCGTCGCTCGACGCCGCGGCTTTGTACCACGCCGTCTGGTCGACCCGGTAATGATCCCGGCGCTCTCCCGGGTCCCGCTCGCGGGTCACCATCCCGACCCTCATCAGGTATTTCACCGCGCCCGAGACCGCCGACGGGCCGACCTGCAGCAGGTCGGCGAGCTCGGCGGCGGTGCGGCGGCCGTCGTCGGCGACGAGGAGCGCCGCGAGCACGCGCGCGGCCATGCGCGGATACCCCGAGTCGGACATGAGCATGGCGAAGCGTTCGAGGAACCTCAGCGCGTCGTCCGTGGGCACGTCGCGGGTGCGCTCGATCACGCCGCTCTCGTCGTCAGCTCTGTCGGTCATGCACACCCTTTGCGCGTCGTCGTGGATGAGCCCCAGGCTACAGAATACTGATAGTTCACGAATTTCGTGAACTTCATGTAATGTGCAAAGCATGGCGAACATGATCTCCGTGTCCGGTCTGGTCAAGACCTTCGGCCGGACACGGGCGCTCGACGGCCTGGACCTGACGGTCCGGGCCGGTGAGGTGCACGGATTCCTCGGGCCGAACGGAGCCGGAAAGTCCACGGCCATCCGCGTCCTGCTCGGCCTGCTGCGTCAGGACTCCGGCACCGCCCGGCTGCTGGACGGCGATCCGTGGCGGGACGCGACGACCCTGCACCGGCGGCTGGCGTACGTGCCCGGTGACGTGACCCTCTGGCCGACCCTGACCGGCGGCGAGGCGATCGACCTGCTCGGGCGGATGCGCGGCGGGCTCGACCCCCGGCGCCGAGCCGAGCTGCTCGATCGCTTCGAGCTGGATCCGCGGAAGAAGGGCCGGGCCTACTCGAAGGGCAACCGGCAGAAAGTGGCCCTGGTGGCGGCGCTGTCGTCGGACGCCGAGCTGCTCATCCTGGACGAGCCCACCTCCGGCCTCGATCCGCTGATGGAGGCGCTCTTCCAGCAGAGCATCCAGGAAGAGCGGCGCAAAGGACGCACGGTGCTGCTGTCCAGCCACATCCTCGCCGAGGTCGAGGCCCTGTGCGACCGGGTGAGCATCATCCGGCACGGCCGCACCGTGGAGACGGGCACGCTCAGCGAGCTGCGCCACCTCACCCGGACCTCGATCACGGCCGAGCTCGCCGGCCCCGTCCCCCGGCTCGCCGAGTCGGCCGGCGTGCACGACCTGTGGACGCAGGGCAACCAGCTGCGCTGCCAGGTCGACGGCGACGCGCTGGACGCGCTGCTGCGCGAGCTCGTGGCGGTGGGCGTGCGGAGCCTGGTCAGCCGGCCACCGACGCTGGAGGAGATGTTCCTGCGCCACTACGAGGACAACATGTCCGGCGCGGGCCGGGCGGGAAAGCACGCGGTGGCACAGCGATGAGCACTCTTACCGGCACCGGCGGGCTGATCCGGCTCATCCTGCGGCGCGACCGGGTGCGGTTACCCGTCTGGTTCGGGCTCGTGGCGGTGCTCGTGATCGGCGTCGCCGGCTCGGTGGCCGGCGCCTATCCCACGGAGGAGGCCCGCCAGGCGTTCCTCCACACCACCAACGGCGATCCGACGCAGCTCATGATGATCGGCCCGATCTACGACTCCTCCACCGCGGGGCTCGCCGTGTGGCGCGTACGCGGGCAGGCCGCCCTGCTGATCGCGCTGGCGAGCATGTTCCTGGTGATCCGCAGCACCCGAGGAGAGGAGGAAGCGGGCCGCAGCGAGCTGCTGGGCTCGGCCGTGGTCGGCAGGCACGCACCGCTCACGGCGGCGCTGGCCGTGGCGTTCGCCGCCAACCTGGTCACCGCCCTCGTCGTGACGCTGGGCCTCGCGGGCCAGGGGCTGCCTCTTCCCGGCTCCCTGGTGATGGGGCTGTCGGTCGCCGCCGCCGGCTGGGTCTTCGCCGCGCTCGCCGGCCTGGTGGCCCAGCTGACCGCGAGCTCTCGTACCGCCACCGGCATCGCCGCCACGGCGATGGGCGTCCTGTACGCGGTGCGCGCGATCGCCGACGTCGAGAACAGCCCGTGGGTGTCCTGGCTGTCGCCGTTCGGCTGGACCCAGCACATGCGCCCCTTCGCCGGTGACCGCTACTGGCCGCTCCTGCCCGTCGTCGGCCTGGTCCTGCTGCTGACGGCCGGCGCCTACCGGATGTCGGCACGCCGGGACCTCGGGGCCGGAGTCCTCCCGCCCCGGCTCGGTCCCGCCGTCGCGGCGCCGGGCCTGCGCAGCTCACTCGCCCTGGCCTGGCGGTTGCAGCGGGGCATGCTGCTCGCCTGGACCGTCGCGTTCACCGCCTTCGGCGCCGGCCTGGGAGGCGCGGCGCGCAGCGCGGCCGAGCAGCTGAACGCGAGCGAGGCCCTGCGGAGCCTGATCGAGCGGATGGGTGGCGTCGGCCGTCCCGCCGACGGCTTCTTCGCCTTCGTCATCTACCTGATGAGCCAGGTCATCACGGTCTACGCGATCCAGGCGACCCTGCGGCTGCGGGCCGAGGAGAGCGCCGGCCGCGCCGAGGTCGTCCTGACCGGTCCGGTCGGCCGGCTGCGCTGGGCAGGCGGTCATCTGGCCATCGTCGCGGCCGGGTCGGCGATCGCGCTCGCCGGGACCGGCCTCGGGATGGGCCTGGTACACGGGCTCTCCACGGGAGATCCGGGCGGCGAGATCGCCCGGCTGCTGGGCGCGAGCCTGACGCGGCTGCCCTCCGTGCTGGTGCTGGCCGCCGTCTGCGCGCTGGCGTACGGCCTGCTGCCCCGGCTGGCGGCGGTCGTCGCCTATGGCGCGCTCGGCCTGTGCCTGGTGCTCGAATTCGCGGTCGAGCTGCTGCACGCCGATCCGTCGATCTTGACGGTGTCGCCGTACGCGCAGACCCCCGGGCTTCCGGTCGCCGGCTTCGCCCTGACACCGCTGATCCTGCTGACCGTCGTCGCGACCGGACTCACCGCCGCCGGGCTGGCCGCGCTCCGCCGTCGCGACGTCGGATGAGCCATCCTCATCCGATCATCTGCCGCGGACAAATCGCCCGCCCAGTACGCCGTACCACAACAGGACCGGCAGGTGAAGGGCGTACCCGGCCTGCTCCATCACCACCGACGGCCCTTCACCGCCGGTCGTCCACGGGAGCGCGACCCCGGCCAGCCCGAAGATCGCGACGATCACCCCGGCACGGCGCAGGCTCCCCGGCATCGGGACCCCGGCCGCAGCGGCGGCAGTGGCCGCGACCCACAGCAGCCCGGCCAGGTTGACCAGCCACTTGGCGGTAAGGAGCACCCCGGCGGCCACGGCGCTCGCCTGATCCAACTGGCCCGGCCGGCCCGGCTGGGCCAGCTGAGGAGGTGCGGCCAGGTGGGCCAGCTGGGTCAGGGCCAGGTTGCCCGCGTCATGGGCCAGGCCGGCCAGCCCCGCCGCCGACAGCAACCCGCCGGCCAGCACCACCAGATACGGCCTCGGCGCCTCGGCCGAGCCGGCGGCCACCACCAGCCCCGCGGCGGTCAGCGCCAGCCAGCCCAGCACGTCGACGGCCAGCTCGGCCAGATGCAGCCCGGCGTGCTGGTCCACCGCGGCCAGCGTGGCGGCGGGATCGGCCGGATTCAGGGTAAGCCCCGATGGCACCACCATGGCCGCACCAGCGATCATGGCAAGTGCCGAGCTCAGCAGCAGAGCACCGGCGAGCCGGGCCCGCGGGTTCAGATCGGTCATGGACGGGACCGTAGAACTCTGACGCAGCGACAAAGTCAACACGAGGGGTCGAGATGTGGCGGATCGGGCAGCTCGCGCGCATGGCCGGCGTCTCGGAACGCACCCTGCGCCACTACGACAAGATCGGGCTGCTCAGACCCGCCGCCGTGGACCGCGCCACCGGCTACCGCTGGTACGGCGTGACCGAGCTGTCCCGGCTCGAACGCATCCGCGCATTGCAGCGTCTGGGCCTGCCGCTACGCCAGATCACCGACCTGCTGGACGCGCCCGAGTCACAGCTGCGCCAGGCCATGACCGAGACCCTGACCAGCATCCGGCGCGACATCGCCGCCCTGACCACGACGGCCGCCCACGTGCAGGACCATCTCACCTCGCCGATGTCGATCCTGCCGCAGCAGACCAGCGTGGGCCCCCGCCGCCTGCGCGTACGCCACCTGCGCCTCGATCACCCGGCCGAGCTGGCCACCATCTGCCCGGCACCGCCGGCGACCCTGCTGACCTGGCTGCACGGGCTGCCGGCGGGCGGATTCGCCGCTGCGGTGACCACGGAAGGGGGCGGCCGGCAGCTCACCCTGCCCGCCCGCGCCGTCGTACGCGCCGTCGTCCCGGCCACCGCCGGGGTGATCCAGGCCGGGCAGGAGCTGTTCGGCTGGCTGGATCGTCACCATCTGGACGTGGCCGGTCCGACTGTGGAGGAGTACCTCATGGACGCCGACGGCACGCGGGCCACCGTCCTGGAGATCTCCGTCCGCCCACGCGCGGCGCTCTCCTGATCAGGACGGGTGCTTCTGCTCAGGATCTCGATAAGGATCCGCGTACGGCTTGGTGGGCTGCCGTACCGAGTCAAGGATGGGCCGCATGGCCGGTCCGGCCACGTAGTAGCGTCCCCTGGCTTGCCCCTGAGGCACGAGCCAACTCAACCGGCACAGCTCACGAATGTCCCTGACGGCCTGCTGAGGGCTCAGCTCCGCGTCCTGCTGGTAGACGGTACGCCGGACGCGCGAGTCCCAGAAGGCCGGCAGGAGGGCGAATACAGTTCGCTCATCGAGGCCCGCTGCAGACATGGCGGCCGACAGCTCGATCCAGGCACGACTCAGCAGGTCGACACGACGCTTCGCCTGTTGTGTCTGAATGTGGTGAGCGCGCAACCCTGAGACGGCCTCCGGGATAGAGGGATATGTCAGCCCTTTGGACACCGGAGGAACCGATCATGAAGCGACGCACCGCCCCATGGCCGCGGCCCGAGTGGTGAGTCGGCCCACGGAGGAGCTCGGCGACTCGGAGATCATCGCCGCCTCTTCGGAAGACCCCGAGGCGTTCGGCGAGCTGTTCCGTCGCCACTCCCCACGACTCCACGCCTACATCAAGCGCCGCCTCGGGCCCACTCTCGCCGACGACATCGTGGCGGAGGCGTTCGCCACCGCGTTCCGGCAGCGGGGGCGGTTCGACGGACGGGCGGAGTTCGGCGCCTGGTTATGGGGCATCGCCGGCAACCTGATCGCCAAGCACCACCGGCAGGAGACCCGCATGTTCAGGGCGTTCGCCCGGACGGGCGTGGACCCCGCCGAGGACGGCGTCGCCGAGCTGGTCAGCGATCGCGTGCTCGCCGCCGCGCACGGCCCGCGCCTGGCGAAGGCCCTCGCCTCACTGAGCTCCCAGGACCGCAGCGCCATCCTGCTGCTGGCCTGGGGCGAGCTGTCGTACGCCGAGATCGCGGGGATCTTGGATCTGCCGCTCGGCACCGTCAAGGCCAAAATTCACCGGGCTCGGACGAAGCTCCGCAAAGCCCTCCCGGGGGAGAACAACGATGGATGAACTCGACGCGCTGCGCCAGATGCGGACGACCCTGGCCCGCGAGGAGAGCCCGGACCGGCTCGCCCTGCGTGCCGACTGGCGCTCCGATCACCGGCCGCGCCCCCGCCGCAGCTTCCGGGTCCCGCTGGTCAGCGTGGTGGCGACGGCCGCCCTGCTCGCGGCGACCCTGGCTGCCGTCTCTCTGACCTCGGACGGGGATCAGCCCGTTCGTCTGGGAGAGAGCGAGAGTCCACGCGTACCGGGCAACGCACTGCTGGTGGCCGCCACCAATGTGCGGACGGAGCCGATCGGCGCGTACTGGCACACCACCCGCATCACCGGGAAGATCTACGCGGTCGGCGAGAGCGCGGCGGACCACTACAAGATCGAGGGGAGGATGCAGTACGACCAGTGGACCGATCGGGGCGGCCAGGCGTGCACCACCGTTCAGAGCCTGCCGGCGCGCCCCTGGAGCGCCCGCGACAGGCGGAGCTGGCAGCAGGCTGGAGCACCGACAAAGGTACAGATCCCGACCGCGGAAGGGCTCGGCACCCTGTTCTTCGACAGCCCGGCAAGAAAGCCGGCCTGCCGCAAGAATCGTGACCAGCGATTCTTCGGGATGACCCCGCGACAGCTGGCCGCGCTGCCGGCCCAGCCCGAGCGGCTGGAGGACGCCCTGCTGGACCTCGAAGGCAACTGGGCGGCGTACGCACCGAAGGTGACCAAGCAGCCGATCCGGGCCCTGCACGGCGAGGCGCGCGTCCGGGCGCTGAGTGACGTGGCCGGCACCCTGCTGGCCATGGCGCCCGTCCCTCCAGAGGTGCGGGCGGCCGCGTTCCGGATGCTCGCCACCCTGCCCGGCGTCAAGGTCGGAGGCAAGGCGACCGACCCGCTGGGCCGCCCTGGAGTGGTGGTCTCCCTGCCCTTGGAGACGACCATCCCCCTCGGCCTCTACACCGCGCCCAAGCAGCTCGGCACCTACCGGCGGCAGTGGATCATCGACCCCGGCACCGGGACGCTGCTGGCCCTGCGGGATCTTGTGGCGACGCCGCCGCGCGGCTCCCGGGACCTCCCGCGGGGCGACGACGGCAGGCCGCGCCGCCTGACGGCCGAGAGCCAGCCTGACCGCTTTCACGAGCCAGGAGAGGTGTCCGAGTACGAGACGTACGAGGTCGCGGAGTGGACCGACACGGCACCGAAGTGAGCGCGCATCCCCCACCCCGACGTGCTGGCCGCCCAACGCCGCGAACGCATCCGCATCCGGAAAGGCATCCGCTGGGGCGGCCGGCCTCTCAAACCCGCAACCTCAACCTCTCACCCACCCAGTGATCGTTTCCGGTCACGGCACAACGTCAATTCCTCGCATCACGGGCGATCCGGTACAGCACATTCCGACGCAGTGGCCCTTCAGGGGCCGTAGGGTCGTCGAAGTCGTCGCCCGGATCCCGGGTCATGCCGATTCGGCGCATCACCGCTTGGGACCGGAGATTGGTGGCGGTCGTCACCGCGAGAATCTCCGGGAGCCCGAGAGTCTCAAAGCCGAAGGTCAGGCTGGCCAGGGCCGCCTCGGTAGCGTAACCGTGGCCCCAGGCTGAGCGGGCGAGTCGCCAACCAATCTCCACCCCCGTGAACGGCATGCCATCATCCACCTTGTCCAGGCCCGCGAAGCCGATGAACTCGCCGGTGGCAAGCAGCTCGACCGCCCACCACCCGTAGCCTCGCTGGTCGAACTCGCTCTGGAACTTCGACACGACGGCATCGCTCTGTTCGCGAGTCAGCAGGTCGCCCAAGTGTTCCCGGACCTCAGGATCGGCGTTCATCGCCGCCCACGGTCCAAAGTCGGACTCCCGCCATCGGCGGAGAACCAAACGATCGGTACGCATTTCAGACATGCTGAGAAGGCAACACGAACCATGGCCCCGGAGGCAACTCAGTTTCCTCAGAACCCTGCTGCCGCCCGAAACCTTGCCCGCCCCCAGGCTGACGAATCCGGTGATCGTTTCCGGTCATGGCACCAGCTCCGCAACTCTACCCCTCGCCGGAGGTCAGGCCGACCGGGCAGGAGACCCCGGTACCGCCGATGCCGCTCAACCGGGAGACGGCGGCACGACGGAGACCGCCTTCTGGACGGCTGCGGCGCGTCCTGTGGCGTAGGACCGAAGCGGGCGGCACCCTTGACAGTGCTTCGGAGAAGGTTGAGGCGAACATCTCACAACCTCGATCGGCGTCTCCTCCCGTACTCCCGGCCGAGACGCTGGGCCACGGCTCGGCAGATCAGCCAGCCCATGTGCGGCAAATCTGCCGAGAGGTGTGCGGCAAATCTGCCATGCCAGCATGTCAGTGCGGAGTATTCTCCGCTCCGTGGACACGGATGAACTCACGCTCTTCCCGCGTCGCGCGGAGGCCATGGCGATGGAAGCCCTCACCGACACCCGTGTAGTGGTGATCAATGGCGCCCGGCAGGTCGGCAAGAGCACTCTGGCCCAGGCGATCGTGCGTCAGACGGCAGGAGCCGGCGAGATCTACCTGGATCAGGCAGCCGTACGCGCGGCGGCGCGGCAGGATCCCGATGGGGTCGTACACCACGACGGACTTCTTCTCATCGATGAGATCCAGCGCGTACCGGATCTCCTTCTCTCCATCAAGCGGGAAGTGGACGCCGATCCACGGCCAGGACGCTTCTTGCTGACGGGATCCGCCCGGCTTCTGGGCCTCCGGGACTTGCCGGACGCGCTTCCCGGCAGATCCGAGACAATCGAACTCTGGCCGCTCTCCCAAGGGGAGATCGAACGGAGCGACGACGGCTTCGTGGACGGGGCATTCCGGCAAGGTCCTGATCTCAAGGTCGCGACTGCCGGACTTCGTCGTCCTGACTACTTGCATCGCGCGCTACGTGGAGGCTATCCGGAGGCCGTCCACCGCCCGTCCCATCGTAGAAGAGCCCGTTTCTTCGAGTCCTACATCTCCGATCTGATCAACCGAGACGTCAAGCAGATGTCCGATATCGAGCGACCCGCCGATATGCGCCGTCTGCTCAACATTCTCGCAGGACGGATGGGCGGCTTGACTGTGATCGACAACATCGGCCGCGATCTCGGGCTACCTCGCAACACCGTGAAGCGCTATATCGAGCTGCTCGACCTGGTGTACGTCATCAGACGGATTCCGGCCTGGTCTTCCAACGCGACCACACGCGCGATCGCGACACCCAAACTGCTGCTGGTCGACTCTGGACTTGGCGCCCATCTGGCAGGCCTGACCCCATCCCGGGTGTCCGATATAACGGCACCCGTGGGTCCGCTGATGGAGAACTTCGCCCTCGGCGAGCTGGCCCGCCAGCTCACGTGGTCCGAGGAGCCTGTACGGCTCTACCACTACCGAGATCGAGATGGGGTCGAAGTCGACGGCATACTCGAACGAGCCTCTGGCGAGATCATCGGCATCGAAGTCAAGGCCACCGAAACCGTACGCGCCGATGACTTCAGAGGCCTGCAGCATTTGGCCCGCAAACTGGGCGACCGACTCATCGCCGGGTACGTCCTTTACGCGGGCCAGGAAACGCTTCCTTTCGGGGACCGCATGCGCGCTCTTCCACTATCCGCATTGTGGACCGCGTCTTCCACAACGTGATGGACGGACTTACGTGTCCCTGAACGCGGGTCGTCCTGGCGGCGATATTGCTGGTGGCAGCGCTTCGCCTCCCCCAATAGTTCCGGAGACCCCCGCTCGGCCCCTCAAGCAGTCTCAGACAGGGACCACCTGCACTGCCTTCCCGCACAGTTTGCCCATCTCGCCCTCGTCAGACGTCAGAACGATGACAGGGCGCACCGAGCGCAGTGCGGTGGCCGCGACCACAGCGTCGATGGCGTACTTGTGACCATGCAGGCGGGCATCTCGAAGAAGCTCGATCGCTCGCGACGAGATGTCCTCGGTCACCGGCTCGATCTTCAGCCGGGACAGATACCACCTGAGACGATCGCTTTTGACGCGGACCTCTTGTGCCTCGACCGGTGTCATGGCGCTGACCACAACCCGAAAGTCGTTGTCCTGCGCCTCCCGTACGAACGCTGTCACCCGCTGGTCGGCCTCGCACCACTTCACGAGCCCTTGGCTATCGAGCACGAGAGTGCCCGCGCTTAACCGGCTTCGTGCGCGCGCCATCCGTCCTCCTGTTGGAGTTCGGGCGCGGACTTTACGCGGCGGAACAGCTCTGCCGCCTCATCCCGCAAAGACTGTGGGATCGGCCCAGAAGCGGCCTCGTTCGCCTGCAGGGCCTCCTCCAAGAGATCCCGCTCGATCTGGCGCTCCACAGCGGCATCAACGTAGGCGGAAAACCCGCGGGCTCCAACTCGCTCTCGGACAGCGCGGATGTTGCCTGCTCTCAGAGACACACTGACTTTGGCGGCCGGGCCGTCTCCCGGGCGAAGTCTCGCTCTGGCATGCTCATAGGCCCAGTTACTACTCGAAGGAGCAAAATGCCGATCCTCGCTCTACGCAAGGACCGGCCGCTACATGCGCCTACGCGTCGCCGGAGGTCAGGCCGACCGGACAGGTCACACCCGTGCCGCCGATGCCGCAGTAGCCGTTCGGCACTTTAAAAAGATATTGCTGGTGATATTCCTCGGCGTAGTAGAACGGCCCGGCAGGTGCGATCTCCGTGGTGATCTCGCCGTACCCCGCCCCCTTGAGCACCTCCTGGTACGCGTCCCGCGACGTCTCAGCCGCCTTCTGCTGCTCCGGCGAGTGGTAGTAGATCGCCGACCGGTACTGCGTGCCCACGTCGTTGCCCTGGCGCATCCCCTGCGTCGGGTCGTGGGCCTCCCAGAAGACCCTCAGGAGCTCCTCGTACGACACCTTCGCCGGGTCGAAGACGACCCGTACGGCCTCCGTGTGGCCCGTGAGGCCGCTGCAGACCTCCTCGTACGTCGGGTTGGGCGTGTGGCCCCCCTGGTAGCCGACCGCGGTCGTGACGACCCCCGGCGTCTGCCAGAACTTGCGCTCGGCGCCCCAGAAGCAGCCGAGACCGAAGTCGGCCACCTCCAGCCCCTCCGGGTACGGCGGCGCGAGCGGGGCGTCCAGCACCGCGTGCCGCGCCGGCACGGGCATGGTCTCCGCGCGCCCCGGGAGCGCGTCCTCGGGTCGGACCATCGATGTCTTGTTGCCGCCGAACAGCCAGCCCATCGCCCTACCTCCATAGGTCTTCCCTCAGCCTACCTAGCCCACAACGCTTTAGGATCTCTACACATTTCCCTCCAGCAGCTGAAATTTGTGTTTAAAGGTGGTAATGGGCGAAGATGGCGTTCATGCCTGACCTACGGCGCGGTGTGTTGTTCGGGATCGCCGCCTACACCATGTGGGGCCTGTTCCCCCTCTACTGGCCACTTCTCAAGCCATCAGGGGCCGTCGAGATCCTGGCCCACCGGATGACCTGGTCCCTGGTCGCCGTCGCCGCCGCGCTGGCCGTGCGCCGGCACTGGTCCTGGTTCAGGGAGCTGGCCCGGCAGCCGAAGAAGCTCGCGCTCCTGGCGCTCGCCGCCGTGGTGATCACCGTCAACTGGGGCACCTACATCTACGCGGTCAACGCCGGGCACGTGGTGGAGAGCGCGCTGGGCTACTTCATCAACCCGCTCGTCAACGTCGTGTTCGGCGTGCTGCTGCTGAGCGAGCGGCTGCGGCCGCTGCAGTGGGTGGCGGTCGGGTTCGGGGCGCTGGCGGTGCTCGTGCTGACGATCGACTACGGCCGCCTGCCCTGGATCGCGCTCACGCTGGCGGTCACCTTCGGCGTGTACGGGCTGATCAAGAAGCAGGCCAACGTGGCCGCAACCGAGAGCCTGGCCGTCGAGACCCTGGTGCTGCTGCTGCCGGCCCTCGGCTACCTGCTGTTCCTCCAGGGGACCGGGCAGGCCACGTTCGGGCACGAAGGAGTCGGGCACGCGCTCCTGCTGGTCGGCGCGGGGATCATCACGGCGATCCCGCTGATCTGCTTCGGCGCCGCGGCCATCAGGGTGCCGCTCAGCACCATCGGCCTGCTGCAGTACATCGCGCCGATCCTGCAGTTCGGGGTCGGTGTGCTGGTCGCCAAGGAGACCATGCCGCCCAGCCGGTGGATCGGGTTCTCGATCGTCTGGCTGGCCCTGGCGGTCTTCACGTACGACGGTCTCCGGACGGCTCGGGCGGCCGCCCGGATCAGGAAATCAGCCAGAACGCTCGACCACGTAGTCACATAGCGCGAGAAAGGCGTCCTTGGCCGGGATGTCGGGAAGGCCGGAGATGTCGTTCCGAGCCCGGTCCACCCAGGACGTCAGCTCGGCCCGCGCCTGCGCCATCCCCGCGTGGGCGCGGAGCAGCGTCAGCGCCTCCTCTACGTCCTCCTCGGCCACCGGGCCCGACAGGAGCGAGGTCAGCCGCGAGGACTCACCGGACGCGAGCACGTACAGGACCGGCAGCGTCCTGATGCCCTCGCGCAGGTCGGTCCCCGGCGTCTTGCCCGACTGGGCGCCGGAGGAGGCCACGTCCAGCAGGTCGTCCCCGAGCTGCCAGGCCACCCCGATCGCCTCGCACGCCCGGCTGAGCCGCTCCTCCACGTCCGCGGGCGACCCCGACAGCAGCGCGCCGAACCGGCCGGAGGCGGCGATGAGCGAGCCCGTCTTGTCGGCGAGGACGCTCAGGTAATGGCTCACGGGGTCCTCACCCTCGCGCGGCCCGACGGTCTCGCGGATCTGACCCTGGACGAGACGCGAGAACGTCTGCGCCTGGATCCTGATCAACTCGGGACCGAGGTCGGCCAGGATGTCGGAGGCCTGGGCGAACAGATAGTCGCCGGTGAGGATGGCCACGGTGTTGTCCCACCGGGCGTTGGCCGACGGGGAGCCCCGGCGCACCGGGGCCTCGTCCATGACGTCGTCGTGGTAGAGCGAGCCCAGATGGGTCAGCTCGATGACCACCGCGCCGGGCACCACGCCCGGCGCGGACGGATCGCCGAACTGCGCGGCCAGCAGCAGCATCAGCGTGCGGAAGCGCTTGCCGCCCGCCTCGATGAGGTGCTTGGACGCCTCCGTGACGAAGGCGTCCTCGCTCTCCACCGACGAGCGCAGGAGTTTCTCGACGGCGGCCAGTCCGTTGGCCACATCCTGCGCCAACCGTTCGTCCTCAATGGGAAGGTCAACCACGGGAGGCGCAGACATACGGGATCCCCTTATCTAATGAACAGGCTGCTAGCAGCGTCGTTGGCAACACCGAGCACGGACTCCGGATAGAGCCCCACTCCTACGGTAACCAGCAGCGAAACGGCGATGACGGCCACGGTGCCCATACTCGGCACCGCGATCGCCGGGCCGTCGGCCGCAGGCTCGCTGAAGAACATCAGCACGATCACGCGAACGTAGAAGAACGCGGCGACCGCGGAGGCGACGACGCCCACGACCACCAGGCCGGCCATCCAGCCGCCCATCGAGTCGCCGGCCTGCGTGCCGCTGTTCAGGGCGGCCGAGAACACGGCGTACTTGCCCATGAAACCGCTGGTCAGCGGGATGCCGGCGAAGGCCAGCAGGAAGAAGGCGAACACGCCGGCCAGGATCGGCGCCCGCTTGCCCAGACCGGCCCAGCGCGACAGGTGCCCCGCCTCGCCGCCCGGGTCGCGTACGAGCGTGACCACCGCGAACGCGCCGACCGTGGCGATGCCGTAGACCGCGAGGTAGAACAGGATCGCCTTGAGCGAGACGACGTTCTGCTCGGCGGAGCCGAAGGTGGCCATCACGCCGACGAGCAGGAAGCCCGCGTGCGCGATGGACGAGTAGGCCAGCATCCGCTTGATCTCGGTCTGCGTGATCGCCAGGATCGAGCCGACGATCATCGTGAGCGCGGCGACGCCCCAGATGATCGGCCGCCAGTTCCAGTCGAGGTTGCCCAGGCCCACCCAGAACACCCGCAGCACGGCGCCCACGGCCGCGACGAGCGTGCCGGAGGCCATGAGGGCGGTGATGGGGGTCGGAGCGCCCTGGTAGACGTCCGGCTTCCAGGCGTGGAACGGCGCCGCGCCGATCTTGAACAGCAGGCCCACGCCGAGCAGGCCGAGCCCGATCATCAGCAGCGGGTCGAGCCCGGTGCTCTTGGCCATGGCGTCGTTGATCCCCGGCAGCGAGACGGTGCCCGCGTAGCCGTAGATCATCGCGGTGCCGTACAGGAAGAACGCCGAGGAGAACGCGCCCAGCAGGAAGTACTTCATGGACGCCTCCTGCGACAGCAGGCGGCGCCGGCGGGCCAGGCCGCACAGCAGGTAGAGCGGCAGCGACATGACCTCAAGGGCCACGAACATCATCAGCAGGTCGTGCGAGGCCGGGAACAGCAGCATGCCGCCGACCGCGAACAGCACCAGCGGGTAGACCTCGGTGTGGCCGCCGCCGCCCTGCGACTCGGCCTCCTCCTCGTCGGCGCTGCCGGGCACGGCCGCGGCCGAGGCGACGAAGTGACCCTCGTCGTTGATGAGCAGCACGCAGACGAACGACAGGACGAGGATGATGCCCCAGAGGAACAGCGCGGGCCCGTCCACGGCCACCGCGCCCATGGCGGAGGCGGTCGTGGACACCTGACCGCGCAGCACCTGCAGCAGGACCAGCGCGAACGCGCCGAACAGGCTCAGCAGGGTGAGCGGTACGTGGATGGACTTGCGCAGGTAGCGTGGCGCGAAGGCCTCGACCAGCACGCCGATGATGGCCGCGCCGAAGACCACCAGCAGCGGCGCCAGCGTGCCGTACTCGATCGTCGGCGCTGGGATGGAGTTCACTGACCTGTCCCCTTCTCAGCGATGGTGGAGGTGGGCACATCGACGTGGGTCAGCGTCTGGTGCACCGACGGGTTGATCACGTCGAGCAGCGGCTTGGGGAAGAAGCCGAACCCGATGATCAGGGCGACCAGCGGGGCCAGCACCCAGATCTCGCGGGCGTTCAGGTCCTTGAAGACCTTGACCGGCTCGGCCGTCGGCCCGTTCATGACCCGCTGGACCATCCACAGGATGTAGACGGCCGCCAGGATCACCGCCACCGCGGAGACGATCGCGGCCCAGGAGAGCGCACCCGCGCCGTGGGCCTCGCTCGAGTATGTGCCGATCATCACCATGAACTCGCTGACGAAGGACGACAGGCCCGGCAGCGAGAGACCGGCCAGACCGGCGACCAGGAAGAACCCGGCGAGCACCGGGGCGACCTTCTGCACGCCTCCGTAGTCCCCGATGAACGGCGACCCGCGCCGGGCGATCAGGAACCCGGCCGCCAGGAACAGCGCGCCGGTGGCGAAGCCGTGGTTGACCATGTAGAGGGCCGCGCCGGACTGGGCCACCTTCGACATGGCGAACACGCCGAGCACGATGAAGCCGAAGTGCGAGATCGACGTGTACGCGATGAGGCGCTTCATGTCGGTCTGCCCGATGGCCACGATGGCGCCGTAGATGATGCTGATGATCGCCAGCACGACGATCGGCGTCGTGAACGCCTTGGCCGCGTCGGGGAAGAGCTCCAGGCAGAAGCGCAGCATCCCGAACGTGCCGACCTTGTCCAGCACGCCCACCAGCAGCACCGCGGCGCCGGCCGGAGCCTGGGCGGCCGCGTCGGGCAGCCAGGTGTGCACCGGCCAGAGCGGCGCCTTGATGGCGAAGGCGATGAAGAAGCCGGCGAACAGCCACTTCTGCGTGACCGGGTCGTTGATGGCCCCGATGAGGTCGGGGAACAGGAACGAGTTCTTGTTCGCGACGAAGTAGAGCCCGATGACCGCGACCAGCATGAGCAGGCCGCCGAAGAGCGAGTACAGCAGGAACTTGACGGCCGCGTAGGACCGCTGGGCGCCGCCGTAGGAGCCGATCATGAAGTACATCGGGATCAGCATGGCTTCGAAGAAGACGTAGAACAGGAAGATGTCGGTCGCCGCGAAGACGCCGATCATCATCGTCTCCAGCACCAGCAGCAGCGAGAAGTACGTCTTCACCGACCGCTTGGGCGTGATGAGCGTGCCGTCGGCGGTCTTGACGCCGTCGGCGTCGTGCCAGGAGGCCAGCACCACGATCGGCACCAGCACCACCGACAGCGCGATCAGCACCAGGGCGACGCCGTCCACGCCGACCCCGAACTTCACGCCGAAGCTCGGGATCCAGTCGTAGTTGGCGACGAACTGGAAGCGCTCGCCGTTCGCCTCGAACCCGGTGGCCATGACGCCCGTCAGGACCAGCACCAGCAGCGAGACCAGCAGGGTGACCTGCTTGGCCAGCTTGTCACTGCCCTTGGGAAGCAGGGCCACCACGATGGCGCCCACCACGGGCACCGCCATGAGTATCGGAAGCCAGGGTGACATCAGATGTTCCCAACGAGGAGCAGGGCGCCGGTCAGCAGGGCGGCACCGATCAGGATGGACAGCGCGTACGTTCTGGCGAAGCCCGTCTGGATCCGCCGAAGGCGCCCGGAGCTGCCGCCGATGCCCGCCGCCAGCCCGTTGACCAGACCGTCGACGCCGCGGTTGTCGAAGAACACCGCGAGGCGGGTCAGCCACTGGCCGGGGCGCATGAAGAGCGACTCGTTGAGCGCGTCGCCGTACAGGTCACGCCGGGCGAACGTGGTGAGGAAGGAGCCGCGCGGCTGCACCGACGGCACCTCGACCCGGCCGTACTTCATCCAGGCGATGACCGCGCCCACGGCGACCAGCGCCAGGGTCACGAGGCCGGGCGTGCTGGCGAACTCGAAGTGCGGCGCCGTCGCCTCCCCGCCCACGGCGGGGCGCAGGAACGTGTACAGCGTGCCGCCCAGGACGAGGTAGGCGCCGAGGCCCAGCGCGCCGAGCGAGAGGATCATCAGCGGGATCGTCATGACCAGCGGCGACTCGTGCGGGTGCGCGTCCTCGGCCCAGCGCTTCTGGCCGAAGAAGGTCATGAAGACCATCCGCGACATGTAGAAGCCGGTGATGCCCGCGCCCAGCACGGCCAGCCAGCCGAGCACCGGCTGGTGGTGCACCGCGGTCTCGATGATGCCGTCCTTGGTGAAGTAGCCGGACAGCAGCGGGAACCCGATGATCGCCAGGTAGCCGATGAAGAACGTGATGAAGGTGATCGGCATGTACTTGCGCAGGCCGCCGTACTTGCGCATGTCGACCTCGTCGTTCATGCCGTGCATCACGGAGCCGGCGCCGAGGAACATGTCGGCCTTGAAGAAGCCGTGCGTGATCAGGTGGCCGATCGCGAAGGCGTAGCCCGCCGGGCCGAGGCCCGCGCCGAGCATCATGTAGCCGATCTGCGACATCGTCGAGCCGGCCAGGCCCTTCTTGATGTCGTCCTTCGCGCAACCGATGATCGCACCGGCGAGCAGCGTGGCCGCGCCGACGATGGACACGGCGAGCGCGGCGCCCGAGCCCTCGGGGAAGAAGAACGCCCCGGAGCGGACCACCAGGTAGACGCCGGCGGTGACCATGGTCGCGGCGTGGATCAGGGCCGAGACCGGGGTCGGGCCCTCCATGGCGTCGAGGAGCCAGGACTGCAGCGGGAGCTGCGCCGACTTGCCGCAGGCGCCCAGGAGCAGGAGCAGGCCGATGGCCAGCGTGGTGCCGTTCTCGGCGCCGTTGATCTGCGCGCCGAGGTCCTTGAAGGCCAGGGTGCCGAACGACGTCCAGATGACGAACATGCCGACCAGCAGGCCGAAGTCGCCGACGCGGTTGACGACGAACGCCTTCTTCGCCGCGACCGCCGCCGACGGCTTGAACTGCCAGAACCCGATCAGCAGGTACGAGGCCAGGCCGACGCCCTCCCAGCCGATGAACAGGCCCACGTAGTTGTCGGCCAGCACCAGCAGGAGCATCGCGGCCACGAACAGGTTCAGGTACGCGAAGAACCTGCGCCGGTGCTCGTCATGGGCCATGTAGCCGACGGAGTAGATGTGGATGAGCGATCCGACACCCGTGATCAGGAGGGCGAAGCTGATCGACAGCGGGTCGATGAGGAGCCCCATGTCGACCATGCCGGGAATGAACTCATAGAGGTGCACGGCACGTCGGCGCTCCTCCTCTCCGAACCCGATCAGCTCGAAGAACGCCAGCACCGCCACGACGAACGAGGCGAGGGACATGGCCACGCCCAGCAGATGGCCCCAGCGGTTGGTGAACCGGCCGAACACCAGCAGGACGAGCGCTCCCAGCAGCGGGAAGGCGATCATCAGCCAGGCATTGCCGATCACTCCACCGGTGTGCTGGACGATCTCAGCGATATGAGATTCCACCAGTCACCTCTTAGTACTTCAGCAGGTTGGCGTCGTCGACCGACGCAGACCTGCGGGTTCGGAAGATCGTCACGATGATGGCCAGGCCGACCACGACCTCGGCCGCGGCCACCACCATCACGAAGAACGCGATGATCTGGCCTTCCAGGTTGCCGACCTGCCTGGAGAAGGTGACGAAAGCGAGGTTGCACGCGTTGAGCATCAGCTCCACGCACATGAACACCACGATCGCGTTGCGCCTGATCAGCACGCCCATCGCGCCGATGGCGAAGAGCAGACCGGACAGTACGAGGTAGTGCGTCGTCATTTGGTCACCTCGTTAGTGGACTCTTCTGCGTCCTCTTCGGCCGTGTGCTTGATGGCCTCGGCGAGCTTGGGGTCCTCGGGCAGGTGACCGTGCTCGACGTCGTAACGCGCGATGTAGCGGTTGACCGAGCGCTCCGCCACCGTCCCGTCCGGCAGCAGGGCCGGCATGTCGATGGCGTTGTTCCTGGCGTAGGTGCCGGGTCCGGGCAGCGCCGAGGGCTGGTCGCCGAGGAACCTGGCGCGGGCCAGGTCCTTCTGCGTGGCCTTCTCGGTCAGCCGCTCGCGGTGCGCCAGCACCATCGCGCCCAGCGCCGCCGTGATCAGCAGCGCCGAGGTGATCTCGAACGCGAAGACGTACTTGGTGAACAGCAGCAGCGCGATCGAGCGGATGTAGCCGCCCGAGGCCGTGGCCTGCGTCAGCCCGGCCTCGCTCGCGAACATCGCGTTGCCGACGGCCAGCACGATCAGCACCAGGAAGCCGAGCCCGGCGATCGTGGCCCAGAAGCGCTGGCCCTTGAGCGTCTCCACGAAGGAGTCGGAGGAGTCCACGCCGACCAGCATGAGCACGAACAGGAACAGCATCATGATGGCGCCGGTGTAGACGATGATCTGCACCGCGGCCAGGAAGGGCGCGTCCTGCACGGCGTACAGGACGGCCAGGCAGAGCATCACGCTGCCCAGCATCAGCGCCGAGTAGACGGCCTTCCTGCTGAAGACCATGCCGAGCGCGGCGCCGACGGACACGACGGCGAGCACCCAGAAAGTGATGGTCTCACCCATTGGTCCGCCCCAGCCGGTAGTAGTCCTCTTCGGTCTCACCGAGCCGCATGGGGTGCGGCGGCTGCTCCATGCCCGGGGTCAGGGGCGCGAGGAGCATCTCCTTGGTGTAGATGAGGCTCTCGCGGTTGGTGTCGGCGAGCTCGTACTCGTTCGTCATGGTGAGCGCGCGAGTCGGGCAGGCCTCGATGCACAGGCCGCAGAGGATGCACCGCAGGTAGTTGATCTGGTACGTCCGCCCGTAGCGCTCACCGGGCGAGAAGCGCTCGCCCTCGGTGTTGTCCGCGCCCTCCACGAAGATCGCGTCGGCCGGACACGCCCAGGCGCACAGCTCGCACCCGACGCACTTCTCCAGCCCGTCGGGCCAGCGGTTGAGCTGGTGACGCCCGTGGAAGCGAGGCGCGGTCGGCTTCTTCTCCTCCGGGTAGTTCGTCGTGACAGGCTTCTTGAACATCGTGTGGAAGGTGACCCCGAAGCCCTTTACGGGGTTCAGCCAATCAGTTAGTCCCACTGGGAATCTCCTTGTGCTGCACCCCGTGGTAGTGCGGCAGATCGAGCGGCGGCACAGGGAAGCCGCCGGCCGTCGGCTCGTTTGACAGTTCTTCGAACTCGGCCTCGACCTGTGCCTTCTTGGCCTCCTTGCGCCGCTGGTTCACCGTGTCGAAGCGCATCCAGATGGCCAGCGCCCCGACCACGATCACCGCGCCGAGTGCGATGCCGAGGGTCTTGTTGCCCTCGTTGACCACCACGTTGCGCACCGCGGCCACCAGCAGGATCCAGGCCAGGTTGACCGGGATCAGCACCTTCCAGCCCAGCGACATGAGCTGGTCGTAGCGCACTCGCGGCAGCGACGCGCGCACCCACACGATGAAGCAGAAGGTCAGCACGAACTTGATGAAGAACCACAGGACCGGCCACCAGCCCTGGTTGGCGCCGTCCCACAACGAGATCGGGAACGGAGCCCGCCAGCCACCCAGGAACAGCGTCACGGCGATGCCCGAGGCGGTGAACGTGTGCAGGTACTCGCCCATCATGATCAGGGCGAACTTGAGCGAGGAGGAGTATTCGGTCTGGAAGCCGCCGACCAGCTCGCCCTCACCCTCGGGCAGGTCGAACGGGATGCGCGCGGCCTCGCCGAACATGCAGATCACGTAGATCAGGAACGACGGGATCAGCAGCACCACGTACCAGGTCTGCTCCTGCGCCTTGACGATCTCGGAGGTGGACAGCGTCCCGGCGAACAGGAAGACCGCCACGAACGACAGGCCCATCGCGATCTCGTACGAGACCACCTGGGCCGCCGACCGCAGACCGCCGAGCAGCGCGTACGGCGAGCGCGACGACCAGCCGGCCAGCACCACGCCGTAGACCGAGACCGCGCCCATGGCGAGCATGAACAGCACGGCCACCGGCAGGTCCACCAGCTGCAGCGGGGTCTGCACCCCGAACAGGTTCACCATCGGCCCGATCGGGACGATGGAGAAGGCCAGGAACGCCGGGACCACCATGATGATGGGCGCCAGCAGGTAGAGCACCTTGTCCACGGTCCGCGGGAACAGGTCCTCCTTCAGCCCCATCTTCAGGCCGTCGGCCACGGACTGCAGCAGACCGAACTTACCGGCCCGGTTGGGCCCGTAGCGGTTCTGCATCCGCGAGATCAGCTTCCGCTCGAACCAGACGCCGAACAGGACGCCCAGCATCAGGAAGACGAACAGCAACACGGCCTTGATGATGGTGATCCACAGCGGATCCTTGCCGAAGTCGGCAAGGGTCGGATCGGCCGCGAGAACGTGAATCATGAGGCGCTCCCGATCGTGACGATGTCGCCGGCCACCGCACGCAGGTCGCGCGTGACCGAGCAGCCGCCGGAGTTCGAGGGCACCCAGACCACGCGGTCCGGCAGGTCCGCGACGCGCACCGGCAGCGTGACGTTACCGCCGACGAGGAGCTTGTCGCCGTCGGCGACGCCCAGCTCGGCGGCCGTGCTCTCGGAGACCAGCGCTTCGGAGTCGCGGGCGGTGCCCGCGAGGTACGGCTCGCCGTCCTGCAGCCTGCCCTCGTCGAGCAGCAGGTGCCAGGTCGCCAGCAGCGCCTCGCCGGTCGCCGGGGCGACCTGGGCGCGGGTGGCGGTGTGCGGGGCCGTGACGCGGCTGCCACGCCACGCGCCCAGGCTGGACAGCTCCCGCCGGGCGGCCTTGGCGTCCGGCAGGCCCAGGTGGACGTCCATCCGGTCGGCCAGGTTGCCGATCACGGCCAGGTCGCTCTGCAGGCCCGGCACCCGGAGCGGGGCCTCGAACGAGCGGCCCCTGCCCTCCCAGTTGACGAACGTGCCGCCCTTCTCCTGGACGGCGGCGACCGGCAGGATCACGTCGGCGCGGTCGGTGACCGCGCTCGCGCGGATCTCCAGGCTGACGATGAACGGCGTGTGCTCCAGCGCCTCCAGCGCCGCGGCCGGGTCGGGCAGGTCGTAGGGGTCGACCCCGGCTACGACCAGAGCGTCCAGCTCGCCGTTTCGGGCGGCGGCGAGGATGCCCGCCGTGTCGCGGCCGGGCGTGGCGGGCAGCGAGGCCACGTTCCACGCCCTGGCGACCTCGGCCCTGGCGGTCTCGTCGTCGACCGGGCGGCCGATCGGCAGCAGGTTGGGCAGCGCGCCGGCCTCGACCGCGCCGCGCTCGCCCGCCCTGCGCGGGATCCAGGCGAGCCTGGCGTCCGAGGCGGCGGCGAGGCGTACGAGGGCGGACAGGGCGCCGGGCACGGTGGCCAGCCGCTCGCCTGCGAGCACGATCGTGCCCTCGGCCAGCGTGCCGACCAGGTCGCCGATCGCGTCGGCCTCGGCGCCGGGGGCGGTGCGGATGAGCGTGGCGCCCATCTTGACCAGCCCGGGAGAGGCGAACGGCGCGACCGAGCTGACCTTGAGGCCCTTCTTCTGCCACGCCTTGCGCAGGCGCAGGAAGACGATCGGCGACTCCTCCTCGGGCTCGAACCCGACGAGCAGCACGTGCGGGGCGTTCTCCAGGTCGGCGTAGCTGATCTCGATGCCCTTGCCGGCCACCGCGTGGGCCAGGAACTGCGCCTCCTCGGCGGAGTGCGGCCTGGCGCGGAAGTCGACGTCGTTGCTGCCCAGCGCGAGCCGGGCGAACTTGGCGTAGGCGTAGGAGTCCTCGACCGTGACCCGGCCGCCGACCAGCACGCCGGCCTTGCCGCGGGCCCTGGCGAGCCCCTCGGCGGCCACCGTCAGCGCCTCGGGCCACGAGGCGGGCACGAGCACGCCCTCCTCGTTACGGATCAGCGGCGTCTTGAGCCGGTCGGGCTGCGTGGCGTAGGCGAACGCCCAGCGGCCCTTGTCGCAGTTCCACTCCTCGTTCACCTGCGGGTCGTTGCCCGCCAGGCGGCGGGTGACCCGGCCGCGCCGGTGGTCGGTGCGCTGGGCGCAGCCGGAGGCGCAGTGCTCGCACGCGCTCGGCGTGGAGACCAGGTCGAACGGCCGGGCCCGGAACCGGTAGGCGGCGCCGGTGAGCGCGCCGACCGGGCAGATCTGCACCGTGTTGCCGGAGAAGTAGGAGTTGAACGGCTTGCCCTCGGCCGTGCGCACCTGCTCCTTGGCCCCGCGCTCGAAGAACTCGATGAGCGGGTCGCCGGCGATCTGGTCGGAGAAGCGGATGCAGCGGGCGCACTGGACGCAGCGCTCGCGGTCGAGCAGCACCTGGGTGGACAGCGGCAGCGGCTTGGGGAAGGTCCGCTTCTGCTCCTGGAACCTGGACTCGCCCTGGCCGTTGGACATGGCCTGGTTCTGCAGCGGGCACTCGCCGCCCTTGTCGCAGACCGGGCAGTCCAGCGGGTGGTTCATCAGCAGCAGCTCCATGGCCCCGCGCTGCGCCTTCTCGGCGACCGGCGAGGTGAGCTGGGTCTGCACGACCATGCCCTCGGCGACCTCGATCGCGCACGACGGCTGCGGCTTGGGGAAGCCGCGGCCGTTGCCCGCGTCGGGGATGTCGACCAGGCACTGGCGGCAGTTGGCCGCCGGGTCGAGCAGCGGATGGTCGCAGAACCTGGGGATCTGGATGCCCAGGAGCTCGGCGGCCCTGATGATCAACGTGCCCTTGGGGACACTGACCTGGAACCCGTCGATGGTCAGGGTCACCAGGTTCACTTCAGTCTCTACGACGGTCACTGCTCACCCCAGAGAGTGGACTTCTTCGGGTCGAACGGGCAGCCGCCGATCTCGAAGTGCTTGAGGTACTCCTCGCGGAAGTACTTCACCGAGGAGTGGATCGGGCTGGTCGCACCGTCACCCAGCGCGCAGAACGAGCGACCGAGGATGTTGTCCGCGATGTCGGTGATCGTGGTCAGGTCTTCCTCGGTGCCCTGGCCCTTCTCCAGGCGCTTGAGCACCTGCTTGAGCCAGTAGGTGCCCTCGCGGCACGGCGTGCACTTGCCGCACGACTCGTGGGCGTAGAACTCGGTCCAGCGCAGCACCGTGCGGACCACGCAGGTGGTCTCGTCGAAGATCTGCAGCGCCCGGGTGCCGAGCATCGAGCCCTTCGCGCCGACCGCCTCGAAGTCGAGCGGCACGTCGAGGTGCTCGTCGGTGAAGATCGGCGTGGAGGAGCCGCCGGGGGTCCAGAACTTGATCTGGTGTCCCTCGCGGATGCCGCCCGCCATGTCGAGCAGCTCGCGCAGCGTGATGCCGAGCGGCGCTTCGTACTGGCCGGGCCTGGTGACGTGGCCGCTCAGCGAGAAGATGCCGAAGCCCTTGGACTTCTCCGTGCCCATCCCGGCGAACCAGTCGGCGCCGTTCCCGATGATCGAGGGAACACTGGCGATCGACTCCACGTTGTTCACGACAGTAGGCGAGGCGTAGAGGCCCGCCACGGCCGGGAACGGGGGCTTGAGCCGCGGTTGACCTCTGAAGCCTTCCAGCGAGTCGAGCAGCGCCGTCTCCTCGCCGCAGATGTACGCGCCGGCGCCGCTGTGCACGACCAGCTCCAGGTCGTAGCCCGAGCCGAAGACGTCCGTGCCGAGATAGCCCTTCTCGTACGCCTCCCGCACGGCCGCGTGCAGCCGACGGATCACGTGGAGCACCTCGCCGCGCACGTAGATGAAGGCGTGGTTGGCCCGGATCGCGTAGGACGTGATGATGATGCCCTCGACCAGCGCGTGCGGGTTGGCCATCATGAGCGGGATGTCCTTGCAGGTGCCCGGCTCCGACTCGTCGGCGTTGACGACGAGATAGTGCGGCTTGCCGTCGCCCTGCGGGATGAATCCCCACTTCATGCCGGTCGGGAAGCCCGCGCCGCCGCGGCCGCGCAGGCCCGAGTCCTTGACGGCCTGGATGACCGCGTCGGGGTCCATGCCCAGCGCCTTCTTCGCCGCGTCGTAGGGGCCGTAGCCGTCGAGCGTGAAGGAGTCGGCTCGATCCCAGTTGGCGGTCAGGACCGGTGTCAGAGTGGTGCTCATGCCTCGGGGGCCTTCCATCCGTTCGCCTTGGCGACCTTCAGGCCCTCCAGCGAGGGCCCGGCGGCCGACGGGCCGTCGCCCGCCAGGTCGTCGGGCAGCCCCGAGAGCACGCGCGAGGCCTCCTTGAAGGTGCACAGCTTCTTCGGGCCGCGGGTGGGCCGCACGTCCTTGCCGTCACGCAGGTCGTCGACGAGCTGCTTGGCCGACTCGGGCGTCTGGTTGTCGAAGAACTCCCAGTTGACCATCATGACCGGGGCGAAGTCGCAGGCCGCGTTGCACTCCAGGCGCTCCAGCGAGATCTTGCCGTCGGAGGTGGTCTCCTCGTGGCCGGCGCCGACGTGCTCGGACAGCTCGTCCCAGATCTGGTCGCCGCCCATGACGGCGCACAGCGCGTTGATGCAGACGCCCACGTGATAGTCGCCGGCGGGCTTGCGCTTGTACATCGTGTAAAAGGTCGCGACGCCCGTGACCTCGGCCTTGCTCAGGCCCAGCATCTCGGCACAGAACTCCTGACCGTCGTCGGAGACGTAGCCGTCCTCCGACTGCACCAGGTGCAGCAGCGGGAGCAGCGCCGACCGCGTCTTCGGGTAGCGCCCGATGATCTCCTTGGCGTCTCGTTCCAGACGCTCCCGGACATCCGGTGAGTACGTCACGAGTCCTCCTCCGTCGGACACGTGACTAGCGTGCTGTGTCCAATTGTTCCCTCGCTGCGCTCGTTCACCTGTCCACACCTCCCATGACGGGGTCGATAGAAGCCACCGCGGCGATGACGTCGGCGATCTGGCCGCCCTCCGCCATCGCGGGGAAGCCCTGCAGGTTGCAGAAGGACGGCTCGCGGAAGTGCACACGGTAGGGGCGGGTGCCGCCGTCGCTGACCACGTGCGCGCCGAGCTCGCCCTTGGGCGACTCGATGCTGGCGTACGCCTGCCCGGCCGGCACCCTGAAGCCCTCGGTCACCAGCTTGAAGTGGTGGATGAGGGCCTCCATGGAGCTGCCCATGATGTGGGCGATGTGGTCGGGCGAGTTGCCGAACCCGTCGGGGCCGAGCGCGAGCTGCGCCGGCCAGCCGATCTTCTTGTCCTCGATCATCACCGGGTCGCCCTTGAGCGGGCCGGCGATGCGGTCCAGAGCCTGCTCAATGATCTTGAGCGACTCCTCCATCTCCTTCATGCGCACGAGATAGCGCGAGTAGACGTCGCAGCCGCGCTCGGTGGCGACGTCGAACTCGTAGGTCTCGTAGCCGCAGTAGGGCTGCGACTTGCGCAGGTCCCATGGCAGGCCGGCGGCGCGCAGGATCGGGCCGGTGATGCCCAGCGCCATGCACCCGGTCAGGTCGAGGTAGGCCACGTCCTTCGTGCGGCGCACGTAGACGGGGTTCTCGTCCAGGAGCTTGCGGATGTCCTTGATGCGCTTGGGCATCTCCTTGAGGAACTCGCCGACCTTGTCGACCGCGCCGGCGGGCAGGTCGACGCTCACGCCGCCCGGCCTGATGTAGGCGTGGTTCATGCGCAGGCCGGTGATGTACTCGAACAGGTCCATGATCATTTCACGATCGCGGTACCCGAAGAGGAACGGCGTGGTCGCGCCCAGCTCCATGCCGAACGTGCCCATCGCGACCAGGTGCGAGGCGATGCGGTTGAGCTCCATCATCATCACGCGGATGGCCTGCGCCCTGTCGGGCACGCGGTCCTCGATGCCGAGCAGCTTCTCCACACCCATGCAGTAGGCGGTCTCGTTGAAGATCGGCGAGAGGTAGTCCATGCGGGTCACGAACGTGGTCCCCTGGGTCCACGTCCGGTATTCCATGTTCTTCTCGATGCCGGTGTGCAGGTAGCCGATGACGCCGCGCGCCTCGGTGACCGTCTCACCGTCGAGAGTCAGCACCAGGCGGAGCACTCCGTGCGTGGACGGGTGCTGCGGGCCCATGTTGACGACCAGGCGCTCCTCTTCGGAGTCGCGCACGCCGGTGACGACCTCGTCCCAGTCGGCGCCGGTGACCGAGTAGACCTTGCCCTCGGTCGCCTCGTCATAAGAGGTGCTCATGGGTGTTCCTCCCTGCGGTCGTCAACGCTCAGCTCCACAAGGTCGCTCACGCGTAAGACCTCCTCTGGTCGGGCGCAGGGATGGTCGCGCCCCGGTATTCGACCGGGATGCCGCCGAGCGGGTAGTCCTTGCGCTGGGGGTGGCCGTCCCAGTCGTCCGGCATCATGATCCGGGTGAGCGCGGGGTGGCCGTCGAAGATGATGCCGAAGAAGTCGTACGCCTCGCGCTCGTGCCAGTCGTGACCAGGGTAAACGCCGACAGTGGATGGAATGTGCGGGTCGGAGTCCGGAGCGCTCGCCTCGACGCGCACGCGCCGGTTGTGGGTGATCGAGCACAGGTGGATGACCGCGTGCAGCTCCTCGCCCACCAGGTGCGGGTAGTGGACGCCGGTCACGCCGAGCGAGAGCTCGAAGCGCAGCGCGGGGTCGTCACGCAGCTTCTGGCACACCTCGACGAGGCGCTCGCGCTTGACGTGCAGCGTGAGCTCGCCGCGGTCCACGACCACGCGGTCGATGGCGTCGTCGAGCGCGAGCTGGTCCACGAGCTCGTCGAAGTAGCCGCCGTAGGGGCGGGCCGTCGAGAGCTGGGGCGCCCGGCGGACGACGAGGCCGCCGTAGCCGGAGGTGTCGCCGGTGTCCTGCGCGCCGAACATGCCGCGCCTGGCGACGGGCGACTCCGGCACCGCGGGGACCGGGGCCTCGGGGGTCTCCCCGCTGTCCGGGCTGCCGGGGAGGTTGTCGGGCGAGGTCACTTCGCGGCCCCCTGATCGATCAGCGGCAGCGTGCGCAGCGCCTGCAGCTCGAGGTCCTCGATCTGCTTGGCGCGGTGCGCGCCGAACTTCATGTTCTGGATCTTGTCGTGCAGCTTCACGATCGCGTCGATCAGCATCTCCGGCCGCGGCGGGCAGCCGGGCAGGTAGATGTCCACCGGCACGACGTGGTCGACGCCCTGCACGATCGCGTAGTTGTTGAACATGCCGCCGCTGGAGGCGCACACGCCCATGGAGATGACCCACTTGGGCTCGGCCATCTGGTCGTAGATCTGGCGCAGGACGGGTGCCATCTTCTGCGAGACGCGCCCGGCGACGATCATGAGGTCGGCCTGGCGAGGAGACGCCGAAGCGCGCTCCATACCGAAGCGCGCCAGGTCGTAGTGGGGGCCACCGGTGGCCATCAGCTCGATGGCGCAACACGCGAGACCGAAAGTGGCCGGCCACACGGAGTTCTTGCGCGCCCATCCGGCGGCCGCTTCGACCGTGCTGAGGATGAACCCGCTGGGGAGTTTCTCTTCAAGTCCCATTTTCAGTCCCAGTCCAGACCCTTGCGGCGCCACACGTACGCGTAGGCGACGAGCACGGTGACGATGAACAGCAGCATCTCCACGAGCGCGAACAGCCCGAGGCCCGAGGACAGCACCTGGCCGGCGTCGTTCGTCTCCGGGGCGAAGGAGACCGCCCACGGGTAGAGGAAGATGATCTCGATGTCGAACACGATGAAGAGCATCGCGGTGATCATGTATTTGAGCGGGAACCGTCCGCCACCGACCGGCTGGGGCGTCGGCTCGATGCCGCATTCGTAGGCGTCAAGCTTGGCGCGGTTCCAGCGCTTGGGACCGGTGAAGGGAGCGATGGCGACCGAGAAGATCGCGAAGCCCCCCGCGAGAACGGCGAGCACCAGGATGGGCACGTAAAGGTCCATCGCTACGCCTCCTCTGGAGTCGCCACGCGCGCGGGCGCGCAGCTTGATCTGTTGATTCGGAGATTCATGCTGGTGGGGCGACCTTTGAGAGTGCGTTAATGATCATGTCCGACGCATCGCCTCGCCGGTCGGTGAGATTACCAAGGAGTTTGAGCGCAAAGCGCATCAGCCTCGGGTGAGGCAACCCGTGCCTGGTGCCGAAGCTCATCACACCCGGCTTTCCGATTGCCTCGACGAACAACCGCCCGAGCGTGAAATAACCGCCGTAGGCGTCTTTCAGCACGGTGGGATAGGTCCGCAGGATCCGCTCACGCTGCGCGGGAGTGGTGTCCTTCAGGGCCTTCGCGATGATCTCTGCGGCGATCTCGCCGGTCTCCATGGCGTAGGCGATGCCCTCGCCGTTGAACGGGTTGATCGACCCGCCGGAGTCACCCACGAGCACCAGGCCGCGCGTGTAGTGCGGCTGCCTGTTGAAGGCCATCGGGAGCGCGGCGCCGCGGATGGGCGTCGTCATGTTCTCCTCGGTGAAGCCCCAGTCGGCCGGCATCGAACGGCACCAGCGGCGCAGCAGGTCGCGGTAGTCGATGCTCTTGAACTGGTCGCTGGTGTTGAGCAGCCCGAGGCCCACGTTGGCCGTGCCGTCGCCGACGCCGAAGACCCAGCCGTAGCCGGGCAGCAGCGTGTCGCCGTCCCACAGCTCCAGCCACGTCTCCAGGTAGTCGTCGTCGTGGCGGGGACTCTCGAAGTAGGTCCGCACCGCCACGCCCATCGGCCGGTCTTCCCGCTTGTGCAGGCCCATGCCCAGCGCCAGGCGGGTGCTGTTGCCGTCGGCGGCCACCACGACGCGGGCGCGGTATTCGCGGCCGTCCTTGGTCGTCACGCCGACGATGTGGCCGCTGCGGTCGTCCAGGACGGGCCCGGTGACGTTGACGCCCTCCATGAGGCGGGCACCGTTCTTGACGGCGGTGGCGGCGACGATCTGGTCGAAGTCCTGGCGGGTGCGGACGAGGCCGAAGTCGGGGAAGCGCTCCAGCTGCGGCCAGTCGAGCTCGAAACGCAGGCCGCCGCCGACGACGCGCAGGCCCTTGTTCCTGATCCAGCCGGGTGCGTCGATGTCGACGCCCATGTTCAGCAGCTGCTTGACCGCACGAGGGGTCAGGCCGTCGCCGCAGACCTTCTCGCGGGGAAACCTGGTCTTCTCCAGCAGCAGCACGTCGAGGCCGGCCTGAGCGAGATGAAAGGCGGTCGCGGAGCCGGCGGGCCCGGCGCCGACGACGATGACGTCGGCGTCATTCTCGCTCATGATCGCGCCCGCTTCGCCAGTGGTCGGCTCGGGCGCCGCTGTCTCGTGGCGAGCTCCTGCGCTTGCGCTGTGGCTCTTGGCACGGTCACTGGACTGTCCTGTCCTACACGCTCGAAGGCCTCGGGGTGTGGCGCCTTCGTTCCTTTGTGAACCCCTTCACAAACTTGTCGGCCCGCAGTCTACTGCTTTTCCTGTACATAGTGGCAGTCGGGGTGCTGTTCTGTGATCCAAGAGGAGGGCGTGTCGCCTGGGGCCTCGAAGTCATGATCGTCACGCTAGCAGCCGCTCTCGCGACGGCTCCCGCGCGCCCTGGAACGCCCGCCCGCCGGCACCCCCGCCACACTGCGATCTCTTCGCCGAACCGGGGATTATTACACCGAGAACTCGCCCGAAAATCGCATCCGAAAATCCGGGAAATCGCGCGGGCGCGCCCACGCGAGCCTTCACTCGCGAATAGCGGAATTGCACTGCCGTCACCGGAGCCCGTGGACCCGCCGCCGGGCTCAGGCGGGCTTGAATGCCCGGTGCATGGCGACGATCCCCATCGTGAGATTGCGCCAGGCCACGCGTTCCCAGCCGGATTCCTGGATGATCCGGGCCAGCGTCGGCTGGTCGGGCCAGTCCCTGATCGACTCGGCCAGGTATTCGTAGGAGTCGTCGTTGGACCCGAACACCTTCGCCACCTTCGGCAGCAGCCGCATCAGGTATTCGCGGTAGACCATGTCGAACGGGCCGAACGTCACGTGCGAGAACTCCAGGATCACCAGGCGCCCGCCGGGCTTGGTCACCCGCAGCATCTCCCGCAGCGCCTGCGCGGTGTCGTGCACGTTGCGCAGCGCCACCGAGATCGTCACCGCGTCGAAGACGTCGTCGGCGAACGGCAGCCGCAACGCGTCGCCCGCGATGAACGGCACTCCTTGCCCGGTCAGCGCGTTGCCGCCGTGGCGCCGCACGCCGGTGCGCAGCATGCCGAGCGAGAAGTCCGAGGCGATCGCCCGCGCGCCCAGCGTGGTGAAGGCGTCGGTGGACGTGCCGGTGCCCGCCCCCAGGTCAAGGACGATCTCCCCAGGGCCCGCGTCGACGGCGGCGGCCACCGCCTTGCGCCAGAGCCTGACCTGCCCGAGGGAGATCACGTCGTTGACCACGTCATAGCGCCGGGCGGTGCGATCGAACATCGCGGCGACCTCGTCCGGCTGTTTGTCCAACTGAGCGCGCGTCATGCCCCACAGCCTATGGCTATCAGGACAATCAACGGAAAGTAGCCGCGAGACTACCGAACGTCTGCTAGATATTGGCGAATGCTTGCCCGTGTCGCCCTTGCGGCGATCATCGCTTCGGCCCCCGCCGCGCATTCCCGCGTGGTGTCGGCCGACCCGGTCGACAGCACACCCCACGTCCTCGACGGCATCGTCAACGCCATCACCGTCATCGGCCGCACCGTCGTCGTCGGCGGCTCGTTCACCGAGGTGACCGACGCCGGGCGGACCACCGCCTACCGGCGTGACAACCTGTTCGCGTACGACCTCGTGACCGGCCGCGTGCTGCCGGACTTCAGACCCGGCGTCGCGGGCCCGGTCTACGGCCTGGCGGCCGGCGATCACGGCACCGTCTACGTCGGCGGCGAGTTCCCCGGCGTCAACAACATGCGCTCCAGAGCGCTGGCCAGGCTCAACCTGAGTGACGGCTCGCTGGTGCCCGGCTTCGAGCCGCGCATCGGCGGCGGCATGGTGTCCACGCTGGCCAGGCAGGGGTCCCGGCTCTACGTCGGGGGCGACTTCATCAGCCCGAGCACCGCGCTGGCCAGGCTCGACGCGGCCACCGGCGCGGCCGACCCGGACTTCGCGATCGCGCCGGGAGACTCGCTGACGCCCAGGGTCAAGGTCTACGCGCTCGCGCTCTCCAGAGACCGGCTGGCGGTGGACGGCACGTTCACCACGCTCGGCGGCCACTCCAGGCCGCAGCTCGGGCTGATCGACGTCTCCGGCCGGGTCGCGCGGGTCGCGCCCTGGCGCACCGACGCGTACGCGCGCCCGTGCATGAGCAACTTCCCCTCGTACGTACGCGGCCTGGACTTCTCCCCCGACGGCCGCTATTTCGCGGTCGTCACCACGGGCGGGCCGCGCGCCGGGATGTGCGACACGACGGCCAGGTTCGAGACGTACGCCAAGGGCTCGGCCATCAGGCCCACCTGGGTCAACAGCACCGGCGGCGACTCGCTCTACGCGGTCTCCGTGACGGGGGCGGCGGTCTACGTCGGCGGCCACCTGCGGTGGCTGGACAATCCGCAGGGCCGCGACTCGGCCGGCCCCGGAGCCGTGTCACGGCCCGGCATCGGCGCCATTCATCCGCACACGGGAAAGGCCCTGAGTTGGAATCCCACTCGGGAGCGCGGCATCGGTGTGAAGGCGTTTTTCGCGCATCCCGGTGGACTACTTGTCGGTAGCGACACAACGAGACTCGGACGGGAGTACCATGCCCGGATTGGCATGTTCCCCCTGCCCTAGTCGTCCTGCGGCTTCGGCCGGTCGATCCTGTCGGTGATACGTGCGCTCATGGCATCGCGCTGCTTGGACAGCAGGACGAAGCTGGCTATCCCGCTGATCAAGAAAGAAACCGCGATCAGCAGCAGCAGGTTTGTGGGCCAGAGCAGGTACAGGACACCGAGGGTCACGAGAAACAGGCCGATCCGCGACGCGGTGTAAACGAGAACGGGACGCACAGTCCGAGGTTACTCGGACCTGCGCAGCGGTCGCTCTTCGCATCGGACGCGAGCACTGCTACTGTTCCCAGTCAGGGAGTTTCGTAAA
Organism: Nonomuraea zeae; assembly: GCF_005889725.1. Classification (GTDB taxonomy): domain Bacteria; phylum Actinomycetota; class Actinomycetes; order Streptosporangiales; family Streptosporangiaceae; genus Nonomuraea; species Nonomuraea zeae. The sequence goes on from NZ_VCKX01000005.1 coordinate 50,452, forward strand.
GAAACACCCACGAGAGCCCCAAAGAGGCTCTATCATATAACAATCGGGCAGTCAGCTGATAACAACCCGTGATCTTTGTAGAAAACCACGGATAAATCAGGCTTCGCTCGACACACTGGTTACCTGTCCGCCCGCTGGCAGGAAGCGGGATGCGAGGGGGAGAGATTGGTGGAGAGTAGCAGCGAGCGTCTGCTGACCCCAGGAGAGGTTGCCGCCCTCTTCCGGGTAGACCCAAAGACGGTTACACGCTGGGCTGCGGCAGGCCGCATCAGCAGTATCCGCACCCCCGGAGGGCACCGGCGCTTCCGCGAGTCGGAAGTGCACGCCCTTCTCCGAGGCGAGGACGTTCTTACGGCCGACAGGCCAGCAGGTGAGTCCCCGCGCGTCTGACGTTCCGTCTAGTCGGTGATCCTGCGCGGTGGGTCGTTTTACAACGGTCCATCGCAGGTGGCAGAGCTTGTACCTACCGCCAGGATCACCGCTGGCGGAGCCCACTGTTCGCGTGCTTCCCGGCCACACTTCCGTACGGTGAGCACAGGGCGGCGCCATCCGCCGACCGTGGCTGGCGCCTGTCCGATCGATGCGACCAGGTGTCCCCCGCCTGTCCTCGCGAACGCGATCAGGCCTCTCCCTGCTCCGCCTTGAAGGCCAGGAACTCGCGCTCCAGCTCGTCGTTCTCCTCTTCCCAGCGCCGGCGTCGTTCCACGGCCTCCTCCTCCGTCAGCGACTCTGCCAGCCACTGTTCGTAGTCGGGGTCACCGGGCTGCACTTCCACGTACGCGTTGCCGATCAGACGCCCGTCTTCGCTGGTCAGGCTCTGCGGCACCCGCAGAGTCCCGTCCGCGAGCCGGATGACGTACATGGTGGATCACCTAGATTCCGTAGCGCCGGTTGAAGAACAGCATGACGTTGAGCGCCATCCGCGTGTCGCCCCCGAGCATGTCCACGAGGGCCGGCCGCTGGCGGGCGGCGATGGCGGCGAAGGCGTCGGCGAAGAACTCCTTGCGGCCGAGCCCGCCGGGCTGCCGGTGGAAGGACGAGGCCAGCAGCGGCATCGCCGTCTCGTGCAGCTGTGCGAACTCGGGCGAGTCCGAGACCCACTCCCCGTAGGCCGAGTCGATGTCGTCGATGGCGTGGCCGACCTCGTGCATCATCACGTCGGGTGTCGGTGAGGGGCGGTCGCCCACCACGATCTTGCGGTCGCCGTACGCGCCCGCGCAGATGTCCCAGGTGGCGCGTCCCGAGGGCAGCGGGGCGCCGCGTAAGTACCCCATGTCGTCGAGGTCGGGGACGCCGCCGCTGCCGACGTAGATGCCTTCGAGGCCCGCGGCGAGCTTCTCCTTCAGGCGGTCGGGCAGCCTGGCCAGGCTCTCCACGGCGCGGACCACCTCCACCGGCGGCGGGCCCTGCCAGGCGTCCCACTGGCGGTGCAGGATCGACTCCAGCTTGCCGCAGTGCCGCAGCCCGTCGCCCATGGACGGCGCGTCGGGGCGGTTCGGCTGGGCTCTGGGCGGCTTGTCGTCGATCTCGAAGTCCTGCCAGGTGTAGCGGGGGCGTTCGGCCACGGCGGCGGGCAGCTGCTCGGGGCGGCCGCGTAAGGCGAACCCGTCCCACGTCACCTCGCGGCCCGCGTCCTGCGCCCGCCGCTCCTGGCGTCCCTGGGGCCCGCGCTCCTGAGACCTGTGCTCCTGAGGCCGGCCGTTTTGGTGGCTCTCCCAGTGGCTCGCCCGTTGGCTGTCACGGTGACTGTCACGGTGACTGTCGCGCTGGCTGTCACTGTGGCTGTCGCGGTGGCTGTCGTGGTGGCCGAACAGCGGTTGCTCGTCGCCGCCCGGCCAGGCCAGCCGTTCGGGCTCCGGCCGTACGGACTCGGCGGGGCGCTCCCTGAAGAGGGACCGCTCGCCGCGGAGAGCGCTCGTGCCGCTCCCCGGGCGGCGCTCGGCGCCGTCGCGACCCCGGCCGAGCCCGCGCGTCTCCTGGTGGCTCTCGCGGGCGTTGGACCAGAAGGACCGGTCGGCGTCAGGAGGCGCCTCGCCGCGCCGCGAGAAGAGGTACGACCCGCGCCGCCACCAACGACCGCGCCGATGCCGGCCCTTGTCGTGAGAAAAGGCCATCACACCTCTCAACGCCTGTGGAGCCCCGTGGACACCGCCGCATCGGGTTCCACCGTACGACGTCGATCTTCCCCTAGTCACCCGAAATGGGACATCGGGCAGCACGATCACGTCGCGGGATGGCTTAAAGTTCGGGCATGGCAGGTGTTCTGATCGGCCTGGCGCTGCTGGCCTTCTGGCTCTTCTCATTGTTCGACGTGGTCACCACGCCCGAAGATGAGGTTAGGAACGTACCAAAACCACTGTGGATCCTGATCGTCGTGCTGATCCCACTGCTCGGCGGTCTGGTGTGGATGGCGCGCGGCCGCCCGCGGGCCCCGCGCGCGGCGTGGCCCGTGCCCCCGGGTCCGGGCGCGCCGAAGGGGCCGGACGACGACCCCGACTTCCTTCGCGACCTCGACCGCCGCATGCGCGGCGACGATCTGAGCTAGTCCACGTCCGCGTAGCTGTGCAGTCCGTCGATGAAGATGTTGACGCCGACGAGGTTGAACAGGAGGCAGCAGAACGCCACCAGCTGGACGATCGTCGCTGCCCTGCCCCGCCAGCCGGCGGTCACCCTGGCGTGCAGGTAGGCGGCGTAGGCCACCCACGTGATGAAGGACCAGACCTCCTTCGGGTCCCAGCCCCAATAGCGGCCCCATGCCCGGTCCGCCCAGAGCGCGCCCGCGATGACGGCGAACGTCCACAGCGGGAAGGCCAGCACGATCGCCCGGTGCGCCACCCGCTCCAGGTCCTCCCGCGCGGGCAGGCGGGACATCCCGTCGCCGCGCAGCAGGAAGAGGATCCCTGACACGCCCGCCAGCGTCAGCAGGCCGGTCGCGAGGATGGCGGCGGTGACGTGGATGGCGATCCAGTACGAGTCCAGGGCGGGCACGACGGGCCCGGCGGCCGTGTAGAAGACCTTGACCGCGAACCCGAGCCCGAGTGCGGCCGTGACCATGACGAAGGCGCCCAGGAAACGCACGTTGTGGCGGATCTGGGTGCCGAGGAACGCGGTCACGGCGGCGAAGCAGATCGCCACCACGAACTCGTACATGTTGCCCCACGGCCACCGGTCCACGGACAGGCCGCGCGTGGCGATGGCGCCCAGGTTGGCGGCCCAGCCCAGCCAGGCCAGCCCGAGAGCCACCAGCCCGGCCTTGGCCGCGCCGCCCGAGGGCCTGCCTGTATCGACCGGCGCCGCGCCATCGGCGCCCGCGCCGGCCACGGCCACGTCGGCGGCGCCAGGGGTCCGGCCGAAGGCCAGCTCGACCGCGAAACCGACCATGGCGAAGACGTAGAGCAGGACGGCGGCGACGACGAACAGGTCGCTCAGCTCGGCGAGTTGCTCAGCGGACATCCTTTGCTCCTGCTGATAGAACCTTCACGATGTCGGCGAACTCCTCGGTGAAGCCCGCCGCGGAGCCCTCTGTACGGGTGAGGCCGCCCACCACGGTCTCACCTTCCTTGATCCGGACGAAGATCCGGCGGCGCCGGATCATGAGCGAGAGCGCGATAGCGACGACCGCCGTTGCCCCGGCCACGAGAGCGGGCATCCGGCCCGGGTCGTAGGCCGTCTGGAGCGTGATCCACTGCTTGACGGCGGTGAACTCGATCTTGCCCTTGCCGTCGGGCAGGTCCACCGACTGCCCGACCGCGAGGGGCTTGGGCGTGTTGGAGCCCATGAACAGCCGGTCGAGCTTCTTGAGCGCCTCGTCCTCGGCGAGCACGTAGACCGACTGCGGCTTGCCCGAGCGCACGCCCAGGTCGCCGGAGAAGGCCCCGAGTATCTGCACCTCGGGGTTGAGCTCGCCGGGGAAGGCGGAGGCGTAGCTGCCGTCGGTCAGCGGCACGCTGGTGGGCAGGAACTGCAGCAGGAACCCGAGCTGGACCGGTTGCGCGTCGGGCACCTTGACCACGCAGCCGGAGGTCATCGTGGCCTTCTGCTCGATCAGGCACGGCACGGGCCCCTCGAAGGCGACCTGCCCCTTGCCGTCGGTGACCTTGAAGACCGGGGCGTAGCCGTTGCCGATGAGGTAGGTCTGGGTGCCGTCGATCTCGAGCGGCTCGTTGACCTTGAGGTCGTAGTCGCGGACCGGCGCGCCGGGCGAGTCGGTGACCTTGAGCCGGGCGGTGTAGTCGAGCGCCTGGCCCTTCTTGTCGCCCGTGACCTGGTAGGCGACCTTGAAGTCGTCGAGCTGGAACGAGAACGGCTCCAGCGACTCGGCCGAGACCTGGCCGCCGGGGATGAACCGGTCGTAGGCGGCCACGGTGTTGGCGAACCCGTCGCCCTCGACGACCAGGACGTTGCCCCGATAGCCGAACAGGGAGCCGCCGCCGATCGCGAGCAGGATCCCGAGCAGCGCGATGTGGAAGAACAGGTTGCCGGTCTCGCGCAGGTAGCCCTTCTCCGCCGACACCCAGCCGTCGCCGGTCACGACGCGGAAGCGCAGCTTGCGCAGCCGCCGCGCGGCCTCATCGACGGACAGGCCGCCCTCCAGGGTGGCGGAGTGGGGCAGGCGGGACAGGTTCTTCGGCGCGGCGGGCGGCTTGCGGCGCAGCTCGCGCACGTAGGTCGCGGTGCGCGGGATGAGGCAGCCGATCAGCGAGGCGAACAGCAGCAGGTAGACGGCCGCGAACCAGGACGAGGTGAACACCTCGAAGAGCTGGAACCGGTCGTACCACTCGGCCAGCACCGGGTTCTGCTCGTAGATCCGCGCCACCTTGTCGGGGTCGACGCCGCGCTGCGGAACCAGCGAGCCGGGCACCGAGCCGAGCGCGAGCAGGAACAGCAGGATCAGCGCCGTCTTCATCGAGGTGAGCGTCCGCCACGCCCACCGCAGCCAGCCGATCGGCCCGAGCCGGACGTGCTTGGGCGCCTGGTCCTGGGACAGCTCCGTGACGCTCATCAGATCACCGGCTCGAACGCGCCGACCAGACCCTGCATGCCCGCGATCATCTCTCCCCATAGCCCCGACACGAGCAGCACGCCGACGGCCACCATCATGCCGCCGCCGATCCGCGTGATCAGGCGCGAGTGGCGGCGGATGGCCCGGAACGTGCGCAGCGCCTTGCTGTAGGCGAGCGCCGCGCCCACGAAGGGCAGCCCGAGGCCCAGGGCGTACGCGACGGCCAGGAGGGCCCCGCGGGCGGCGCTGCCCTCGTTGAGCCCGAGCGCCAGCACGACGGCCAGGGTGGGGCCGATGCAGGGCGTCCAGCCCAGCCCGAACACCACTCCGAGCAGCGGCGCGCCCGCCAGCCCCGCGGCGGGCAGCCGGTGGATGCGCACGTCGCGCATCAGCCCGGGGATCACGCCCAGGAACGCCAGCCCGAGCAGGATCGTCACCACGCCGAGCACGCGCGTGATGAGGTCGGCGTTGAGCAGCATCATCGAGCCGAGCCCGCCGAACAACGCCCCGCTGAGCACGAACACCAGCCCGAAGCCGGCCACGAACAGCACCGTGCCGAGCACCAGCCGGCCCCGCTTGGGGTCGGCGCTCATGCCCGTCACGTACGACAGGTAGCCGGGCACCAGCGGCAGCACGCACGGCGACAGGAACGACACGACCCCGGCGAGCACCGCGATCGGCACGGCCAGGAGCAGCGAGCCCGAGGCGACGACGTCACTCATCGCGGACCTTGGTCACGGTGTCCATCAGGTCGGTGTACTTGACCGCGCCCAGCGCCCTGGCCGCGATCCTGCCCTGCTTGTCGATGATCAGCGTGGACGGGATGGCCGCGGGCGGCACGGTGCCCTGGAAGGCCAGCGCCACCTTGCCCGGCTGGTCGAACAGGTGGGGATAGCCGGTCTGCTCGGTGCGCTCGAACGCCAGCGCGTCGGCCTGCCGGTCCTTGAAGTCGACGCCGAGGAACTCCACGCCGCTGCCCTTGGTCTTGGCCGCGACCTCCTTGAGCACCGGCGCCTCCGCCCGGCACGGGCCGCACCACGACGCCCAGAAGTTGAGCACGACGACCTTGCCCTTGTGCGCGGCGAGCGAGGCGGTGGCCCCGTCGAGGGTCGGGCCCTCGACGGCGGGGGCGGCCTTGCGCTCGCCCGCGCCGAACACCTGCATCTTCCCGTCGCCCGCGACGAACCGGGTGTCACCCGCCTGGGGTTGACCACTCTGATTACCCGCGCAGCCCGCGACCAGCACAGCCAGGAGAACGAGGGAGATGGACTTCGCGCGCACGGAGGAAGATCTCCTTGTACTACAACCGGTAGAGCTTGCAACTCTACCTTCGGGACCGTACGCCCCGGACACTGGGGAGCGATCAGGCCCCGGGGATGGAGGGACCCGTCTGCAGCGACCCCGCGGGCTCGCTGTAGCCGATGCTGATCAGGCGGTCCCCGTCGAACGTGAGCGTGGTGAGACTGGCCAGCGCGCACTGCCTGCGCCTGGGGTCGTGCCAGAGCCTGCGGCCCTCCGCGGCGCTCCTGATCGCCCAGATCGGGAGCTGGTGGCTGACCAGGACGGCCTCGTGCCCGCGCGCCGCCGCCCTGGCGTCGTCGATCACCGAGCGCATGCGCTTGACGATGACCGGGTACGGCTCGCCCCAGGACGGGCGCAGCGGGTTCCAGAAATAGCGGTAGTTGCGCGGGTTGCGGAGCACGGCGAGCCCCTGGCCGATCATGCGACCCTGCAGCAGGTTCCCCGCCTCGATCAGGCGGTTGTCCTGGACGATGTCGAGCCCGAGCTTCTCGGCCAGCGGGGCGGAGGTCTCCAGGGCTCGTTCGAGCGGCGAGCTGTACAGGGCGACGATGTCACGGCCGCTGACGGCCTTGGCGACCGTCTCGGCCATGAGCTGACCTGTCTCGGACAGGTGGTAGCCGGGCAGCCTGCCGTACAGGACGCCCTCGGGGTTGTGCACCTCACCGTGGCGCAAAAGGTGGACGACGGTGGTTTCAGCCATGGTGTGGCACAGCCTATCCGCTCGGATGCGTCATGCGGCCGGAGCCCGCCCCTGTGGGCAATTCGGGCGTGGGTAAAGTCTGGCCCCGGAAGGAGCCTTCGTGAGTCTCTGGGCACTCGTTCTCATCCTCGTCGCCGCCGTGGCCCACGCCTCCTGGAACGTGCTGAGCAAGAAGGCCGCCCAGGCCGACCACGTCGTCTTCCTCTGGCTGGTCGCCGTCGCAGCGGCGATCGTCTGGAGCCCGCTGTTCGCCGGGTTCCTGCTGGTCACGGGTACCGTGCCGAGCCGGCTGGACCTTTTGGTCGCCGGCGGCAGCACGCTGCTGCACCTGGGCTATTTCGTGCTGCTCCAGCGCGGGTACGGCACCGGCGACCTGTCGGTCGTCTATCCCGTCGCGCGTGGCACGGGCCCGATGCTGGCCAGCCTGGTCGCGGTGCTCTTCCTCGGCGAGCGGCCGTCGCCCGCGGGCGTGGCGGGGATCGTACTGGTGGGCCTGGGCGTGTTCCTGCTCAGCGGCGGCCTGTCGCGCGGCGCGCTCGAAGGGGTGGTGCCCGGGCTGGTCGTGGGGTTGTTCATCGCCGGCTACACGGTCTGGGACTCGCAGGTGGTGAGCGCGTTCGCCGTGGCGCCGTTGCTGCTCAACTACCTCGGGGAGGTCGGGCGCTCCCTCGCGCTCACGCCCTTCGTGCTGGGGGCGCGGCGCAGGCTGATCGTCCCGGTGTGGCGGGAGCACCGGTTCCGGGTGCTGGGCGCGGCTGTGCTGATCTTCCTGTCGTACCTGCTGGTGCTGATCGCGTTCACGATGGCCCCGGTGACCGTGGTGGCGCCGGCCCGCGAGATCAGCGTGCTGATCGCGGTCGTGCTCGGCGGGCGGCTGCTGGCCGAGGGCGATCTGCCGCGCCGGCTGCTGGCGGCCGCGGTGATCCTCGGCGGCGTCGTCGCCATCGCGCTGGGCTGACGCGGGGGCTCAGGACACCGCCCAGGCGTTCTCCTGGGACCTGCTCGCCTCGGCCAGCGCCTCGACCAGGGCCCTGATCGCGGGACGGCGTGCGGCGTCCGTACGCCACACCGCGTAGATGCGGCGCGACTGCCGCGGCCTGAGCGGGACGAGCCGCACGCCCTCCGGCACGCAGTCCCGGCCGAGCCGCGGCACGATGGCGCAGCCGAGGCCGGCCGCCACCAGGGCGAGCTGGGTCGGGTACTCGTCGGCCATGCAGGCGATCACCGGCTCCAGCGAGGCGTTGCGCAGCGTGAAGACCAGCCAGTCGTGGCAGACCGTGCCCGGCGTGGAGCTGATCCACAGCTCGCCGTTCAGCTCGGCCAGCTCCAGCTCCTTCCGGCCGGCCAGCGCGTGCCCGGCGGGCACCGCGACGTCGGCGACGTCGTCGAGCAGCGTGGCCTTGGACAGGCCGTCGGGCAGCGCCATGGGCCGGTTCAGCCAGTCCTGGATCACGCCCACGTCCAGCTCGCCCCTGGCGACCTCGCGCATGACCCGCTCGGGCTCGCGCTCGTTGAGCTGCACCCAGAGGTCGGGATGGCGGGTCCTGAGCGTGGCGAGCGCGCCGGGCATGAGGCCGCGCACGGCGGTGGGGAACGCGGCGACGTTCAGGCGGCCGACGACCTCGCCGCGCAGCGCCTCGAAGTCCGCCTCCGCGGTCTCGACCAGGGCGAGGATCCGCTCGGCGTGCTCGGCGAGCAGCCCCGCCGCGTCCGTCAGGCGCACGCCGCGGCCGTTGCGCTCCATGAGCCGGGCCCCGGTCTCCCGCTCCAGCTTGGCGATCTGCTGGGACACGGCGGACGGGGTGACCATGAGCGCGTCGGCCGCCGCTCCGACCGACCCATAGACGTGAACTGCGTGAAGTGCCTTGAGCCGGTTCAAGTCCAACATGTAAGCCAGTCTAAATGGTTTAGCGTAGAAAGTCTCGCTTGTCGTTCACTGTGTAGCAGACGAAAATAGATGCATGAGAATCATCAAGGAAAAGAAGCAGCAGCAGAGCTCGCCCTCCTACCTGAGGACCCTGGCCGAGCAGGCTCGCGAGCAGCGGATCCGCTACCAGAAGCCCGCTCGCTGAGTGAGCCCCCGCCATCTCGCCCTCGCCGTCGGCCTCGCGGCCGTCTGGGGCTTCAACTTCGTGGTCATGCAGGTCGGCCTGCGGCACTTCCCGCCACTGCTGTACGCGGGAGTCAGGTTCAGCATGGCGGCGTTCCCCGCCCTGCTGTTCGTCGGGCGGCCCGGAGTCCGGTGGCGCTGGGTCGCCGGGGTGGCGGCCACCATCGGCGTCGGCCAGTTCGGCCTGCTGCTCGTGGGCATGCGAGCCGGCATGCCGGCCGGGCTGACCTCTCTCGTCCTGCAGACGCAGGCGCTGTTCACGGTGTTGTTCGCGGTGACGCTGCTCAAGGAGCGGCTCACCGCCCGTCGCGTCCTCGGTCTGGCCGTCGCCTTCTGCGGCCTCACTCTGGTCGCGCTCGACTTCGGGGTGTCGGGACCGCTCGGCGCCTTCGCACTCTGCGTGGCCGCGGCGGCCGCCTGGGGGCTGGGCAACGTGGTCCAGCGCCGGGCCGCGCCGCCCGACTCGCTGCGCTTCATGGTGTGGGTGAGCGCCTTCTCCGCGCCCCCTCTCCTGCTGATGTCCTTCCTGCTGGAGGGCACGCCGGTGCTGAGCTCGCCGCTGGAGGGCTGGCTGTCGCTGCTCTACGTGGCCTTCATCTCCACGCTGGGCGGGTTCGGCGTCTGGGGCTGGCTGCTGCGCCGCTACGACGCCTCGACCGTGGCGCCGTACACGCTGCTCGTGCCGGTCTTCGGCATGTCGTCGGCGGCGCTGGTGACCGGCGAAGCGCTCTCCTGGCTGGAGGTGCTCGCGGCGGCGCTCATCGTCTGCGGCGTCCTGTACGCCGGCTCCAGGCCCCGCCGCGGCCCGCTCACCCCAGGGCGGCCGCGGCCGCCTTCGCGGCTGCCGGGAGCGCTTCAGCGACGCGGCTGAGCGCCTCGTCGTCGTGCGCGGCCGACAGGAACCACGCTTCGTACGCCGACGGCGGCAGATAGACGCCCTGGTCGAGCATCGCGTGGAAGAACGCGGTGAACACGGCGGTGTTCTGGGTCTTGGCCTCGGCGAAGTTCGTCACCTCCGCGTCGGTGAAGAAGATCGAGAACAGGCTGCCCGCCCGCTGCAGCCGGTGCGGCACCCCGGCGGCGCTGAGCGCCTCGGACGCGCCCCGGCCCACCGCCAGCGAGGCCGCGTCCACCCGGGCGTAGGCGTCGTCGTCCAGGGCGCGCAGCGTGGCCAGCCCGGCCGCGCACGCCAGCGGGTTACCCGACAGGGTGCCCGCCTGGTAGACCGGGCCCTCGGGGGCGAGAAAGGCCATGACGTCGGCCCGGCCGCCGAAGGCCGCCGTGGGCAGGCCGCCGCCCATGACCTTGCCGAAGGTCATCAGATCGGCCTCGACCGGGTCCAGGCCGTACCAGCCGGACGGGGAGACGCGGAAGCCGGTCAGCACCTCGTCGACGATGAGCAGCGCGCCGTTGGCCGTGCACAGCTCGCGCAGGCGCGCGTTGAAGCCGTCGCGGGGCGGGACGACGCCCATGTTCGACGGGCACGCCTCGGTGATCACGCACGCCACGTCGGCGGCGGCGAAGGCCTCTTCGACGGCTTCGACGGAGTTGTAGGGCAGCACGATCGTGTCCGCGGCCGACGCCCCCGTCACGCCCGGCGTGTCGGGCAGCCCGAACGTCACGACCCCGGACCCGGCCGAGGCCAGCAGCGCGTCGACGTGGCCGTGGTAGCACCCGGCGAACTTGATCACCTTCGACCGCCCGGTGAAGCCGCGCGCCAGGCGCACCGCGCTCATCGTGGCCTCGGTGCCGGAGCTGACCAGGCGCACCTTCTCGACGGGCGCCACCCTGGCCACGATCTCCTCGGCCAGCTCGACCTCGCCGGGGGTGGCCGTGCCGAAGGAGAACCCGTGGGCCACCGCGCCGGAGACGGCCTCGACGACCGCGGGGTGGCGGTGCCCGAGGATCATCGGCCCCCAGGAGCACACGAGATCGACGTAGCGGTTGCCGTCGGCGTCGGTGATGTAGGGCCCCTGACCGGAGACCATGAAGCGCGGCGTGCCGCCCACCGCGCCGAACGCGCGCACCGGAGAGTTGACGCCTCCGGGCACGACCTGACGGGCGCGGGCGAACAGGTCCTCGGAGTTCTGTGTACGGCTCACCCGATCCAGGTTAGCCGGGCCGGGGACCGCTCCCCGGATCGGGCACGAGGAGGGTGAGTCAGTCGGCGAGCCATTCCAGGATGCGCAGCGGGTCGGGCAGCGGGCGGCCGTCCGGCGGCCGGAGCCAGGAGACGGGCTGGCCCGTCGGAAGGGACGAGGGCGGCGCGAGGACATAGCTGTCGCGGCAGTGCCACCGCAGCCCCGGCGTGTCGTCGATGGTCGCGGGATCGCAGTCGAGCTGGCACGTCCACCACTCGTCCTCGTCCTCCGGGTTGCCGCGCGTGGCCACATAGAACAGGACCCGGTCGCCGTTGGCGGCGACCGGGCCTGGGTGCGCTTGCGCGGCGTCGATCCGGGTGAGTGCGGACAGCCCGGCGGCGAGCGGTACGTCGAAGACGTCGAACACGCGTCCGGTGGGCAGGATCACGTTGGCCTCGGGCTCGGCCTGCCACCAGCGCGTGAGCAGGGCGGCGTCCGTCGTGGCCTGCATGTGCCAGGCGGGGGACAGCGGATGGGCGCCGGGGTCGGGACAGCCGACCCGGTCGCAGGAGCACGCGCGCGGCCCCTGGAGCAGCGGGTAGGCCCCAGGCACGACGGGCCACCCCAGGCCGGCGTATTCGAGCACGGAGCCGATTCGTGTCGGCCGCGACCGCTTTCTGGTACGCCGAACCAGTGGTACCCCCACCATGGTGTCTCCCGTCGAGTCCAAGTGCCTGAGGAGATCCCGGCCTCGGGCCGTGGGGCGGGCCGCGTTCAGCGGCTCACCGCGGAGTCTGCGCTACGCACCCGCGGGACACACCAGCACTTGTTATCGCACTCTAACGCACAGGCCACAGGAGTTGACGGGAAACCCCTTGGTTAGAGCCGTCGCGCCACTTCCGTGGCCCAGTACGTCAGGATCAGGTCCGCCCCGGCCCGCTTGATCGCGACCAGCGACTCGGTGATCATCCGCTCCCTGTCCACCCAGCCGTTGGCGGCGGCGGCCTCGATCATCGCGTACTCGCCGCTCACCTGGTAGGCGGCCACCGGCACGTCCACCTCGGCGCGGAAGCTCGCGATGATGTCGAGGTAGGCCAGCGCGGGCTTGACCATGACCGCGTCGGCGCCTTCCGCCAGGTCCAGCCGGACCTCGCGCAGCGCCTCCTCCAGCGGCCCCGCGGGGTCCTGCTGATGGGTGCTGCGGTCGCCGAACTGCGGCGCGCACTCGGCGGCCTCGCGGAAGGGCCCGTAGAAGGCGGAGGCGTATTTGGCGGTGTAGGCCAGGATCGGCACGTTGCCGTGACCGGCACCGTCGAGGGCCGCGCGGATCGCGCCCACCTGGCCGTCCATCATCCCGCTCGGCGCCACCATCTGCGACCCGGCCTCGACCTGGGCCAGCGCGATCGACGCGTAGCGCTCCAGCGTGGCGTCGTTGTCCACGTCACCGGACGGCGTCAGGATCCCGCAGTGCCCGTTGTCGGTGAACTCGTCGAGGCAGGTGTCGGCCATCACCACGATGGAGTCGCCGACCTCGGCGTTCACGTCGCGCAGCGCCACCTGGAGTATCCCGTGGGGATCGTCGGCCGCCGAGCCGCGGGCGTCCTTGACCTCGGGGATGCCGAACAGGATCAGCCCGCCCACGCCGGCCTCCGCCGCCTCGTGGGCGGCCTTGCGCAGCGAGTCGCGGGTGTGCTGGACCACCCCAGGCATGGAGGCCACCGGCTGCGGCTCGGTGATGCCTTCCTTGACGAACATGGGCAGGATCAGGTCCGCGGGGTGCAGCCTGGTGCCCGCCATCATCCGCCGCAGGGCGGGACCTCGGCGCAGCCGCCGGGGGCGGGCGACCGGATATTGCGCGCTCATTTGCCTCTCCTTCTGGCGCCCCGGCGGTTCTGTGAGGGCCGGCGCGGGGAGTCGCCCGCGGCCAGGGCCGCCTGGCGCTGCTTGGCTCCGAACTCGGCCACCGCCGCGGCCAGGGCGGATGCGGATGGCTTGTCGGCCATGACGTCGACCCGGAGCCCGAACTCCTCGGCCGTCTTGGCCGTCTGCGGCCCGATGACCGCGATCACGGTGACGTTGTGTGGCTTGCCCGCGATGCCCACCAGGTTGCGCACGGTGGAGGAGGAGGTGAAGAGCACGGCGTCGAAGCCGCCGCCCTTGATCGCCTCGCGGATCGGCGCGGGTGGCGGCGCGGCCCGCACGGTGCGGTACGCGGTGACGTCGTCGCACTCCCAGCCCAGCTCGGTGAGCCCGGCCACCAGCGTGTCGGTGGAGATGTCGGCCCGCGGCAGCAGGACCCGGTTGATCGGGTCGAGCATCGAGTCGTAGGGCGGCCACTCGGCCACGAGCCCCTCGGATGACTGCTCGCCGGAAGGCAGCAGGTCCGGCTTGACGCCGAACTCGACCAGGGCCCGCGCGGTCGCGTCGCCCACGGCGGCCACCTTGAGCCCGGCGAAGGCGCGGGCGTCCAGGCCGTATTCCTCGAACTTCTCGCGGACGGCCTTGACCGCGTTCGCGCTGGTGAAGGCCACCCACTCGTAGCGGCCGGTGACCAGGCCCTTGATCGCCCGGTCCATCTGCTGCGGCGTGCGCGGCGGCTCGACCGAGATGGTCGGCACCTCCTCGGGCACCGCGCCGTACGCGACGAGCTGGTCGGACAGGCTGCGGGACTGCTCCTTGGTACGCGGCACCAGCACCCGCCAGCCGAACAGCGGCTTGGTCTCGAACCACGACAGCTTGTCGCGCAGCCCCACGGCCTCGCCGACGACGATCAGCGCGGGCTCGGTGAACCCGGCGTGCTTGAGGTCGGCCTGGAGCCGGCCGAGCGTGGACACGACGGTGTACTGCTCGGTGGTGGTGCCGCCGCTGCTGACCGCGACGGGCGTGGTGTCGGGCTTGCCGCCGGCGATGAGCGCCTTGCCGATCGACACGGCGTCGCCGATGCCGTTGTAGACGACCAGCGTGCCAGGACAGGCCGCGTGGGAGGCCCAGTCCTGCTCCTGCGCGGCGTCGACGATCCTGAACTCGGGCACCGCCGTCGCCGGCGGGATGCCCGCGTAGGCGAGCACGGCGGTCGCGGGCGGCACGCCGGGCGTGATCTCGAAGTCCACCTCCGCCGCGGCGCAGGCCGCGACCTCCTCGGTGATCGAGGAGAACAGCATGGGGTCGCCCTCGCACAGGCGCACCACGAGCTGCCCCCGCTTGGCGCGCTTGACCGCGCCGGCGAAGCCGTCGTCGACGATCTCGACGCCTTCGCGGCAGTGGTGCAGCAGCGGGCCGTGGGTTTCTTCGTCGAGCACCACCGCGTCGGCCTTGCCGAGCAGCTCGGCGGCGCGGAGTGTGAGCAGGTTGGGATCGCCGGGACCCGCGCCTACGAACGCGACGAAACCGGAGGTCGGGCTATCGGAGCTCAATGGGAATGCTCCCCCATCAATCTGTCGGCCCCTTCGGCGATCATCTCGGCCGCTAGGAGACGGCCCAGGTTAAGTGCCTCCGAAGGAGAGCCGGCGGCGGACTTGCGGACCGCCTCGCGGCCGTCGAGCGCGACGACCACAGCGGTCAGGTTCAGAGTGTGCCCGTCATCGGCCGCGAAAGCACCCACCGGAGCGGAGCACCCCGCTTCCAGAGCGGACAGTACGGCGCGCTCGGCGGTCACCGCGGAGCGCGTGCGAGGATCGTCGAGCACGCCCAGGAACTCGACCAGGTCAGCGCGGTCGGCGCGGCACTCCACGGCGAGCGCGCCCTGGCCCGGGGCGGGCAGCAGCTCCTCGACCTCGAAGATCTGCGCGATCTCGGCGCTGCGGCCGATCCTGGTCAGGCCGGCCGAGGCGAGCACGACCGCGTCGAGCTCACCCGAGGTGACCTTGCCTATGCGCGTGTCGGCGTTGCCGCGGATCGGGACGTATTCGAGGTCGGGCCGCAGCGCGCTGAGCATGGCGACCCTGCGCGGCGACCCGGTGCCGACCCTGGCGCCCGGCGCCAGGTCGGCGAACTTGTGCGAGCCGACCAGCGCGTCGCGGTGGTCGTGCCGGGCGGGGATGGCGGCCAGGGTGAAGCGCGGGTCCTGCTTGGTCGGCAGGTCCTTCAGCGAGTGGACGGCGAAGTCGACCTCGTCGTCCATGAGCTTGTCGCGCAGCGCGCTGACGAACACGCCCGTGCCGCCGAGCTGTGCGAGCTGCGCCTTGGTCACGTCACCGAACGTCGTGACGCCGACCAGCTCGATCGCCCGCCCGGTGCGCTGGGTGTAGGAATCGGCCACCATTCCCGACTGCGTGGTCGCCATCAGGCTGCGGCGGGTCCCCAGCCGCAGAGTCCCGGACGTCACAGCTCCACCTCCCTCACGGCCTCGGGCATCTTCGGATCCAGATTGAACAGCTCACGCAGCGCTTCCGCATAATGATCGCCTCCTGGGCAGGTGGCGAGCTGCTTGACACGCACAGTTGGCTCGTGAAGCAGTTTGTCAACGACCCGTTGCACGGTCATGGCCACCTCGTCCCTCGCCCGCTCGTCGAGGTCGGGCATCCGCATCAGCAGGCGGCCCAGCTCCGACTCGACCACGCTCGCCGCCTTGCTGCGCAGCGCCACCACGGTCGGTGTGACCTTGGCGGCCCGTTCGGCGTCGAGATAGGCGCGCAGCTCCTCGGCGACCAGCGCGCGCACGGACGGGACCGCGTCGCCCTCGTGCGAGCCGATGCCGGACTCCTGGATCGTCTCCAGGTCGACCAGCGTCACCCCGGGCACCGATCGGACGGCGGGGTCGATGTCGTGCGGCAACGCCAGGTCGAGAAGGAACGCGCCGCGCGTCAGCATACCCGGAGTGACGACGTGGTTGCCCGCGCCTGTGCAGGTGATGACGATGTCGGCGGCGCTCAGCTCTTCGGCCACCGCGGCGAACTCCACCGCCCGGCCGCCGACGGACTCGGCCAGCCGGGCGCCGCGCTCGTAGGTGCGGTTGGCCACGACGATGTCGGTGACGCCCGCGCGGGCCAGCGTGACGGCGGCCAGCGAGCTCATGGAGCCCGCGCCCACCACCAGGGCCCGCCGCCCGGCCAGGTCGCCCGCCAGGGCGAGGCCGGCGCTCACGAGGGAGGCGCCCGCCTTGTCGATGCCGGTGTCGTGGTGGGCCCGCTTGCCGACCCGCAGCGCCTGCTGGACCAGGTCGTTGAGCGTGGCGCCGACGGTGCCCTGGCGCTGCGCCAGCTTGAGCGCCTGGCGGACCTGCCCGAGGATCTGGCCCTCGCCGACCACCATGGAGTCGAGGCCGCACACCAGCGAGAAGAGGTGCTCGACGGCCCGCTCCTCGTAGTGCACGTAGAGGTGCGGCGTGAGCTCCTCGGCGGGGACGCCGGAGTGGACGCCCAGCAGGCCGCTGATGGCGGTGACGGCGGCGTGGAAGCGGTCGACCGTGACGTAGACCTCGACCCTGTTGCAGGTCGAGACCACTATGGCCTCCGCGACCGAATCGTCCATCTGCACGTCGTGCAGCAGCTTGACGAGCTCGTCGCCCGAGACGGAGACCCGCTCCAGAAGAGCCACCGGAGCGGTCCGGTGGCTGAGTCCGATAGCCAGAACACTCATTGACTGTCCACCGCCATGAGTGGCCCCCCAGCTTTGCGTTGCTCGTGGAACGCGAGAATCTGCAGTTCGATTGATAGGTCGACTTTACGGACATCAACGCTGTCGGGCACGGAAAGCACGACAGGGGCGAAGTTCAGGATGCTGGTCACGCCCACGGCAATCACGCGATCGCACACTTCCTGCGCCGCTGCCGCCGGTGTCGCCAGAACCACGATCGAGACTCCACGCCGTTTGATCACGGCTTCCAGTTCGTCGATGTGCTCAACATTCAACCCCGCTATGGTGTCGCCCACGACTTCGGGGTCGGCGTCGAGGAGCGCCGCGACCCGGAATCCTCTGGAGACGAAACCGCCGTAGTTGGCCAGCGCGCGCCCGAGGTTACCGACTCCGACGATCGCCACCGCCCAGTCTTGCGTCAGACCCAGCTCGCGGGAGATCTGGTAGACGAGGTACTCGACGTCATAGCCTACGCCGCGAGTGCCGTACGAGCCGAGGTGCGACAGATCCTTGCGCAGCTTGGCGGAGTTGACCCCGGCCGCCACCGCCAGATCTTCCGAACTGACGGTCGCGATGCCCCGCTCGGCCATCCCGTGCAGCGCCCGGAGGTACAGCGGAAGCCTGGCGACCGTCGCCTCGGGTATACCGCGGTCACGGGGCTGGGACGGGCTCTTCACGTGCCGGTGCTCCAGGGAACGGGCGGCTTGGGGACCGCGTGACGGGAATCGAACCGTCTTTCAGGTTAATCCCTTTGTGAACCGATGCACAAAGTCGCGGGGGTACGGTGGCCCTATGCATCGCATCACCCTGCTCGGCAAGCCCGGCTGTCACTTGTGTGAGGACGCGCGCGAGGTCATCGCCAAGGTCGCGGGCGAGCTGGGCGTGCCGTGGGAGGAGGTCAGCATCGACTCCTCGGCGGAGCTCAAGGAGAAATACTGGGAGATGATCCCGGTCACGCTGATCGACGGTGTCCAGCATGATTTCTGGCGGGTCGACGAGAGCCGCCTGCGGGCCGCGCTGAGCGACTAGAGCGCCCGGGGGATCAGAACATCGCGGTGGGGAGCGGCACCACCTTCGCGGCGTTGACGGTGAGCTCGATCACGTTGGTCGCGAGCACCATCGTCTGCCGCTCGTTGACGAACCGCTCGACGTGCGGCTGGCGCTGGTGGTCGCGGTAGGCCACCTCGTCGCGGTAGAGCTCGTAGACGATGCGCTGCAGGGGCGCCGACTTGACGGCGTGGCAGGCGTACACGAGCGTGTCGGGCTCGCCCCTGCGCACGGCCTCGACGGTCGCCTCGGCCAGCCGGTCGAACGCGTCGCCCGCGCCGTCCATGATCGTGAAGACGGTCAGCATGCCGTAGACGGTCGGGGAGATCTTGCTGGAGCCGGGCTGCTGCTGCGCGGGGGTGAACAGCTCGGCGCCCGGATAGACGGCCCCGGTCGCCGGCATGGCGTAGTCGGCCCGCGGCGGCTCGGGCCGCTGGAAGTCGGGTCGCTGGGGCGGGGCGCCGTTCATGATGTAGCCGGTCGCCGGGCCGGTGTCAGGCGGCGGCGCCATCCGGGCGGCGTAGTCGATCTCCTGGTCGCCCGCGCGGTATTCGGCCACCAGATCGCCCAGCCCCGGCGTCCTGCGCGGCGCGCCCGGCGTGAGGTCGGCTGCCGGGAGAGGCTCGGGCATGCCCCGGTGGGCGGGAATGGGCTGGGGACCGGACGGCGGGGCGGACTGGGGCTTCTCGTCGCGGTACATGGGGCGCTCCTCGCGATGCTGCGCCCGCTCGTCGCGGCGCTGAGAGCGCTCGTCCCGGCGGGACGGCCGCTCCCCATGGTCGGAGTCGAAGTCGTCCTCGTCATCGTCCTCGTACGGCGCCAGCGGCCGCAGGACGGTATACCAGATCGCCGCTCCCGCCACGGCGAGCAGCGCGGTGGTGAACAGCGGCGGCACCGCGAACCGCATCGCGCCCACGAGCGCGAGCCCCGACGGGACGACCACCACGGCGGCGTGCAGGTTGTCGGTGTCGTATTCGTCGCCGTTACGCCACTTGAGCGCGGCCACCACCAGCATGGCGAGCATGATCAGGGCAGCCGCGGCGTGCACGCCGATCAGCAGGTACGACGGGAAGATCTGCCAGTAGGCCGATCCCGCGGGCAGCGCCTTGCCCATCTCGTTCGACTTGGGCGGGTCGAAGATCATGATGGTGCCGGCCACGATGGTCAGCGCGATGCCGAACAGCCACGCCAGGAACCTCGGCGGCGCCTTCTCGGCCAGCAGCTGGACCAGGCCGACGGCCAGCCACAGCGGCGCCAGCATCGCCCCCGTCACCTGATAGGCCTTGAACGTGACGACCCCGAACCCCATGAGGTAGCCGATGCCGATCACGCCCAGCGACAGGCAGAGCGCCACGGCTGCAACGATCCAGGCGACCAACCAGCCCTCAGGCTCCTCGCGAAGTCGTCTGATCAGGGCACCTGCCGCGAGAGCGGCCAGGAGCGCACCGGCAAGGGCTATGACAGCAACGAGGATCTCCATGGTGACTCCAATGCTGCCGGACGATGCCTCTCGGCCGGTAGCCGAAGAGGAGAACGAGTCGATCCTCGGTGGCGCGTCCAGCGGTGCACCGCAGGTGGCGGGGTGTGCGCCTATACGGTATCCGCCGATTACGCCTAGTCATGCCTTCAAGCTGTGGATTGTGGAATTTCCGGTTGATTTCTAGAGTGTTCGAGCACGCCGCACCCCTTACCCCTAGGGATACCGGATGCCTGACTCGTCACCGTTCGCCGGGCTGCTTGCTCCAGCGGTCGCTGGACCTGCCCGGAAGGGCGAGCTTGCCGTGCTCGAAGACGTGCCCGACGACGTCCGTGACGACGTCCGCACGCTGGTGCTGCATGCCAAGAACGGGTGCTCGGAATCCTTTGGCACGCTCTATGACCGATACGTGGACCTGGTCTACCGCTATATCTATTTCCGGGTGGGCTCCCATCAGCTCGCCGAGGACCTCACCAGCGAGACCTTCCTGCGGGCGCTGCGCAGGATCGCCGACTTCACCTGGCAGGGCCGGGATTTCGGCGCTTGGCTCGTGACGATCGCGCGAAATCTGGTGACCGACCACTTCAAGTCGGGGCGCTACCGGCTGGAGATCCCGACCGGCGAGGTGATCGACGTCCCGCTCGACGGCTCCCACATTCCGGAGAACGCCGTGGTCACGGCCATCATCAACGACCGTGTCCTACGTGCCGTACGAGATCTCAATCCCGAACAACAGGAATGTGTCGTCCTGCGTTTCCTGCACGGCCTCTCGCTCGCGGAAACCGCGCTGATCATGGGGAAGAAGAGTGGAGCGATCAAAGCGCTGCAGTTCCGGGCCGTTCGCGCGCTGGCCAGGGCGCTCAAGCACGACCTGGCGTAACCTCCCCCATCCGCCCCTCGTTAGGCAGGTGTCACGGAAGGAACAGTCCGGGAGCAGGCATGGGTAGCGCGCGCAAGGAGCGGGAGCTCGTGCTCGAACATCTCGCCGAGCTGCGCCGCCTGCCGCTCGGCGGCGGCCCCGAGCCCGCCTTCCGCGAGCGGCTGCGCGCCGAGCTCCTCACCGCCACCCTCACCGAGGAGGCGGTGGAGCCGGCCCCTGCGCCCGCGCCCAGCCGGCACCGCCGCAGTCCGCGCAGGCGGCCGCTGCTGTCGCAGCTGGCCACGTTCGGGCTGGCGGCGGGAATGATGGTCTCGGCCTTCGCCACCTACCAGTCGGTGCCCGGCGACTCGCTCTACCCGCTCAAGCGCGCCGCGGAGAGCACGCTGGTCCGGCTCAGCCCCGGCGACGCCGAACGCGGTGAGCGCGAGCTGGGCTCGGCCAAGACCCGCGCGAAGGAGGTCGCCAGCCTGCTGGGCTCCTCCGAGGACGGCCCGCTGGTCAGCAAGACGCTGAAGGACATGGAGGAGTCCACCCGCGCCGGCATCAGCCGGCTGGAGCGGGCCGAGCCGCGCTCGCCGAAGATCAAGAAATTCGCGCGGGACCAGAAGGAGGCCGTGGAGCCCATGCTCCAGGAGCTCAACGACGATCAACTGGCTCAGGCCGAGGGCTACCTCGACTACATCGAAGGTCTGGTCGCACCGAAGTAGGTAAGTAAGCTGAACCCCATGTGGCGGCTAATGCGACGACGACAGGAAACGGAGCCCGAGATCGCCGGCGAGGCCGCGGCGCAGGCGGCGGTCACCATCGCTCCTGTCACGCCGGCCGAGCCGGACCCGCAGGCCGCGGCGTTCTTCGACGTCGACAACACGATGATGCGCGGCGCCTCGATCTACCACTTCGCCAGAGGGCTGGCCACCCGCGGGATGTTCACGACGTCCGACCTGTTCAAGTTCGCCGTCGGGCAGGCGGTGTTCCGGCTGCGCGGCAACGAGAACCCCGAGCACATCGCGGTGGCCAGGGAGACCGCGCTGGCGTTCGTCGCGGGAGCCAAGGTCGACGACGTCGTGCGCCTCGGCGAGGAGATCTACGACGAGGTCATGGCCGACCGCATCTGGAGCGGCACCAGGGCCCTGGCGCAGAGTCACCTCGACTCCGGCCAGCGGGTCTGGCTGATCACCGCCACGCCCGTCGAGCTGGCCAAGGTCATCGCGCAGCGGCTCGGCCTGACCGGCGCGCTCGGCACGGTCGCCGAGACCAGCAACGGCGTCTACACCGGCCGGCTGGTCGGTGACCTGCTCCACGGCCCCGCCAAGGCGGAGGCGGTGCGGGCGCTGGCCCGCAGGGAGGGGCTCGACCTGACCAGGTGCACGGCCTACAGCGACTCGGCCAACGACCTGCCGATGCTGTCGCTGGTCGGGCACGCGGTGGCCATCAACCCCGACAGCGAGCTGCGCGAGCACGCCAGGAAGCACGACTGGCCGGTCAAGGACTTCCGCACCGGGCGCAAGGCCACGCTGACCGCCCTGCCGATCGCGGCGGGCGTGGGGGCCGTGGCTGGCGGCGTGGCGGCGGGCATCGCGCTGCGCAAGCACTACCGCCGCCACTCCTGACCCCGCGGGCGCGGCCCCGCGCCCGAGTAAGCCCCGGGCGCGGGCGGTGAAGCTTGCGGGCGGTGAAGCTTGCGGGCGGTGAAGCTTGCGGGCGCGGCCGGTGAAGGGCCCGCGCCTATTTCAGCGAGTCGAACAACCGGCTCGCCGCCGGCTCCTTCCACACGAGCCTGTTGGGGTCCGATGGCGACGGCCCGTTCGGCACCGACACGAAGCTGATCTTGGTCTCCGACAGCCCCGTGGCCAGCTCGTACATCGACTCCAGGGTCAGATCCGTCTTCACCGACTTGCGCATCTCGCCGAGGAAGGACTCCAGCCTGCCCGGGTCGGCGATCGTCTTCCGCGCCTTCTTCAGCATCGCCAGCACGAGCTTCTGCTGCCGTTTGATCCGCTCGAGGTCGCTGCCGTCGCCGACGTGGCGCAGGCGGGCGTACCCGAGCGCGGCCTCACCGTTGAGCGTGCTCTTGCCCGCGGGCAGCTTCAGCTTCGCCGCCTTGTCGTCCACGGCCGCCGGCAGCGTGACCTCCACGCCCCCGAGCGCGTCGACCATGCCCTTGAACCCGCTGAAGTCCACTTCGACCGTGTGATGGATGCGCAGCCCCGTCAGCGTCTCCAGCGCGGTCTGCAGGCAGGCGGCGCCACCGTCGTGGTAGGTCGAGTTGATCATGTTCGTCTGGCCCGGGGTGGCGGAGCAGGCCGGCATCTTCACCATCGAGTCGCGCGGAACGCTGACCGCGGTGGCCTTCCTCCGGTCGGCGGGCACGTGCACGATCATGATCGTGTCTGACCGCCCGCCCACGCCGGTCCGCGCCTCGTAGGCCCCGTACTTGGCGTTCCCCTCGCCCTGGCGGGTGTCCGAGCCGATCACCAGCACGTTCCTGGTGCCGCTCATGTCCACGGCCTGGCTCCCGGCGGACGGGGCCGCCTGGTGGCCGTTGCTGATCAGCACGGTGGGCACGGCGACGGCGGCGGCCGTGGCGGCGGCGACGAGCCCCGCCGTCCACCAGCCCGTCCACCGGCTCCGCAGCCGGTGGGGCGGGCGCCCGTGCAGCATGCGGTCCCGCTGCCGGACGAGCGTCGCGGGCGGCTCGTGCTCCAGCTCCGCTCCGAGGTCTCGGAGCAGCTTCAGATCGTCCATCGTCACTCCTCCTCCATGGGATTGGTGCCGCCGAACGCGGCCCGGATCTTCCGCCTGCCCCTGTTGAGGCGGGAGCGCACGGTTCCGATCGGAATGCCGAGCGCGCGCCCGACCTCCTCGTACGTCAGATCGCCCCAGGCGATCAGCAGCAGCACGTCACGGTCCTTGGCGGGCAGCGCCGCGAGCGCGCCGGCCAGCTCGGCGCGGACGGCCTGGGCGCTCACCCCCGCCGCCACCCGGTCGGCCGGGGACTCCACGTCGGAGTCCACAGGGGCGCGCAGCAGGGCCCGGTAGCGGGCCGCCTCCCTGCGGTGGTGCCTGGAGACGAGCTTGGTGAGGATGCCGAAGAGCCACGGCCTGGCGTCCGGGTAGGACAGGTCGTAGCTCCTCCTGCGGGAGAAGGCGACCAGGAACGTCTCGCCGACGAGGTCTTCGGCGGGCTCGGGGCCCAGCCGTTTGGAGACGTACCTGTAGAGCATGGCGGAGTAGCGGTCGAACAGCTCGGCGAACGCCTCGGGCTCTGTCCACGAGGCGCTCACCAGCTCCGAGTCCGCACCCCTGGTGGCGGGTTGAGTGATCATCTCCGCCCTTCTGTGGGAGATCGGTCACGGATGTCTCTCCACAACCCGCCGAAGGGGTTCACGGCAGGGGCTACAGCTCCTTGAGGAAACCGCCGTCGATGACGAAGTCCGCGCCGGTCGTGCTGCCCGAGCGCGGGGAGGCCAGCAGCGCCACCGCGTCGGCGATCTCCTGGGGGCGTACGAGGCGGCCGGTCACCAGATTCATCATGCCAGGGGCGACCTGGTCGATGACGTCCTGCTTCGCCGCTCCCGCCATCCCGCCGATGACGTCGGCCGCGCCGCCGTCCTTGGTCCACCAGTCGGTGAGCACGGGGCCGGGCGAGATCGTGTTCACGCGTACGCCCTGCGCGCCGAACTCCTCGGAGACGGCCTTGCCGACGTGGTTCAGGGCCGACTTGGCGGCGCCGTAGTCGACGTTCATCGCGGCCGGCTGCCTGGCGGAGGTGGAGGAGACGTTGACGATCGAGCCGCCGCCCCGCTCGACCATGACGGGCACGGCCGCGCGGATCATGCGGACGACCGCGAACAGGTTGAACTCGAACATCGCCTGCCAGTCCCCGTCGTCCGGCGTCATGAAGCCGAACCGCGGCAGCGTCACCCCGGGCGGCGGGCCGCCGGCGTTGTTCACCAGCACGTCCACCCCGCCGAACTCCTCCACGGCCCGCGCCACGACGCGCGCGGGCGCCTGCGGGTCCATCAGGTCGGCGGGTACGTGCACGGCCTTGCCCGGCAGCTCGCCCGTAGGCGTACGGGAGACCGCCACGACGTGGGCGCCCTCCTCGGCCAAGGTCTGGGCGACGGCCAGCCCGATGCCCTTGGACGCGCCGGTGACGATGGCCACACGGCCGGAAAGCTGCAGATCCATGGGGTTCCCTTCGGTGTTCACAGGTGGGTCGCCTGGAGAACACCGAGCCGGCCGCGCCGGTTGCACGAGTCAGAGGAAGGGCGGGAAGGCGTGCCCTCTGCGCAGCCGCAGCTCGTTGAGCAGCTGCTGGATGACCTCGCGTACGTGGTCGGTGAGGTTGAAGACCAGCATCGGGTCGTCGGCGGCCGACGGGTCGTATTCGTCGGTCCTGATGGGCTCGCCGAACTCGATCATCCACTTGGACGGCAGCGGCACCAGCCCGAGCGGGCCGAGCAGCGGGAAGAACGGGGTGATCGGCAGATAGGGCAGCCCCAGCAGCCTGGCCAGGAACTTCAGATCCCCGATCTTGGGATAGATCTCCTCCGCGCCCACGATCGCGGTCGGCACGATCGGCACCCCGGCGCGGATGGCCGAGGCCACGAAGCCACCGCGGCCGAAGCGCTGCAGCTTGTAGCGCTCGGAGAAGGGCTTGCCGACGCCCTTGAACCCCTCGGGGAACACCCCGACGAGCTCGCCCTTGCGCAGCAGCCGGTCGGCGTCCTCGCGGCAGGCCAGCGTGTGGCCCGTCTTGCGCGACAGGTGGCTGAGCAGCGGAAGCTGGTAGACCAGGTCGGCGCCGAGCAGCCGCAGCGGGCGTCCGGCCTCGTCGTGCAGCGCCACCTGCATCATCAGGGCGTCGACCGGCAGCGTGCCCGAGTGGTTGGCGACGACCAGCGCGCCGCCCTCCTCCGGGATGTTCTTCAGCTCCAGGGTCTCGACCCTGAACCACCGGTGGTAGATCGGCCTGATCAGCTCCAGGAGCACCTTGTCGGTCAGCTCGGCGTCGTAGCCGAACTCGTCGACCTCGTAGTCGCCGGTGATCCGCCTGCGGACGAACGCCAGCAGCTTGGCCATCGGATCGGGCTCGGGGAACGACGGCGCCGCGCTGATGGGAATCACGCGGGCGTGCTCCTCGCCGGGAACGCTCAACTCAGCACACCTCCGAGCGGTTGCAGCCTGCGCGAACGCAGGAAATCGTCGAAGGCGGCCGCGGTCGTGAACTTGGGCTTCCAGCCGAGCGACGCCTCCAGCCTCGCGGTGTCGACCGCGCGGCCGTAACACATCAGCCTGACCTGCTCGGGTGAGTATTCGACCAGCCCGACCCGGCGCACGGCGTTGCCGAGCACCTTGAAGGCGGGCGAGAACAGCGGCAGCGAGAACCGCCCGGCCCGTCTGACGCACTGGGACAGCAGCAACACGCCCGCCCCGGCCACGTTGAACGTGCCGGGGTGATCTTCGGTGGCCATCCGGCGCAGCACCTCGACCGCGTCGTCCTCGTGGACGAACTGCAGCCTCGGGTCGAAGCCGAGCACGGTCGGCAGCACCGGCTGGGTGAAGTAACGCGTCAGCGGCGAATCGACGCCGGGACCCATGAAGTTGGCGAACCGCAGCAACGACACCGTCACGTCAGGACGACGGCGCGCGAAGCCCCGCACGTAGCCCTCGACCTCGACCGAGTCCTTGGCATAGCCGTGGCTTGGGCTGTCGTGCGGCTCCAGCTCTTCAGTGAACACCGCTGGATCCCTCGGCGACGAGCCGTAGACGGCGGTGGTGGAGCGCACCACCACGCGCCGCACGGTCGCCGACCGCTGGCAGGCACCGAGCAGCTGCATGGTGCCGATGACGTTGTGCTCCTTCATGGCCGCCCTGCCACCGCTCCTCGTCGGAGCGCTGACCAGGCTCATGTGCACAACGGTGTCGATGTCCGCGGCCGCGATCACCTGAGCGATGTCGGGGCTGCGCAGATCCACCCGGACGAACTCCGTCCGGCCGAGAGAGATGCCGCCATCTCGCGTCAACGAGGGGGGCGGCACGGTGTCCACTCCAATAACGCGGCTGATGTCCGGGTCCGCCGCCAGAACGCTCGCCACCCGGGCGCCTATGTGGCGCGAGACCCCGGTGACAAGCACGGTGTGGGTCATCAGCGCCTCACAGCTGCGTTGGTTACTTCTTGTTACGCCGCTGGATGCGCGTCTTCTTGAGCAGCTTGCGGTGCTTCTTCTTAGCCATCCGCTTGCGGCGCTTCTTGATGACAGAGCCCACGGGACCCCCAGGTACTGATAGCACGTCTGATCGGAGTGCGAGCGCACACCGGGTCACAGACTACCGGCGATCCACGGTAGATCGCCCCACCGGGGGGTGAGTGCCCGGTCGCGTCTGTGGCGACCGGGCCTCTCCCGCGACAGCATTCACGACATGGCTCTTATGTCGCTACTTCAACCTGCCTCGATGTAGGCCTCCCGCAGATAGTCGTGTACCGCCTGCTCAGGCACCCTGAACGACCGGCCGACTCGGATGGCCGGCAGCTCGCCAGAGTGGACGAGCCGGTACACCGTCATCTTGGACACCCTCATGACCGTCGCCACTTCCGCTACGGTCAGGAACTTCACCTCGCTGAGAGGTCTTTCGCCTGCACCCATCGGACGCCTCTTCCGCACGTGTTTCCGGGTTATCCCCACTGGTGCCATTGCTCACGCACGTGTACTGCCGTCAGCGTAAGTCGGGACTCCGAGTGCGCAAACCCCCTATTTTCTCAGTTGACGGAGCCACCTGTCAGCCGAACCAGCGAAATCGCTGGCCAGCAGCCGGGCCGAGCACCGCACTTGGACGTTGGAACTGTCCAAGTTGCCACACATAAGAGTCGCCGGAGGGCCGTCAAAAGTTGGCAAAGGGACAGCGAGCCTCTTGGAATGCAGGCGCGAAAAGACGGTATGCGGATGACCGAATCGAACTCAAAGGGCTCGTGTGACGAGTGTGACCAGTCTCTCGGTCAACGGAGCGTAATAACGCGGTAGCACGTTGTCGTCGAGAGGCACGACCACCTCAATTTTGCCTTCCGCCTCTCCGACGAAGAGCCCGGGGTCGTTGCAGTCGGCGAACGCCACCGTCTGCACACCGGCCTCTCCCGCCGCTCCCGCCCAGCCGTGGTCGGCGATCACGAGGTCCGGGAGGTCCCCGTCGAGCTCGTCGAGCATGTGGCGCATCGGGTCGGAGTCGTGGGTGTGCACGAAGCCGCCCTTGTCGTCGAGCATCGCGACGTCCTGGAGATAGCGGATCCGGCGCGGGCGACCGAAACCCGACCCCGCGTACGTCCAGCCCTCCCCCGGCGTCAGCAGCCGGGCGCCACGCTCGGCGCAGAGCCTGGCCAGCGGCAGGTGGACGGCCAGCAGCCCGGTCGGGTGCCCGGTCGCGAACAGGATGCGCGGGCTCTGCCGCGCCAGCACGGCCGCGATGCGCTCCGCCATGGCGTCGAGCGCGTCGATCGTCAGGTCGGGGTCGATGGTGTCCTGGCCCCACCGGTGGCCCGGGTCGGCGACCACCCCGGCGGACTTGACCATCAGCGCCAGGATGTCGCGGTAGGACCAGGGCTGGTCGAAGCTCAGCCCCAGCCGGTAGTAGGCGTCGCCGTTGGCCAGCGAGCTGTAGTGGTCGAGGTTGTTCTCGCGCGAGGTCGCGACGTCGCCGGCGATGCGGCTGTGGACAAGGTGCTCGCGGAGTTGATCGCGGCTCAGCACAAGCTTCTTCCTTGCTAGGGCATGGGATCGAGGCCGTGCAGGGGGAACACCGCGTGCCGGGTCGCCATGACCGCACGGTCAATGGGGTCCGCTGGGTCATAACCACCGGACAGGTCACGAAATTCCGGAATGCGGCCGTCGGTCATCGTGAGCGGGGGCGTCTCGCCCGTACGCTCCCTGACGAACCTGCGCCACCCCTCGCCCGTCGGCGTGGCCGGATCGATCGGGTGGCCCGCCAGCTCGGCGATGAGGTGCGTCCACGCTCTGGGCACCACCTGCACGAGCTCGTAGCCGCCGCCCCCGGTCGCGATCCAGCGCCCGCCGGCCGTCTCGTGGGCCAGCCGGTGCAGGGCCGCGTAGGCGGCGCGCTGGCCGTCGACGCTGAGCATCAGGT
This sequence comes from Nonomuraea zeae, assembly GCF_005889725.1. Lineage (GTDB taxonomy): Bacteria > Actinomycetota > Actinomycetes > Streptosporangiales > Streptosporangiaceae > Nonomuraea > Nonomuraea zeae. The sequence goes on from NZ_VCKX01000005.1 coordinate 78,764, forward strand.
TGGCGAGCGGGTCGAGCGCGTGGCTGTCGCAGCCGTGCTGGGTCACCAGGATCTCGGGCCGGAACTCGCGCAGCAGCGGCGGCACGACCGCGTGGAAGGCCCGCAGCCAGCCGGAGTCGCCGCAACCGGCCGGGAGCGCCACGTTGACGGCCGATCCCTCCGCGCCGGTCTCCTCGGGGAAGCCGGTGCCGGGGAACAGCGTGCGCGGGCTCTCGTGCAGGCTGATCGTCAGGACGCGCGGGTCGTCGTAGAACACGGTCTGTACGCCGTCACCGTGGTGCACGTCGACGTCCACGTACGCGATCCGGCCCACCCCCTGCTCCAGCAGCCAGGCGATGGCCAGCGCGGGGTCGTTGTAGACGCAGAATCCGCTGGCCGCGGCCGGCATCGCGTGGTGCAGCCCGCCCGCGACGTTGATCGCGTGCTCGGCGGCGCCCTCCCAGACGGCCCTTGCGGCGGCCAGTGACGCGCCGGCGATGAGCGCGGAGGCGTCGTGCACGCCCTTGAACGCGGGGTTGTCGGTGGTGCCGAGCCCCGCCATGAGGTCGGGGCGGCCGTCGGCGGAGACCCGCTTCACGGCCTCGATGTAGCCGCGCTCGTGCACCAGGCGCAGCTCGTCGTCGGTGGCGGGCGCGCAGCCGGCCAGCTCGACCTTGTCGAGGACGCCGAGGTCGCGGGCGAGCGCCATGGTCAGCTCGACCCGGACGGGAGCCAGGGGATGGCTTGGGCCGAAATCATAGGAGGTGAGAGCGTCGTCCCAGATCACCCGTGCCGACCGGCTCATGCCAACCCCTCCACGTGCTGCCTCGCCTTGCGCCGACGTTACCGCAGCGCAGACAACCCGTTGTAGCCCGGGATCAACGAGCGAAAACCTGGCGAATATTCTGATATTTCGTGGCTTAGTGTTTTAGCGTGCGCCCGGCACGAGCCCCCATCCGGATCATCCGATTCTTCCAGCGGCCCAGGGTCTTCGACACGACGCTGGTGATCGTGCTCAGCGTCCCCGCCGTCATCGGCCTGGCCGCCGTGCTCCTCATGGGCCAGGCGGTCACCGCCTGGGGCGCGGCGTCGTACCTGGCGGGCATGGCGTGCCTGCTCGTCCGGCGCACCCGGCCGGTCCTCGTCATGGCACTGGTGGCGGCGATCGACGCCACGGCGCTGGCCACCGGGGTCTCGCAGAGCATCAACGTGCCCGCGGCCGTCGCGCTGTACAGCATCGGCCGCTTCACCAACGGCCGCCGTACCGTGGCCGCCACCCTCGCCGCCTTCACCGCCTACGCGACGGTGCTCGAACTGGCCAGGCCGGCCACGGGCGGCTGGGTGGTGGCGCTGTTCTCCGTGGGCGTGCCCGTGGGCCTCGGGCAGCTCGTACGCCTCAGGGCCGAGCTGAACGAGCGCGGCCGGCGCGAGATCGCCGAGGCCGCGGTCCGCGCCGAGCGGCGGCGGATCGCCAGGGAGCTGCACGACGTGGTCGCCCATCACATCACCGTGATCAACGCCCTGGTCGGCGGCGCGCGGGCGACGCTCCCGCCGGAGCTGACGGCCGGCCGCGAGGCGCTGGAGAGCGCCGAGCAGACCGCCCGCCAGGCCATGTCGGAGATGCGCCGCCTGCTGGACGTGCTCAGGGCCGACAGCGACGAGGGGCCGGACGCGGCGACGGGGGTGGGCGCCGACCGGCTGCCCGCGCTCGTGCGCGAGGCCGGGAACGCGGGGCTGCCCGCCAGCCTGACCGTGACCGGCGAGCCCGTCGAGCTACCCGCCGCCGTGGATCACGCGGTCTACCGGATCGTGCAGGAGGCGCTGACCAACACCCGCAAGCACGCGGTCAGCGCCAGGGCCAGCGTCCGCCTGGCCTACGAGCCCGCGGCCGTGGAGGTCGAGGTGGTCGACGACGGCCTGGCCAAGGACGGCGGCCCGCCGGGGTTCGGGCTCGGCGGCATGGCCGAGCGGGTCGCGCTGTGCGGCGGCCACCTGTCCACCGGTCCCCGCCCAGAAGGAGGCTTCCGCGTGCACGCCCGTCTTCCCCTGGAGCAGCCATGATCCGGATCCTGCTGGCCGACGACCACCAGCTGGTGCGCAAGGGCTTCCGGCTGATGCTCGACGCGCAACCCGACCTGGACGTGGTCGGCGAGGCGGGCGACGGCGCGCAGGCGGTGGACCTGAGCCGGCGGCTGCGGCCCGACGTGGTGCTGATGGACCTGCACATGCCGGGGCTGGACGGGGTGCGCGCGACCGAGCTGATCACCGCCGAGCTGCCGGAGGTGCGGGTGCTCGCGCTGAGCACGTTCGACCTGGACGAGAACGTGGTCGCGGCGCTGCGGGCCGGCGCCGACGGCTTCCTGCCCAAGGACGTCTCCCCCGAGGAGCTGATCGAGGGCGTACGCGTGGTGCACCGGGGCGAGTCGGCCGTCGCGCCGCGCCTGCTGACCCGGCTGATCGGCACGTTCGTCCGCACGCCTGGCCCCAAGGCGGTGCCCGCCGAACTGGCCGAGCTGACCGAGCGGGAGCGGCAGATCCTCGTGCTGATCGCCCGTGGCCGCTCGAACGCCGAGATCTCCGCCGAGCTGGCCGTCTCCCCTTCGACCGTCAAGAACCACGTCACGAGCCTGTTCGCCAAGATCGGCGTCAGGGACCGGGCCCAGGCCGTGATCGTCGCCTACGAGGCGGCGCTGATCGAGCCCGGTCTGATCCGACCTGGAGAGTAGGAGCACGGTCCTAGATCGGCTCGTACGAGACGGTCCTCGCGCAGGAAGAAACCGCGCCCGCGCGACGGCACGCTTGACCGCATGACCGCGATTCGAGCAACGAACCTGAGCAAGCGATACGGCGGCACCGTCGCGGTGTCGGATCTGTCGTTCGACGTCGAGCCCGGTCAGGTGACCGGATTCCTCGGGCCGAACGGTGCGGGCAAATCCACCACCATGCGAATGGTCCTCGGGCTCGACCGGCCCTCCGGCGGGTCGGTGCTGGTGGACGGGCAGGCGTACGAGGAGCTGCGGCACCCGCTGCGCAAGGTGGGCGCGCTGCTGGACGCCAAGGCCGTGCACGGCGGGCGCAGCGCCCGCAACCACCTGCTGGCCATCGCCCAGAGCAACGGCATCCCGGACGCCCGGGTGGGTGAGGTGCTGGAGACGGTGGGCCTGAGCGCGGTGGCCAGGCGACGGGTCGGCGGGTTCTCGCTGGGCATGGCGCAGCGGCTGGGCATCGCCGCCGCGCTGCTCGGCGATCCGGAGATCCTGATGTTCGACGAGCCCGTCAACGGGCTCGACCCGGACGGCATCCTGTGGATCCGCACGCTCATGCGCAAGCTCGCCGCGGAGGGGCGCACGGTGTTCGTCTCCAGCCACCTGATGAGCGAGATGGCCCAGACCGCCGACCATCTGATCGTGATCGGCAAGGGGCGGCTCATCGCCGACACGAGCGTGAGCGAGTTCATCGGGCGCAGCTCGCAGGGGTACGTACGAGTGCGCTCGCCCAGGCTGGCCGAGGTGGCCGAGCTGGTCAAGGTGGGCGAGCTGCACCCCGATCACCTGCGGGTGACCGCCATGGACACGCTGGAGATCGGCACGCTCACCGCGCGGGCCGGGATCCCGCTGGAGGAGCTGACGTTCGTGCAGCCCTCGCTCGAAGCGGCCTACATGGAGCTGACCAAGGACAGCCTGGAGTTCTCGTCATGACACACATCCTCAGGTCCGAATGGACCAAGATCCGCTCGGTCCGCTCCACGGTGTGGACGCTGGCCGTCACGGCGCTGCTGATGCTGGGCCTGGCCATCCTGATCTCCGTCGCGGCCAAGAGCTCGGCCGACGGGCCTATCCCCGCCGCCCAGGCCGTCGCGCTCGGCACGGCAGGGACCATGTTCGCGCAGCTGTCCATCGCCACGCTGGGCGTGCTGGTGATCTCCAGCGAGTACCGCACGGGCGGGATCCGCACCTCGCTGATGGCCGTGCCCAAGCGGATGCGCCTGCTGACCGGCAAGGTCGTGGTGTTCACCGTGACGTCGTTCGCCGTCTCCACGCTCGCCGCGGCGGCCTCGATCGCCGCCGCGCTGCTCGTCATCCAGCCGGCCGCCCTCGACCTGGCCGACGTGGTGCGGACGGTGTTCGGAACCGGCCTCTACCTCACCGCGTGCGGCCTGTTCGGGCTGGCGCTCGGCACGGCCGTCCGGCACACGCCCGGCGCGATCGTGGCGGCCATCGCGCTGATGCTGGTCCTGCCCCAGCTCGCGTCCGTGCTCCCGGGGCAGTGGGGCAAGACCGTCAACGACTACTTCACCACCAACGCCGGCATGCTGGTGGTGAACCCCCAAAGTGACAGCGCGCTCGGGCCGTGGAGCGGGTTCGGCGTCTACCTCGCCTGGGTGGCCGTCGCCATGCTCGCGGGAGCGGTGCTGATGAAGCGCCGGGACGCCTGAGCCTCACGGTGAGCGCCTGGGAGCCCGCTCTGTGGCGAAGGGCACGGCTCCCGGCTCACTCGGCGCGGAGGGCGATGACCGGGTCCAGCCGGCCCGCCCGCCGCGCCGGCGCCACGCCGAAGAACATCCCGACCGCCGCCGACACCCCGAAGGCCAGCGCGATCGACCACCAGGTGATCGACGCGGGCACCTCGGTGAGCGCCGCGATGGCCAGCGCGCCCCCGACCCCCAGCACGATCCCGACGAGCCCGCCGATCGTCGTCAGCAGCACCGCCTCGATCAGGAACTGCGCCAGGATGTCCCGCTGCCTGGCCCCGAGCGCCTTGCGCAGCCCGATCTCGCGGGTGCGCTCGCGCACGCTGACCAGCATGATGTTCGACACGCCCACGCCGCCGACCAGCAGCGAGATCCCCGCGATGGCGGCGAGCACGCCGGTGAGCATGCCCAGCACGCTGCCGATCGTGCCGAGCAGCGCGGTCTGCGTCACCGCCGAGAACTGCTCGCCCGGATAGCGGGCCCGCAGCGCCGCCGTGACCTTGTCCGACAGCGGGTCGATCTCGTCGGGTCCGGACGCGCCGACCGCGAGCCCGTTGATCCGCTCGATCCCGAACAGCCGCTGCGCCGTCGTCACCGGGATGTGGATCTCCTGGTCGCGGGACAGCCCGAACGCCTGGCCGACCGTCGCGTACACGCCCACGACCCGGAACCTCGCCCCGGACACCGTCACCTGACGCCCGATCGGGTCGAGATCGCCGAAGAGCCGGTCGGCCACCTCGGAGCCCAGGACGGCGACCCTGCGCCGGGTGTCCACGTCGGTCTCGCTCAGCGGGCGGCCCTTCTCCACGGGCCGCTCGAAGATGTTGACCAGGTTCTGGTCGGTGCCGATCACCGTGACGAACGCCTCGACCCGGCCGACGCGTACGGTCTCGCCCGACTGCAGCGAGACCGTCACCTTCGACGGATCGCCCACCACGCGCCGGACGTACGCCACGTCGGCCATGCCCAGCTTGCTCTGCGTGGGGGCCGCACCCAGGCTGATGCGGCCGGGGACGACCAGGATGATGTTCGTGCCGAGGCCGGAGATCTGCCGCTCGATCTCGTCCTTCGCCCCGGTGCCGATGGCCACCAGGATCACCACGGCCAGCACGCCGATGATGACGCCGAGCATGGTCAGCGCGCTGCGCAGCCGATTGACCCGCAACGCCTCCAGAGCCATCACCAGCGCTTCGGCTGTGTTCATGGCCTCCCTCCGGTCGGCGGGCTCGGTCGCCTCACGCCGCCGCCTTCCCCCGCTCTGGTCGCTCCGCTCCCGCCACTCCTCCAGACGACGCCACTGCTGTGCCCATGGCCTCTGCTGCGCAGAGGCGGGCTCGGTCGCCTCACGCCGCCGCCTTCCCCCGCTCTGGTCGCTCCGCTCCCGCCACTCCTCCAGACGACGCCACTCCCTCGCGCGTTCATGGCCTCCCTCCGGTCGGCGAGCTCATGTGGTGTCCCGTTCGATCAGGCCGTCGCGTACGTGGATCTGCCTTCTGGCGTGGGCCGCGATCTCCGGCTCGTGCGTGACCAGCACCACGGCCACCCCGCCGTCGGCGTTCAGCCGGTCGAGTATGGCCATGACCTCCGTCCCGTTGCCCGTGTCGAGGTTGCCCGTGGGCTCGTCGGCCAGCAGCACCTTGGGCTCCCCGACCAGCGCCCTGGCGATGGCCACGCGCTGCTGCTCCCCGCCGGACATCTGCGAGGGCCGGTGGTCCAGCCGGTGGCCGAGCCCCACGGACTCCAGCGCCTCGCGGGCCCTGTCGCGCCGCTCGGCCCTGCCGACACCCCGGTAGACCAGCGGCAGCGCCACGTTGTCCAGCGCCGACGTCCGGCCCAGCAGGTGGAAGGACTGGAAGACGAAGCCGATGGTCCGGTTCCGCAGCTCGGCCAGCTCGGTGTCGGACAGCCCGGACAGCTCGACCCCGTTGATCCTGAGCACGCCGGAGGTGGGCCGGTCGAGGCAGCCGAGCAGGTGCATCAGCGTGGACTTGCCGGACCCCGACGGGCCGATGACGGCGACGAACTCGCCCCTGGCGATCCGCAGCGACACCCCGCGCAGCGCCTCCACGGCCACGCCGTCGAGCTCGTAGCGCCTGACGACGTCCACCGCCTCGATGGCGGGCGGCGCCGCCCCCTCCGCCCGCCGCGCCGGGGGCTCGCTCTCCTGCGGGTTCCCGGGCGCGGTCATGGGAGACGCTGCCCCTGCCGTACGGAGTCCGCGCCCTTGACCACGATGCGCTCCCCCACGGACAGCCCGCTCAAGACCTCGACCACGGCGTCCCCCTGGGCCCCGAGCTTGACCACGCGCCGCTCGGCCACCCCGTTCCTGATCGCCCAGACCACGCTCTCGCGCCCGCTGGAGACGATCGCCGAGGCGGGGGCGGCGACGGCGGACGGCGACTCGCGCACGGTCAGCCGCGTGACCGCGCTCATGCCCGGCTTGGGCGTGGGCGCCCTGGAGCCGTCGTCGAACGTGCCCGGCCCCAGCCTGAGCCGCACCGGGTAGCTGACGCCGCCCGTGGTGCCCTCCATCGGGGTGACGCCGATGCCGGTGACGGCGGCGGTGTACGTCGCGCCGGGCACCGCGTCCAGCTCGACCTCCGCCTTGGCGCCCTTCTCGACCAGCAGCACGTCCGTCTCGTCCACGTCGGCGTCGAGGGTGAGCTCGGAGACGTCGGTGACGGTGACGATGGGGTCGCCAGCCGAGACGGGCACTCCGGTCGCGACCGGACTCCCGGCGGACGAGCCCGCGGAGGGCACGGACGGGAGCTGCCCGCCGCCGGGAAGCTGGCTGAGCAGGCTCTCGACGCCGCCGCCCGCGCCGCCGCCGCCCGAGGCCCGCCCGAACGTGACGACGCCGCTGAACGGCGCCTTGATCGTCAGGGAGTCGACCGTGCTCTTCGCCGCCTTGACCGCGGCCTTGGCCTGGGACTTCGAGGCGGCCTGCAGCGAGGCCATTGAGCTGGACAGGCCGCTGGTCACGCCGGACAGGATGCCGCTGATCGAGCGGTTGAGCTGGGTGGTGATCGAGGCCAGCGCCCGGGTCTGCGCGCGGTGCTGGGCCTGGGCGAGATCGATGGCGCTCAGGAGCTGCCTGCGCGCCTGGGCGTCCTTGACCTTCTTCGCCTCCTTGCGCGCCTTGGCGAAGTGGACGGCTACCTTGCGGTCGAACGCCCCAGTGTCGAGGGACGGCAGCGACACGCTGGGGGTGAAGCTCGCGGGCTCAGCCGTCTTGGACGCCTGACGGGCCTGTTTGAGCTGGTCCTGGGCCTGAGGTGAGCGGATCTTGGCGAGTGGCCGGCCCTTGCGTACGTGGTCGCCCTCGCGGACGTACAGCTTGGCGATCGTGCCCTGGGCGGGCGAGCGCAGGGTCGCGGAGGCACGCGCGCCGATCGTGGCGGGAGCCTCGACGACCTCGGTGACCGGCGCACGGGTGACGTCGCCCACCTGGACGCCGGGCTGCTCATCGGACGTGCAGCCGGTCAGTGCTAAAAGGACGAGCAGCGGGGCGGCCCCGCGACGGATCGTCACCCGACCCATCGTAGGAGCAGGGCAACCCGCCCACCCAAGCGACCGGTCAAGTCCGCTCAGCCGGAGGCGAGCTCGCGCCCCCGGTCGCGGGCGGCCTCGATGGCGGCCAGGAACGCGGCGCGCACGCTGTGCCGCTCCAGCTCCGCGATGGCCGCGATCGTGGTGCCGCCGGGCGAGGTGACGGCCTCGCGCAGGATCACCGGGTGCTCGCCGGAGTCGCGCAGCATCACCGCCGCCCCCACGATCGACTGGGTGACCATGTCGAGCGCGGCGGCCCGCGGCATGCCGAGCAGGATGCCCGCGTCGACCATGGCCTCGACCAGGTAGAAGAAGTAGGCGGGGCCGCTGCCGGACAGCGCGGTGGCGGCGTCCTGCTGGGACTCGGGGATGCGCAGCACCTTGCCGACCGGCTTGAGCAGGCCCTCGGTGAGCTTGAGGTGGTCCTCGCCCGCGTGGGCGCCCGCCGAGATCACGCTCATGGCCTCGTCGAACCTGATCGGCGTGTTGGACATCACCCTGACCACCGGCACGTCCACCCCCAGCCGCTGCTCCACGAACGACGTCGTGATGCCGGCCGCGGCGGTGATCACCAGGCGGTCGGCGGGCACATAGGGGGCGATCTCGGCCAGCAGCGTGGCCATGTCCTGCGGCTTGACGGCCAGGACCAGCGTGTCGGCGGTCTTGGCCGCCTCCGAGTTGGAGACCGTGCGCACGCCGTAGGTCTCGCGCAACGCCTGCGCCCGCTCGGCCCTGCGCGTGGTCGCCATGATGTCGCCCGGCTTGAACCCGGCCCGCAGCAGCCCCGACAGCAGGGCCTCGCCCATCTTGCCGGTGCCCAGAATCGCGATCATTTCGGCTCCTCGGTAGTTCCTGGAAGCCTATCGGCTAGCCTCGCGACACCAGTGACCTGAGGAAGAAGGCCAGGTTGCGGGGGCGTTCGGCCAGGCGGCGCATGAGGTAGGCGTACCAGTCGGCGCCGTAGGGGACGTAGACGCGCACCTTGGCGCCCAGCCCGGCCAGGCGGGTCTGCTCGCCGGGGCGCACGCCGTAGAGCATCTGGTATTCGAAGCCGGCCACGTCGCGCCCGGCGAGCACGGCGAGCGTCGAGGCGATGCGCACCAGCCGGGGGTCGTGCGTGGCCACCATGGGGTAGCCGGTGCCCTCCATGAGGGCTTTGAGGCACCGTACGAAGGACAGGTCGATGTCGGCGGTCGAGGTGTAGGCGCCGGGGGCGGTGTAGGCCCCCTTGCAGAGGCGTACGCGGGCGCCGCCGAGCTTCTGGCAGCGCTCCAGCGCCTCCGGCAGGTACGCCTGGACCACCACCCCCACGTCGGCATGCTCCTTGCGCAGGGTGGCGTGCACGGCGTGCAGCCCGGGGATCGTGTCGTGCTCCTCCGCGTCGAGCGTCACCGTGATGGCCTTGGACTCGGCGGCCTGGCAGATGACGGCGGCGTGGTCGAGCGCGAGCTGCTCCGACAGCCTCAGCCCGAGCGCGGTGAGCTTGACCGACACGTCGGCGCCCGCTGGCAGCCGGTCGAGCAGCGACAGGTATTCGCCGACGGCGCGCTGGGCCTGCGCCCTGTCGGCCACCTCCTCACCGAGGTGGTCGACGGAGACGAGCAGGCCGTTTCGGGTCAGCCGGTCGACGACGGCGCCGATGTCGTCGGCGACGTAGCGTCTGACCACGTCCGCGGTCAGTGGCGAGCTGGTGACGAGCCGCTCGGCGCGTCGGCTCTTGGAGATGGCGAGCAGGGCCTGACGGAGCACGTGGACCACACTAACCGCCCACCTCATCGGCATAGCGCTGAACCAGGGACCCGCGTGATTCGTCCTATTGGTATGCGGACAATGACAGCGACTCTCATGGCCGGATGTCTGGTGCTCGCGACGAGTTGCGGCGCCGCCCCGCCCGCCGAGCGGGTCGCCGCCTCGACGCCCGACAAGCCGCCGGTCGTGGCGAACCCGGTCACCACCGCTCCCACCAAGAGCCCCGAGCCGGTCAAGCCGACGGGCGACGCCATCAACGTGCACAAGGTCCGGTGGACCAAGGCCACGCCCGTCTCGAAGAACAAGAAGGTCAAGCTCACCTGGTGGTCGGGCGTCGCGCCCTGCACGGTCCTGGACAGGGTCAAGGTGAAGGAGACCGCCAAGCGGGTCACCATCACCCTGTACGAGGGCACCGGGCCCAAGGCCGCGAACGTCGCCTGCATCATGATCGCGGTCGAGAAGACCACGACGGTCAAGCTCAAGAAGGCACTCGGCACGCGGAAGATCGTGGACGGCGCCAAACCGTGACCTGTCCAACATCGGACACCCCTGATGACAACCGATCGTTTTGTTGCGATACATCGATCAGGCGTCGAGGGTGACGCGGCGTCTCCAGGGGGCCCATGAGACCGCTTGATCCCGCCTGCCATCACCCCGTGAGCTGAGCCATCTCCCTGGCGGACCCCGGTACGCGCCCACCGTGCCGGGGTCCGCGCATGTCCGAGGAACCCTCTGGGCTTTTGTCCCGTTGCGCAGAGTGTGCGGTCTCATGCCCTGTTCCAGCCCGCTCGGCGGGAATGCTTTCGCGCTCATCGAGGTTGAGTCGGGTAGGCTCAAGTCGTTTGACAAAGACGACACACATCCGTAGCTTGAGTCCACCAGACTCAACTTTGACTACAAGGACGTACTCATGGCACGTGCGGTAGGTATCGACCTTGGGACGACCAACTCCGTCGTCTCGATCCTCGAGGGCGGTGAGCCCACCGTCATCGCCAACGCGCAGGGCTCGCGGACCACGCCGTCCGTGGTCGCCTTCGCGAAGAATGGCGAGGTCCTGGTGGGTGAGGTCGCCAAGCGGCAGGCCGTCACCAACGTGGACCGGACGATCCGCTCGGTCAAGCGGGAGATGGGCACCAACTGGTCCCAGGAGATCGACGGCAAGAAGTTCTCGCCGCAGCAGATCAGCGCCTTCGTGCTGCAGAAGCTGAAGCAGGACGCCGAGGCGTACCTGGGCGAGAAGATCACCGACGCGGTGGTCACCGTCCCGGCCTACTTCAACGACGCTCAGCGCCAGGCCACCAAGGAGGCCGGCACGGTCGCGGGCCTCAACGTGCTGCGCATCATCAACGAGCCGACCGCGGCGGCCCTCGCCTACGGGCTCGACAAGGAGCAGGACCAGACCATCCTGGTCTTCGACCTCGGTGGCGGCACCTTCGACGTGTCGCTGCTCGACGTCGGCCAGGAGGACGGCCACGGCTTCGTCGAGGTCAAGGCCACCTCCGGTGACAACCACCTCGGCGGCGACGACTGGGACCAGCGCGTCGTGGACGAGCTCGTCAAGCGCTTCCAGAACGCGCACGGCGTCGACCTGGCCAAGGACAAGATGGCACTCCAGCGCCTTCGCGAGGCGGCGGAGAAGGCCAAGATCGAGCTGTCCAGCCAGTCCGAGACCAACATCAACCTGCCCTACATCACGGCGTCGTCCGAGGGCCCGCTGCACCTCGACGAGAAGCTGACGCGCTCCGAGTTCCAGCGGCTGACGGCCGACCTGCTCGAGCGGACCAAGGGCCCGTTCCACCAGGTCATCAAGGACGCCGGCATCAAGGTCGCCGACATCGCCCACGTGGTGCTGGTCGGCGGCTCGACCCGGATGCCCGCCGTCTCCGAGCTCGTCAAGGAGCTGACCGGCGGCAAGGAGCCCAACAAGGGCGTCAACCCCGACGAGGTCGTCGCCATCGGCGCGGCCCTGCAGGCGGGCGTGCTCAAGGGTGAGGTCAAGGACGTCCTGCTGCTCGACGTGACCCCGCTGTCGCTGGGCATCGAGACCAAGGGCGGCATCTTTACCAAGATCATCGAGCGCAACACGACGATCCCGACCAAGCGCTCCGAGGTCTTCACCACGGCCGAGGACAACCAGCCGTCGGTGCAGATCCAGGTCTACCAGGGTGAGCGCGAGATCGCCTCCTACAACAAGAAGCTGGCGACCTTCGAGCTGACCGGCATCGCGCCGGCGCCGCGCGGCATCCCGCAGATCGAGGTCACCTTCGACATCGACGCCAACGGCATCGTCAACGTCTCCGCCAAGGACCTGGGCACGGGCAAGGAGCAGACGATGACGATCACCGGCGGCTCCGCGCTGCCGAAGGACGACATCGAGCGGATGATGCGCGAGGCCGAGTCGTACGCCGAGGACGACAAGAAGCGCCGCGAGGAGGCCGAGGTCCGCAACAACGCGGACGGGCTCGCCTACCAGACGGAGAAGTTCCTCCGCGAGAACGACGACAAGGTCCCCGGCGACATCAAGTCCGAGGTCAACGACGCCCTGGCCGAGCTGAAGAAGGCTCTGGAGGGCACCGACACCGACGTCATCCGCACCTCGGCCGAGAAGCTCGCCACGGTCAGCCAGAAGATGGGCTCGGCGATCTACGCGCAGAGCCAGGCCCAGCAGGGCGGCGAGGGCGCCGCTCCGCAGGACGCCGCCGACGGCCAGGACCAGAAGGCCGACGACGACGTGGTCGAGGCCGAGATCGTCGACGAAGACCAGCCGAAGAAGGACAAGTGATGCCGCCGAGTGAAAACGGGCACGACGAGCCGGTGATCCGCGACAACCGCAAGATCGACCCGGAGACGGGGCAGGTACGCGGCGCCTCGGGCGTCCAGCAGGAGGCGCCCGCCGAGGCGCCCCAGGCCCAGGACGGCGAGCTGGCGGCCCAGCTCGCCGAGCGGACGGCCGACCTGCAGCGTCTCCAGGCGGAGTACACCAACTACCGCCGCAGGGTCGAGCGCGACCGGGCCGCGGTTCGCGAGCAGTCCGTCGCGGGTGCGCTGGTCGAGCTACTGCCCGTGCTCGACGACATCGGCAGGGCCCGCGACCACGGCGAGCTGACCGGCGGCTTCGCGAAGGTGGCAGAGTCACTGGAGGCGGCGCTCACGAAGCTGGGCCTCAGCGCCTTCGGCCAGAAGGGCGACCCGTTCGACCCGACGGTCCACGAGGCCCTGATGCACAGCTACTCGCCCGAGGTGACCGAGCCGACCGCGATCGAGGTGCTGCAGCCTGGATACCGGCTGGGTGACCGGGTGCTGCGCCCCGCGCGGGTGGCCGTTGCCGAGCCCGAGGACGCTCCTCCCGCGTCCAATGACGACGACGACAACTAACACGAGGACGAAGGGCCGCAGATGAGCACCAAGGACTACCTGGAAAAGGACTACTACGCCGTCCTTGGTGTGCCCAAGACCGCCACCGCCGACGAGATCAAGAAGGCCTACCGGAAGCTGGCCAGGCAGTACCACCCGGACACCAACCAGGGCGACTCGGCCAAGGAGACCAAGTTCAAGGAAGTCTCCGAGGCCTACGACGTCCTGTCCGACAGCAAGCGCCGCAAGGAATATGACGAGGCGCGCACGCTGTTCGGGTCCGGGGTGGGCGGCCAGCGGCCCGGCGGTGGCGGTTTCCCGTTCGACTTCGGCGACCTGTTCGGCGGCACCGGTCAGCAGAGCCAGACCAGCGGTGCGGGCGAGCGGCTCGGCGACCTGTTTGGGGGGCTGTTCAACCGGGGCGGCGGCGGCTCTGCCCGTACGACCAGCGCGACCAGGCCGAGGCGTGGCCAGGACATCGAGTCCGAGGTCTCGCTGTCGTTCACGGAAGCGGTCGAGGGCACGACGGTGTCGCTCAGGCTGACCAGCTCGGCCGCCTGCGCGGCGTGCACGGGCACCGGCGCCAAGGCGGGCACGACCCCGAGGGTCTGTCCCACCTGCGAGGGCACCGGCGCGGCCAGCCGCAACCTGGGCAACTTCGCCTTCTCCGAGCCCTGCCGCGACTGCAAGGGCCGCGGGCTGATCGTGGACGTCCCCTGCCCCGTGTGCGACGGCAGCGGCCGGGCCAAGAGCACCCGCACCATCCAGGCGCGCATCCCCGCGGGGGTGGCCGACGGCCAGCGGGTCAAGCTGAAGGCCAAGGGCGCGCCGGGCGAGAACGGCGGGCCGGCGGGCGACCTCTACATCCAGACGAACGTCAAGTCGCACGCCGTGTTCGGCAGGTTGGGCGACAACCTGACGATCACCGTGCCCGTGACGTTCACGGAGGCCGCGCTGGGCGCGGAGATCAAGGTGCCGATCCTCAAGGGGCTGCCGGTCACGCTGCGCATCCCCGCGGGCACGCCCAACGGGCGCACGTTCCGCGTGCGCGGCAGGGGCGTCACCCGCAAAGACGGCACCAAGGGCGACCTGCTCGCCACTGTCGAGGTGGTCGTGCCCAAGACGCTTGACGACAAGTCACGCGAGCTTCTCACGGAGTTCAACACCGCGATCGCGGGTGAGGACCCGCGCGCTGATCTCATTCAGCGAGCCAGAAGCGAGTAGGCGATGGACGCCAACTATTTCGACCTGTCAGACGACACGCCTGTCTATGTGATCTCGGTGGCCGCGCAGCTGTCAGGGCTCCACCCGCAGACGCTACGGCAGTACGACCGGCTCGGCCTGGTGAGTCCTGGGCGCACGGCCGGCCGCGGCCGCCTCTACTCGACACGCGACATCATCCAGCTCCGCGAGGTGCAGCGGCTCTCCCAGGAGGAGGGCATCAACCTCGCGGGCATCAAGCGGATTCTCGAGCTCGAGAACGAAGCTCTGCGGCTGCGCGAGGAGGTTCACCGCCTGCGCGCGGAGATGCGGATGGTGCGCGCGCTGATCCGCTACGAGCTGCCACCGGGGGCCTAGAAGACCATGGACTACAAGCTCACCCAGAAGAGCCAGGAAGCGCTCTCCGGGGCCATGCGGCGTGCCGCCGCCGACGGCAACCCGGAGATCTCCCCGGCCCACCTGCTGACCACGTTGCTCTCCCAGACGGGCGGCACCGCCGTCCCGCTGCTCGAAGCCGTCGGCGCCGACTGGCGCACGCTGCGGGCGCGGGCGGAGGAGCAGCTCGCGGCGCTGCCGAAGGCCCAGGGCTCGACGGTGGGGGCGCCGTCGAGCTCGCGCCAGCTCCTGACGGTGATGAACACCGCGGCCCAGCACGCCAACCGCCTCGAAGACCTCTACGTCTCCACCGAGCACCTGCTGGTCGGCCTGGCCGCCGACGGCGGTCCGGTGGCCGAGCTGCTCAGGTCCCAGGGCGCGGCGCCGCAGGCGCTGCTCGACGCGTTCGAGAAAGTACGCGGCCACGCCCGCGTCACCAGCGAGACCCCTGAGGACACCTACCAGGCGCTGGAGAAGTACGGCGTCGACCTGACCGAGCGGGCCCGCGGCGGCAAGCTCGACCCGGTCATCGGCCGCGACTCCGAGATCCGCCGCGTGGTCCAGGTGCTCAGCCGCCGCACCAAGAACAACCCGGTGCTGATCGGCGAGCCCGGCGTCGGCAAGACGGCCGTCGTCGAGGGCCTGGCCCAGCGCATCGTGGCCGGCGACGTGCCCGAGTCGCTGCGCAACAAGCGGCTGATCTCGCTCGACCTGGGCGCGATGGTGGCGGGCGCGAAATACCGCGGCGAGTTCGAGGAGCGGCTCAAGGCCGTGCTCTCCGAGATCAAGGAGAGCAACGGGCAGATCGTGACGTTCATCGACGAGCTGCACACGGTCGTCGGCGCGGGGGCCGCCGAGGGCGCGATGGACGCGGGCAACATGCTCAAGCCGATGCTGGCCCGCGGCGAGCTGCGCATGATCGGCGCGACCACGCTCGACGAATACCGCGAGCGCATCGAGAAGGACCCGGCGCTGGAGCGGCGCTTCCAGCAGGTCTACGTGGGCGAGCCCACGGTCGAGGACACGATCGCGATCCTGCGCGGGCTGAAGGGCCGCTACGAGGCCCACCACCAGGTGCAGATCGCCGACAGCGCGCTGGTGGCCGCCGCGGCGCTGTCCGACCGCTACATCACCAACCGCTTCCTCCCCGACAAGGCCATCGACCTGGTCGACGAGGCCGCCTCGCGGCTGCGCATGGAGATCGACTCCCGTCCCGTGGAGATCGACCAGCTCCAGCGCAACGTCGACCGGATGAAGATGGAGGAGCTGGCCCTGTCGAAGGAGACCGACGAGGCCTCCGTCCAGCGGCTCGAACGCCTCCGCCAGGAGCTGGCCGACCGACAGGAGGAGCTCAACGCCCTCGTCGGCCGCTGGGAGCACGAGAAGGCCGGGCTCAACAAGGTCGGCGAGCTGAAGAAGCAGCTCGACGAGGCCAGGAGCGCCGCCGAGCGGGCCCAGCGCGACGGCGACTTCGAGGCCGCGTCCAGGCTCATGTACGCCGAGGTGCCCCGGCTGGAGCAGGCGCTGAAGGCCGCCTCCGACGCCGCGCCGCCGGACAACGCCATGGTCAAGGAGGAGGTCGGGGCCGACGACATCGCCGAGGTGATCTCGTCGTGGACCGGCATCCCCGCAGGGCGGCTCCTTGAGGCTGAGACGGCCAAACTGCTGCGGATGGAGGAGGAGCTGGGCAAGCGCCTCATCGGCCAGCAGCAGGCCGTACAGGCCGTTTCCGACGCCGTACGCCGCAGCCGGGCCGGCATCGCCGACCCGGACCGGCCGACGGGCTCGTTCCTGTTCCTCGGCCCGACTGGTGTGGGCAAGACCGAGCTGGCCAAGGCGCTGGCGGAGTTCCTGTTCGACGACGAGCGGGCGATGACCCGCATCGACATGAGCGAATACTCCGAGAAGCACAGCGTGGCCAGGCTCGTCGGGGCGCCTCCCGGCTACATCGGCTACGAGGAGGGCGGCCAGCTCACCGAGGCCGTCAGGCGGCGCCCGTACACCGTGGTGCTGCTCGACGAGGTCGAGAAGGCCCACCCCGAGGTGTTCGACATCCTGCTGCAGGTGCTCGACGACGGGCGGCTGACCGACGGCCAGGGCCGCACGGTCGACTTCCGCAACACGATCCTGATCCTGACCTCCAACATCGGCTCGCAGTTCCTCGTCGATCCCAAGCTGGAGAACGGCGCCAAGCGCGAGGCGGTCATGGGGGCGGTGCGCAGCTCGTTCAAGCCGGAGTTCCTCAACCGCCTCGACGACGTGATCCTCTTCGACGCGCTCGGCTCGGAGGAGCTGGCACGCATCGTGGATCTCCAGGTCGATCGCCTGGGACAGCGCCTGGCCGACCGCAGGCTGCGGCTGGAGGTCACGCCGGCGGCCCGCGAGTGGCTGGCCCTGACGGGCTACGACCCGCTGTACGGCGCCCGCCCGCTGCGCCGCCTGGTCCAGTCCGCCATCGGCGACAAGCTGGCCAAGGCCGTGCTGTCGGGAGACGTCGTGGACGGCGACGAGGTCCGCGTGGAGCTCGGCGACGACGAGCTGCTCGTCCAGCGGGGTTAGACCCCCGGCCGAAGCCCGGAGATCCGGCCGATCTCCGGGCTTCGGCGTGTCATGGCAGGGTCATCCGGCCGCCTGCTTGGTAAGGTTCGGTCCTCTCTTCGGACAAGCCGCGCTCCCCCGGCCTTCGGCATGACTACGTTCAGCGTTCGTCAGATCACCGAAATCGTTCAGGGGGACGTGAAGTGGCATCTCGGAAGATCCGAAGCATCCTTGCGGTGGCCACTCTGACCGCCGGCGTCAGCTGGCTGACCGCAGGACCCTCGATGGCGGACGCCTGCGCGAACTCCGAGCCCGCCCTGCTGTCGACCTCCTCGTTCGCGGCGTACTGCGACGAGCAGACCAGGGTCCGCATCAACGACGGCGGCAACGCCAGCAGCAGGATGGTCACCGAGGAGAGCAACAAGATGGCCATGGCCGCCGGGAGCCTCGCCAGGCAGCTCGGCCTGACCGGCCTGGCGACCGGGAAGTCCGCGTTGGGCACCGCCGACCTCGGCGGGATCGCGGCCACCTGGGGCATGCCCTCACTGTCCTCCGGCGCGCCCGCGCTGTTCCCCGCGGTGCCCGGCCTGATCGGGATGGAGGACCTGGCGACCATGGCCGGCATCCCGGCGCTGCCCGCCCTGCCACAGCGTCCGCTGCAGTCCAAGGCGCCCGGCAAGAAGTCGCTGCCCCCGGGCCCCCACGACAACCGCATCGCCGGCACCGGCATCCAGTCGCCGCTGGACCTCCAGGAGCCGGTCTACGAGGTCGGGGCAGACGTCATCGGCGTGCTGCTGCCGAAGGCCGTGGAGAGCGTCGAGGGCACCTCGATGCTGCCCGGCGGGCAGCCCGTGGTGGACGGCTTCACCGGCCTGGCCCAGGGCCTCGGCCTGCGCTGAGCCGCGCGGTCCTTGGCAGGGGCCGGCCCAGGCCACCTCGCCCGGGCGCGGAATGTGCCTGCCGCGCCCGGCTCCCATGACCGAAGGGGCCGCGGCCGCCGACCGCGGCCCCTTCGCGTTACGACCGTGCCGTCAGGAGACGAGCTCGTCGAGCTCGTCTTCCGGCAGGCCGAGGTCGACCCTGATGCGGTAGCGCGTGCGTAGCGCCGCGCCGTGCTCGGGGTCGCTCTCGTCGGAGCCCAGCGCCGCCTGGGTGGCCCATTCGAGCCCCCCTTGAAGATCGCCATAGGCGACCAGCGTCTCGGCGATCGTGTGAGCGGTCGCCGTGGAGACGCCGCCCTCCGCGCGTATCGTCTCGATGACCTCCCTAGCCTCATCGGGTCTGTCGAGCTCGAAGAGCGTGTCGGCGATGCCGGCACGCGGGTCGAAACCCGCCTCGCCACCGTCCTCTACCGCGCGCTGGAAACACTCCATAGCGCGCGCGGGTTGACCCGCCGCTCGCCACTCCTCAGCGGCGAGAACCAGGATGGACGCCCTGGAGACGTCGCCCGACGAATAGCCGAGCGCGACGTCGTATAGCCGACCGGCCAGGGAACTGTGGTCGTCGGCCAGTAGGGCCTGCTCAAGCAGACGATCAAGGTGCTCACGGGTCACATACGCCACACCGCGAGACTACCGAGCAACCCGGGCTTTTGCCCGGTCAATGCACATCGCCGGTCACTTACAAATTCGGCAACGCGTCGTCAAAGCATGGTTACGCAGAGCGTGTCCACGCAGCTCATCGGGCATATACAGCTCGCTTTGCGTCCACGCGAGCGAAGGGGCTGTCATGGGCATGTCCAAGCAGATGACCTTCACCCTGGCCTGTGCCGTCGTGCTCTCGGCCCTCGTTCCCGGATTGGCCGGCTTTTTCTCCGCCCGATTGGAAGCCATCGAATCCGCGGAACGCAACCTCCGAGCACTGGAGACCAGGCTGCATGTTCGCCAGGCCAGGGACGCCCGCCCGGTCTCCTTCCCCGCGCCCTGCCTGCGCACTCCCACCACGCCGCGGTTCCAGCAGGTGCCCGCCACCGCGCTGGGCGAGCAGGAGGAGGACAAGGTCTGGGTCCGCGACGTGCCGGCGTGGCTGTCCGGCCTGCTGGCCGAGGTCGCGGACGTCGGCGGGAGCGGCCCGCTAGACGTGCGGTGACCAGGACTTGAGCTGCCGCGACAGGAAGCCGCGGATCAGGTGCTTGGCCGCCTCGATGATCTCGGGCGAGCCGTTCGGGTCGCGGCGGAAGGCCAGCTTGAGCACCGAGTCACCCGCCTCCACCGCCACCAGCACGGCCACGTCCAGTTCGGGGCTGTCGGCCAGCCCGAACTCCTTGAGCAGCAGCCCGCGCAGCCGCCCCGCGATCACCGTGTTGTTGTCGGAGTCGGAGTCGAGCAGGTTGAGGTCCACCGCGTCGCCGAAGTGCAGGCTCTTGAAGCCGGCGACGGTCCTGTGCATGTCGACGTACTCGTCGATGATCGCGTCGACCGCCTCCCACCAGCCGCGGTAGTCCTGCTCCAGGAACCTGCGATCGACCCGGCGCACGAACTCCTCGACGTTGCGCCGGGTGAGCTCCTGGGTGATGGCACGTTTGTCAGGGAAGAACTGATAGACCGATCCGATCGCGACCCCCGCCCGCTCGGCGATGCGGGTGGTGGACAGCGACTCGTATCCGAGCTCGTCGAGCAGTACGGCGCAGGCGTCGAGCATCCGCTCGACGCGACGCGCGCTGCGGCGCTGTGCGGGCTGCCGCCTGAGGGCTTTGGGCTGTGAGCAATCATCATCCATTTGCGGCGAAGACACGTATTCATCTTCTCCTGTACGGGCGATCGTTACCTGGCAATTTGTGAATTTCTCCGGGATCCGCTCAAGCGGGCCAGTCCACGCATCGCGCGCGGCGAAATCCGGGACAGGGCATAACCGATTCTGGCCTCCAGGTTGATCGGCACGACCGCCTGATTCCGGTGCACCGCGCGGAGAATGTGCGCGGCCACCCGCTCGGGGGGATAGCCGCGCCGCGCCAGCCCCCGCACGGCCTGGTCCCGCAGGTCGGCCCCCACGTACGTGGTGTTGCCCGCGATCGGCGTGGAGATGAAGCCCGGGCAGACGGCGCTGACCCCGATGCCGTGCCCGGCCAGCTCGGCCCTGAGGCAGTCGCTGAGCATCTTCACCGCCGCCTTCGAGGTCGAGTAAGCGGGCAGCAGCCGCGACGGCGCGAACGCCGCCAGCGAGGCGATGTTGACGATGTGGCCGCCCTCGCCGCGCTCCACCATGGCGGCGCCGAACAGGCGGCAGCCGTGGATGACGCCCCACAGATTGACGTCGATGATCCTTCGCCAGTCGTCAACCGTATGATCGAAGAAGGACCCCGCGACGGCGATCCCGGCATTATTAACCACAATGTCCGGCACGCCATATTCGGAGATGATATTTCGCGAAAAAGCCTCCATCTGATCAATATTCGCGACATCGACCTGCACGGCATGCGCCGTACCTCCGAGATCCTTCGCGATGGCGCGGGCGGCCCGCGCGGCGGCGTCGGCGTCGATGTCCGCGCACACCACCTCGGCCCCATGCGCCGCGAACGCCCGGGCCGTCGCCAGCCCGATCCCCGATCCCGCTCCCGTGACCACCACCAGCCGGTCAGCGAACATCCCGCCTCCTCCTCCCGCCCGCGCCCGCCGCAGCGCCCTGGCGGGCGCGGCTCCGTCCACGTGCGCGGCGAACTCGCCCACCATCCCGGCGACGACCTCGGGACGGCTCCGATGGATCCAGTGCCCGGCCGCGACCTTCCGATGCCACAGCCTGCGCACCCACTGCCCGGCCGAGGCCAGCGTCGCGCCCGACACGAACGCGTCGCGGCTGGACTCGATGACCTGCACGGGCACGTCCACGCGCGGATCGCTCCCGTCGCCCCGCAGCGCGCCCCGCATGTTCCGCCGGTAGAGCCAGAGCCCGTTGCGCCCGTCCTGGACCAGCGTGTCGGCCGGATGCCCCGGCCTCGGGCCGAGACCGTCGCCGCGCCGCAGGGTGCGGCCGACGGCCCTGGGCATGACCGTGCCCCAGGCCAGCTCGGGCGCCACCGGGATCAGGAAGGCGCCGATGTACCAGGCCCTGGCGAGCTGCGCGGCGACGTCGCGGCGCCGGCCGTGCCGGGCGAAGTGCGCGAGCTGCCGCAGCCCCGGCCCGCCGAGGCTGGTGAACGAGGCCAGGCGGGCACGCGTCTCCGGCCGCGCCACGGCCTCCCAGCCCTGCAGCGACCCCCAGTCGTGCCCGACGAGGTGGACGCGGGGCTCGCCGACGGAGTCGAGCACGGCGGACAGGTCGCCGATCAGCCGGTCGAAGTCGTAGGCGCGCCGGTCGCGCGGAGCGCTCGACCGGCCGGCCCCCCGCACGTCGTACCGCACCACGTGGAAGCGGTCGCGCAGCAGCGCGGCCACCTCGTCCCACACCCGGTGGGTGTCCGGGTAGCCGTGCAGCAGCAGGATCGTCGGGCGGGCGGGGTCGCCCTCCTCGAAGACCGCCAGCCGTACGTCACCGGACTCCACCCAGCGCATCGCGGAACCCCCTGTTGGACACGTAATCCAACAAGGATAGATCGCTCAGGGTCGCGCGGCCAGCCCCGCGCAGGAGCGCAGCGCCTTCCAGTCGGCCACCGCCTGGGTCCTGGCCGTGCCCGTCATCGCGATCGGCACGCCGCCCTGGATGGTGGCCGGGGTCCAGCGGTCCTTCAGCACCTTCCGCCCGTTGATCGTCAGCGTCAGCACACCGGTCCTGCCCGTCGTCCCCGGGGTGGAGTTGTAGAAGACGAAGTTGCCCATGCCGTAGTTGACGTAGGCGTTGCCGAGATATCCGGACCCGAGCAGGATGTGCGCGTGCCCGCCGACCACCACGTCGGCCCCCGCCTTGACCAGCTTGGGAGCCAGCGAGAGCTGCGCCTCGTTCGGGCACTTCTGCATCTCGGTGCCCCAGTGCAGGTGCACGATGACGGTGTCGGAGGTCTTACGGGCCTGCCGTACGGCCCTGATCAGCGCGGGCTCGTCCTTGGCCGAGGCCAGGCCGCCCTTGTCCGCCGTGGCCGTCCACGACTGGATGAACTCCGCGTCGAGCACCTGCGTGGCCCCGATGATCGCCACCCGGTTCCCGTTCACCGTCTTCCTGAACGGCTTGTACGCCTCCGCCGCGTTCTTCCCGATCCCGACCACGGGGAACTTGCTGCGCTTGATCGCCGCCAGCGAGTCGGCCAGCCCGCTGTCCATGTAGTCCATGCCGTGGTTGTTCGCCATCGACACCACGTCCACCCCGGCGCTCTTGAGCGCGGTGAACGCGGTCGGCGGCGCCCTGAACGTGAACTGCTTGCCCGGCGCCGGCGTCCCCGCCGTCGTGATGGCCGTCTCCAGGTTGATCATCGATAAGTCCGACGCGCGCAGCACGCTCGCGATGGGTCCGAGCGCCGTGCGCGGGTTCGCGAGCCGGCCCCGCAGCATGCCCTCGAAGTGCACGTCCCCGCCGAAGGAGATCGTGTACGGCCGCCGCTCGGGCGTCGGCTTCCCCGTCGGGGTGCCGGCCGCCTGCTGGTCCACCTGCTTGCTCTGCGGCTGCCGCTCCGGTGCCGGCGAGCACGCCGCGAGCGCGGCGACCACAGCCAGCAACGGGAGGGCAAGGGGGAGTCTCATCTGCCGCCACTTCCGCTCGAATCCTTACTTTCAGGGATCGAGCATGCCATGCAGGGCGGATTACCGCGCAGTCTCCCCGTTCCGCAGCAATTTGGTCATAGCGCCCCAAGTCTGATCGTCCGCCGGCGTGTAGACGATCAGCCGGATCTCCGGCGCGGCCATGAGACTGGTGCTGCTGAAGCGCAGCACCCCCATCTCCACGTGCTGGTACGACTTCGTCCTCGGCCCCGGATCGGCCACGTCCTGCCTGGCCCAGAGCTGGGCGAACTCGGCGCTCTCCCTGCTCAGCCTGCGCACGAAGTCCTGCCAGCAGGGGTCGTCGGCGTGCCGGGCGTAGGCGCCCCTGAAGATGGCCACCGCCCTGGCCAGATCCTGCTCGCGATCCAGCAGCCGCGCCGTGGGGTGCGGGTCGGTGCACACGTGCCAGAGGGAGTTCCGCTCCCCCTCCGGCGCGCCGACCAACTCGGGGAAGAGCAGGGCGTAGACGGGGTTCCAGGCCAGGATGTCGTAGCGGCTGTTGGAGACGCAGGCCGGCATGTCGCCGAGCCGGTCGAGTATCGCCCGCATCTCCGGCGTCACCTGGCCGGTGTCCGCGTCGAGCGGGACCTGCACGTGCCCGGCCAGCCGGTAGAGGTGCTGCCGCTCGGCGCTGTCCAGCCGGAGCGTGCGGGCGATCGCGTCGAGCACCTGCGTGCTGGCGTTGATCGGGCGGCCCTGCTCCAGCCACGTGTACCAGGTCACGCCCACGCCCGCGAGCTGGGCGACCTCCTCGCGCCGCAGGCCGGGGGTGCGCCTGCGCAGTCCTGGCGCGAGCTCGACCATCTCCGGGGTGATCCGCTCGCGGCGGGTGCGCAGGAAGGCCGACAGGTCGGCTCGCCTTGCTTCTGCCACGGTCATTTCTCCACTTTGGTGGACATCGCGGCATTTATCCAGTTACCGCCAGTACTAGGATAAATGGGCTCTCGTTACTGGTACTGGATCGGCAGCAGACTGATCAGCATGTCGCAAACTGCCGCCTTCACCTCTCCTGCGCACACGAAGCCGCAGAAGACCAAGGCCAGCGGGCTGCTCCTGGCGATCATCCTCGTGGGGCAGTTCCTGGCGATCCTGAACGTCAACATCGTCAACGTGGCCACCCCGACCATCGAGTCCGACCTGCACTCCTCGGGGGCCGGGCTGCAGATGATCGTCGCCGGCTACACCATCGTCTACGCCGTCCTGTTGATCACGGGAGCCAGGATCGGCGATCTCTTCGGCTATCGCAACGCGTTTCTCGGCGGGCTGGCGGTGTTCACCGTCACCACGCTCGGCGCCGGGCTGGCCCCCACGACGGGCTGGCTGGTGGCCTTCCGCCTGCTCCAGGGCGCCGGGGCGGCGCTGATGATGCCGCAGGTGCTCACCTTGATCCAGCACAACTACCAGGGCGCGGCCCGAGGCAGGGCGATGGGCCTGTGGTCGTTGGTGATCAGCGGCGGCATCGTGGTCGGCCAGGCGTTCGGCGGGATCCTGCTGGGGTTCGGCGCGGGGTGGAGACTGGTCTTCCTGGTGCTGGTCCCGGTCGGCGCGCTGCTGCTGGCGGCCGGGCTCCGCGTGCTGCCCGCCGACGGTGGCGGCGGGAAGGCGGGGCTCGACCCGTGGGGCCTGGTGAGCCTGTCCGTGGCCGTGCTCTTGCTGGTCGTGCCGATGGTGCTCGGACGCGATCTCGGCTGGCCGCTGTGGGGCTGGGTGTCGATGGGGCTGAGCGTGGTGACGTTCGTGGCGTTCGTCCGCATCGAGCGGTGGGTGACGGCACGCGGCGGGCGTCCCCTCGTCGACGCACGCGTGCTGCGCGCGCCGGGCATGCGGCCCGGACTGGCGATCCTGCTGTTCGGCCCGGCGACCTGGGGCGCGTTCCTGTTCACCTCGGCCCTGCACCTCCAGGGCGATCTGCACCTGACGCCGCTCGGCTCCGGCCTGATGCTGGTGCCGTGCGCGCTGGCCTTCGGTCTCGTCGGGCTGTTCTGGCCGCGCCTGCCGATCGGGCTGCAGCGCCCGCTGGTGCCCGTCGGCTACGTGGTGGCCGCGCCCGCCTATCTCGGGCTCGGGCTCGCCGCCGGCGGCGGGCTCCCCTACGCCGCCATGAGCGCTCTCGTCGGCGCCGGGCTCGGGGTGCAGGTCGCGGTGACGAACATGGCGACCGAGCAGGTGGACGGCGCCTTCGCGGCGGACGCGAGCGGCGCGCTGCTCACCGTGATGCAGCTCGGCCAGGTCATCGGCGTCTCGACGGTCGGAACGCTGTTCATCACGCTGAGCCAGGGTCACGGCGCGACCGCGTCCGATCCGTCCGCCTCCCTGTGGGCCTCCATCGCGATGGCCGGTCTGGCGGTGCTCGCCGGGCTGAGCTCCATCTTCCTCGTACGGAGCCGCGTACCGGCCCGAGCTTAAGTTTCACGGCTCGTTTACCTGAATCATTCAGGTTTGGTGCATACGTCGGGACTCATGGGGAACGGGCTTAGGCCCGAGCTGCCGAAGACGATTTCCGGAGGATCTCGATATGACGACCAGGCCCATCTCCACCGACGACGCCGGCCTCGCCGCGCCGAGCGACGAGCACTCGCTCTCCGTCGGTCCGAATGGCCCGCTGCTCCTGCAGGATCACTACCTGATCCAGAAGATGGCGCACTTCAACAGGGAGCGCGTCCCCGAGCGCGTCGTGCATGCCAAGGGCGGCGGCGCCCACGGCATCCTGCAGATCACGGAGGACGTCAGCCAGTTCACCAAGGCCGGCCTGTTCCAGAAGGGCAAGGAGACGCCGCTCTTCCTGCGCTTCTCGACGGTCGCGGGCGAGCTCGGCAGCGCCGACACCGCCCGCGACCCGCGCGGATTCGCGATCAAGTTCTACACCGAAGAAGGCAATTACGACCTCGTCGGCAACAACACGCCGATCTTCTTCATCCGCGACCCGTCGAAGTTCTCCGACTTCATCCACAGCCAGAAGCGCCGGGCGGACACCCACCTGCGGGACAACAACATGCAGTGGGACTTCTGGACGCTGTCGCCCGAGTCGGCGCACCAGGTCACGTTCCTGATGACGGACCGTGGCATCCCGGCGTCCTGGCGGAACATGCACGGCTTCGGCTCGCACACGTTCCTCTGGTACAACGCGGCGGGCGCGAAGTTCTGGGTGAAGTACCACTTCAGGACCGAGCAGGGGATCAGGAACTACACGGGCGACGAAGCCGCCGCCCTGCTGGTCGATCCCGACCACCACATCCGCGACCTGCACACGGCCATCGCGGCCGGCGACCATCCGTCATGGAAGGTCAACGTGCAGATCATGCCGTTCGAGGCGGCGGCCGACTACCGGTTCAACCCGTTCGACCTGACCAAGGTGTGGCCGCACAGCGACTACCCCGAGATCACGATCGGCAGGTTCGTGCTCAACAGGAACCCCGAGAACTACTTCACGGAGGTGGAGCAGGCGAGCTTCGAGCCGTCGAACATGGTGCCCGGCATCGGCGCCTCGCCCGACAAGATGCTCCAGGGCCGCCTGTTCTCCTACCCGGACACGCACAGGTACCGGATCGGGCCCAACTACCTGCAGCTCCCGATCAACCAGCCGCGCAACGCCGTCAACAGCTACAACTTCGACGGCCCGATGGCGTTCAGGAGCTCGCAGGACCCGGTCTACGCCCCCAACTCGGTCAACGGCCCGGCCGCCGACCCGTCGCTGTACGAGGGCGAGGGCTACCACGTCACCGGCGAGCTGCTCCGCTCGGCCTACGCCAAGCACGCCGAGGACGACGACTACGTGCAGCCGCGCGCCCTGTGGGAGAACGTGCTGTCCGAGACGGACCGCGCCCACCTGGTGAGCAACGTCGTGGGCCACGCCTCGGCCCCCGAGGTCACGGCTGACATGAAGAAGCGGGTCGTGGAGTACTGGACCAACATCCACAAGGACCTCGGCCAGGGCGTCGCCCGGGGACTGGGCCTGTCATAGTCGCCCGGGGGCTGGGCCTGTCATAGTCGCCCGGGGACTGGGCGCCAGGCCCCGTCCGGTGTCGCGGGAATCTCGGGGCCGGTGTGGGCCGTGTGAGGCTTGATCACCTGGGCGGTCAATGTGCCATGATGTGCAGGTCTTCTGTGCTCAAGTTCGCAGGTGAGCCGGAGTGCGCGGAGGCGTGCCAACGCCTCGTCCCGAACGGCCCTGAAGGTTGTGTCACCAACTTGCCAGGGCCGTTCTTTATGCGCCGGCCCCTAGCGTGGCCACATCGAACTCGCCGTCACGGACACCGGCGGTGAAAGCTGCCCACTCGGACGGGGTGAAGACCAGGACGGGCCCGTCCTGCTCCTTGCTGTCCCGAACCGCGACATTCCCATCGGCCAAAGGAGCGACCTCGATGCAGGCGTCTGCTCCATTGCAGAAGGTGCTCTTCCGCCAAGCCGTGTTCGTGAGATGGTTGTGCATTATCTCCCCAAATAGAGAAAGGGGCTCCATTGCCCCTTGTTGAGGTGTGCTGGCCTAGCGGCGCCACAGCATGGCTTTGCGCTGGATGAGCACGCGCGACTCGTCCTCGTCCAACGCCTCCGACCTGATGTGGCCGAATGCTGCCTCGTATCCCGCCACTCGCTCGAGATCCTCGACAAAATTAGCGGTGTAGAGCTGCTCCAGGTAAACGACGTCGTCGAAGTCCCTGAACTTCAGATGAATGAAGGCACTCGTGTTCACCGGATGGAGTGCGTCCAGCGTGAGGACGTGAATATTGACGTGCGGCATCAGGGATATCTCAAGGAGATGCTCCATCTGCTCGCGCATCACCGAAGGCTCCCCGAAACGGCGGGTCAGCGCCGACTCATCCAGCACGACCGTGAGCGCGCAGGGATGGGGCCGGTGCAGGACGCGTCGCTGCCTGTCGAGGCGGGCCTCGACGCGGCTCCGGACACCGCTGTGCGTAATGCGCGCGATGCCGCGAGAAGCCAGGATCACTTCCCGCGCGTAGTCCTCGGTTTGCAGGAGACCGGGCACGATCTGTGGTTCCCACGATCGCTGTGAGGTCGCCTCCGCCTCGAGCCCGAGGAATCTTGTGTACTCCTCCGGCAGTGCGTCCTCGTAATCCTCCCACCACCCCCGCTGTTCCGCATCCCGGAGCAGGCCGAAGAGTTCGTCAAGTTTCTCTCCGTCGACGCGGTAGAGCTTCCCCATGGCTTTGATGTCGTCGGCGCTGGGCATGGTCTTGGCCGCCTCGATGCGGCTGACCTTGCTCGCGGACCAGCCGAGCTCCCTGGCCGCCTTTGCCCCGGTGAGCTTGCCGCGCTCCCGGAGAAGGCGCAGCTCCTGGCCGAGCCGGAGCCTGCGAACTGTCGGACTGCCCTGCTGCGTTGGCACCGTCCACTCTCCTTGTCGGGAATGAAGGTGTAGCCGGAAGGAATCGTTTGAGGCCCGGCTTCGTGGGCCGTTCTCCTAATCTTACACTGCAAGTTGCATGTGTAGTGCCGCTCGGCCTTGCCAGAAGGCTTTCACGGAGAGAGCGTAGGAGCAAGACAAGCTCCACGAGGTTGCCGAGGCCAAGCCGGGTTTTCCGGGCTATGGCGCAGACCCGCAGGCCATGACACATCTCGTGCAAGTTGCACGGCAAGGAAACAAGCAAGCTGCGAAGAAAGTTAAATCTTCCCTTGCTCAAAGTATTGCAGCGACGCAGGCCTGGAGAGACGATCGTCCCAGGAGGGATCTCGAGTGATGAGGAGGCCGCGCATGACGACACGGCCGTACACACCGGGCCTTCCGCTCACGTTCGCGCGCCATCATGCCGATCCGCACGAGGGCCGCATCGCCGGCAACGTCGCCGTCCCGGAAACGCACATCCACCCCAGGGAGGCCGCTTGCCGGAAGGATTACTCAATCGTCTGAAGAACCCAGCGATCATCCGCTCATTCGAGCACGAAAAAAGCCGGGCCGAGGCTGATCACCAGTTCGCCGCAAATGGGCTGCCACCCTGCGGCGAGACCGGTCACCAGCCGTCGGACCGGTCAAGAAGCCACCTCTGAAAATGCCGCGAAAGGGGTCTTCTATGTACTCACAAGGTACCAAGGGACTCAGCCGAATCAAGTCCCGGATCCGGGAACTCATCGCACTGGCCGATCGCGAAATCTGCATGGAGCCCGACGAATTCGCACATCACATCGGATGGACGGTGGCGCGGACGGGGTTCGGGGCCCGTTGCTACCGCGACCCGCGTTTCGACCAGCTCCGCCTGCCACACCGGGTGACAGAGGAGGTGTCCTGACATGCCGAGGAACCCTCGGAACCAGATTTATCCGGCCTACGAGGACCTCCCCGCCGCCGGTCGCGGCGGGCTGCTGGTCCGGCTCTGGCGGATCCGTACGGAGTTGCTGCTGCTCGCCGGTCTGGCGCTGTTCATCCTGACGTTGCTGGGCGCCACCCAGGAGGGGCGCTGGGCGCCCTTCATCCTCCTGACCAGCGCCGTCTCGGTGCCGGCGGCCACCAGGATCGGGCGCAACTGGATGGCCGCCCACTTCTGGTGCGTGGTCGCCAGGCACCGGCTGCAGCGGGTCTGCCTGGAGACCACGATGCACACCAGGTCCGGCCGGATCCCGCTGGTGCTGTGGATCACGCCGACGGCGACGGGCGAGAAGGCGCTGATCCTGACCAGGGCCGGAATCTGCGCCGAGGAGTTCGAGGCGTACAGCGAGGAGATCGCGGCGGCCTGCTGGGCCAGGAGCGCGAACGTCTTCCGGCACCGCAGGAGGGCCCAGTTCGTGATCGTCGAGATCGTCCGGCGCGACGAGGTCCCGGGAGTGTCCTCTCCGGGCCTGGACCGCCTCTACGGCCGGCGGGCGTGGATCTCGATGAGACCCGACCTTGAGGAGCCGCCTGATCTGCGCACAGAAGTGACGCTGCCCCAGGTGAGCTGACGAACTTTCCAAGCCTGGGAAATCCGGGAAATTTCCCAGGGGCGCAAGCCCCGGAGACCGCGGGGGCTCCGGGGCTTCCCCATGCGCGCGGCACGAGCCAAGATGAGTTCATCTGGCGAACTCAGGAGTCGTGATGACGTCGACCGTCCACCGGACCTGTCCCCTCTGCGAGGCCGTCTGCGGCCTGACGCTCACCCTCGACGGGGGCGGGCACGTCACCAGCGTCCGCGGAGACAAGGACGATCCGTTCAGCAAGGGGTTCATCTGCCCGAAGGGAGCCAGCCTCGGCCGGCTCGACGAGGACCCCGACCGCCTGCGCAAGCCCCTGATCAGGGAGGGCGACCTGTGGCGCGAGGTCGGCTGGGACGAGGCTTTCGCCGCCGTCAAGGACGGGCTCGCCCAGGTCGCCGATCGCCGGTCCGTCGCGATCTATCTCGGCAACCCGAGCGCGCACACCATGGCCGGCGCCCTGTACGGCGCACCGCTGATCAAGTCGCTCGGCACCCGCAACGTCTTCTCCGCCAGCACCGCGGACCAGATGCCCAAGCACGTCGCCAGCGGCCTGATGTTCGGCCACCCCCTGGCCATCCCGGTCCCCGACCTGGACAGGACCGACTATCTGCTGATGCTCGGCGCGAACCCGCTGGAGTCCAACGGCTCGCTGTGCACCGCGCCCGACTTCCCCGGCCGGCTGAAGGCCCTCCGCGCGCGCGGTGGCCGGCTCGTCGTGGTCGACCCCCGGCGTACGCGGACGGCCGCGCTGGCCGACGAGCACGTCTTCGTGCGCCCCGGGACGGACGCGTACCTGCTGTTCGGCATCGTCCACACGTTGTTCGCCGAGGATCTGGTCAGGCCGTCGCACCCGGTCAACGGGCTGGCCGAGGTCCGCGAGGCGGCCAAGCACTTCCCGCCGGAGGCGGTCTCCCTGCGTACCGGCGTGCCGGCCGCGGTGATCGTCCGGCTGGCCAGGGAGCTGGCGGCGGCGCGTACGGCGGCCGTGTACGCCAGGATCGGCACCTGCACCGCCGAGTTCGGCACGCTGGCCCAGTGGCTCGTCGACGTGCTGAACGTGCTGACGGGCAACCTGGACAGGCCGGGCGGCGCCATGTTCCCCAAACCGGCCACCGAGTTCGCGGCGCGCCGGAGAGCGTACACGGTCGGACGGTGGCGGAGCCGGGTCAGAGGGCTGCCGGAGGCGAACGGCGAGCTGCCGGTGGCCACGCTCGCCGACGAGATCGAGACGCCGGGCGAGGGGCAGGTCAAATTCCTGGTCACCGTCGCGGGCAACCCCGTGCTGTCGGCGCCGCACGGTGACCGGCTGGACGCGGCCTTCGCGCAGCTCGACTTCATGGTGAGCGTGGACCCGTACCTGAACGAGACCACCAAGCACGCGAACGTCATCCTGCCCCCGCCGCGCGTGCTGCAGTCGGGACACTACGACTTCGCGCTGCTCGGGTTCGCCGTGCGCAACTACACGCGCTACTCGCCGCCGCTGCTGCCGCTCGACGGGCAGCCGTCGGAGGCCCAGATCCTCGCCAGGCTCGCCATGATCGCATCGGGCCTGGAGGGCGACCTGGACGCGTTCGTGATCGACGAGACGCTGCGCAAGGCCACGGAGACGCCCGGCTCCGGCGTCGAGGGGCGGGACGTGGCCGAGCTGCGGGACCTGCTGGAGGGCGAGACGGGCAGCGAGCGCCGGCTCGACCTCATGCTCAGGCTCGGCCCGTACGGCGAGTGGGCCGGCAAGGGCGACCTGTCGCTGCGCAAGCTGCTCGACCATCCGCACGGGCTGGATCTCGGCGCGCTGGAGCCCAGGCTGCCCGAGGTGCTCAAGACCACTTCGGGGCTCATCGAGCTCGCGCCGCCGCAGCTCATCGAGGACGTGGAGCGGCTGCGGGGCAAGATGGAGGAGATGCCACCGGAGATCGTCCTGATCGGGCGGCGGCACCTGCGCTCCAACAACAGCTGGCTGCACAACGTGGGCCCGCTGGTCGGCGGCAGCAACACCTGCACGCTGCAGATCAACCCGGCGGACGTGGCCAGGCTCGGGCTCGGCGGCGAGGCCGTGGTCAGATCAGCGAAGGGCCAGGTCACGGTGCCTCTCGAACCCACCGACACGATCATGCCGGGCGTGGTCAGCCTGCCGCACGGCTGGGGGCACACGGGCAGTGCGCAGAGCGTGGCGGCCGAGCACGCGGGGGTCAGCGTCAACACTCTTACCGACGAATCCACCATCGACGTACCAAGTGGTAACGCAGTGTTCAACGGAGTTCCGGTCACGATTTCACCAACCGGGGTGATCACCGCACATTAGGGTGTCGCGCGTGACTATCGCGCCAGAAGAGGACCGCCTGAACGCCCAGATCGCCTTCGCCATCGAAATCGACAAGTTGAAGCGGATCATCCGCCGCAACCATCTCATCGACGGTTCGCGGCGGGAGAACACCGCAGAGCACTCTTGGTACGTGGGCACGCTGGCGATGGTCCTCGGCGAGCACGCCCCGCCGGGGACCGACCTCCAGCGAGTGGTGGCCATGCTGCTGGTGCACGATCTGGTCGAGATCGACGCCGGCGACACTTTCATCTACGACGCGGTGGCCGTCTCCGCCCAGGTGGAGGCCGAGACGACGGCCGCGGACCGCATTTTCGGGCTGCTGCCGGGCGAGCAGGGTGCGTGGCTGCGGGAGCTCTGGGACGAGTTCGAGGCCAGGAAGACGCCGGAGGCGAGATTCGCCAAGGCGCTCGACCGGTTCGCCCCGATCTTGGCCAATCACCACACCGAGGGAGGCACATGGCCGCTGTTCAAAGTCAAGGCCGCACAGGTCAGGGAGAAGGTTCAGATCATCGAGGAGGGATCGGCCTCGCTGGGCGCGTACGCCCGGGAGCTGGTCGAACTCTCCGTGGCCAGGGGGCACCTGTCCGAGTGATCCCCTCATGGCGGGGGTAGGGGACTTGTCGTGAAAGAGACAGTACGAGCGAGACGTCGGCAGTTGCGGGGTTTCGCCGGGCCGGTTGCCATCGCCGATCGGCTCGAGAAGTCGAAGGCAATGGACAAACCGGTCAGAGTGCTGGCCAAAGCCGTACGTCAGCGCATTCGCCAGGGCTGGCTACGCGATCTGCTGCACGGCGTGCCCACCGGCAAGCCGCTGCACCCGCCGCTGGCCACGGTCAGCCTCGGGTGCTGGCTGTCCACGGCCGTGCTCGACCTGGCCGACGCCGATCCGCGCGCCTCGCGCCTGCTGCTGGCCACGGGCATCGCGAACGCGCTCCCGACGGCCGCGTCCGGGCTGACCGACTGGTCCTCGCTGCACCGTGAACAGCAGCGGGTGGGCTTCGTCCACATGCTGTCGAACGTGGCCGCGCTCGGCCTGTTCTCCGCCTCGCTGGCGGCCCGGCTGCGCGGCAGCGAACGGGCCGGGCGGATGCTGTCGTACGCCGGGCTCGGCGTGGGCGGCCTCGGCGCGTATCTCGGCGGCCACCTGGCCTACCGGCAGGCCGCGGGCGCGAACCACGCCCCGCAGGTCACCCACCTGGTGCCGCTGGGCTGGCACGACCTGTGCCCGCTCAAGGACCTGCCCGACGGCCGCCCGGTCGCCAGGCGGCTCGGCTACATCCAGCTCTTCGTGCTGCGCCAGGGCGACGCCGTGACCGTGCTGGCCGACCGTTGCCCCCATCTGGCGGGGCCGTTGCACCAGGGCAGGCTCGTGATGGAGGACGGGGAGGCGTGCGTGGTGTGCCCGTGGCACAGCAGCACGTTCAGGCTGACCGACGGCACGGTGAAGCACGGGCCGGCGACCGCGCCCGCGCCCCTGTTCGAGACGCGGATCCGGCGGGACGGCACGATCCAGGTTCGGCCGGGCGTGGCTTGACCTGAGCTTTGGTTGAGGTTCTACGGTCGGGTCATGGGCAAGATTCTGGTGACCGGCGCGACCGGCAATGTTGGCAGGCATGTGACCACCCAGCTCGCGGAGGCCGGGCTGGCCGTACGGGCGTTCGTCCGGGATCCCGGCCGGGCGGGGCTGCCCGTGGAGATGGTGCGGGGCGACCTGAACGCGCCTGAGACGCTTGAGCCGGCGCTGGAGGACGTGGAGAGCGTGTTCCTGCTCTGGCCGAGCTTCTCGACGGGCGTCGCGGACGAGGTCGTCACGGCGATCGCCAAGCGAACGCGGCGCGTGGTGTACCTGTCCGCGAGCGTGCCGGACGGCGAGGAGCCGTCGAGGCACTACGGGGACATCGAGCGGCTGATCCGGCGCTCCGGGCTCGGCTGGACGTTCCTGCGGCCCGGCGGGTTCGCGGCCAACACGCTGGGCTGGGCGGAGCAGGTCAGGCGGGGCGTGGTGCGCTGGCCGTACGGGCAGGCCGCCAGGTCGCTGATCCACGAGAAGGACATCGCGGCGGTGGCCGTGCACGTGCTGACCTCCGCGGGGCACAACGGGGCCGCGTACGCCATCACCGGACCCGAGCAGCTCACCCAGGCCGAGCAGGTACGCCTGATCGGCGAGGCGACCGGGCGCGAGGTGCGGTGGGAGGAGCAGCCGCTGGACGAGGCGCGCGAGCAGCTCCTGGCCGCCTGGGGCGATCCGTCGTTCGTGGAGAGCGCGCTGGAGACGTGGGGACGGTTCGTCACCGAGCCGGAGCCGACGACCGACACGGTGGCGAAGCTGCTCGGGCGGCCGGCGCTGACCTTCCGCCAGTGGGCCGAGGACCACGCGGCCGACTTCCGCTGATCACCCGCCGGCGGGCCTCGGACGGCCCGCCGGCCGATCGTCGGCTTGTGCGTTGTGCGTCGGCTGGTAAGTCGGCTTGTTCGGACCTCGGCGGGCCTCAGACGGCTTCGTCGGCGGGGTGCTCGACGAGGGCGAGGATTCGGCTGGACATGAACCTGGCCGTGCGGACCGGCGATCCGCTCCGGGTGACCTCGGTCACCTCCACGAGCCCCCGCCCGGTGGTCACCTCGACCCGCCGGCCGGCCCGGGTGGCCCTGATCTCGTAGGTACGCGGCGATCCTCCCGCGTCGATGACGATCTCGACCCGATCACCCTTCATGTACTGATTTATACCCATAAGGCCCGCAAATTATCCGTACACCAGTACGACAATCGCCGCAATTCCCACGCAAACGATGACCCCGCGCAGCACCGGCGCCGGGATGCGCCGGCCCAGCCGCGCACCTGCGAAACCGCCCGCCACCGCCCCCATGGCC